>NZ_JBNYXW010000004.1:0-333826 GCF_051380875.1 Janthinobacterium woesei
GAGATGAGATTTCCCAGAGCCTTGAGCTCTTTAAAGGGTCGTTCGAGACCAGGACGTTGATAGGCTGGGTGTGGAAGTGCAGTAATGCATTAAGCTAACCAGTACTAATTGCCCGTACGGCTTGTCCCTATAACCTTAGCAGGTACAGAGGATGAGAAAGTACATGTTGCGTGTTGTTGATCGCAGTCATTACCCAAGTAACACCTCAATACATATCTAAACTTCTTCCAGATTCATGACGCTGCTGCCCGATCGGGAGCAACCGTCAGTACAAGTTATGCCTGATGACCATAGCAAGTTGGTCCCACCCCTTCCCATCCCGAACAGGACCGTGAAACAACTTTGCGCCGATGATAGTGCTGCAACCAGTGTGAAAGTAGGTTATCGTCAGGCTTGTTATTTGGAGAAATAGCCCCGGCTGTTTTTCCTTGAGAAAAACCCAACCAGAAATGGTTGGGTTTTTTTTCGTCTGGTGATTTGAATTTCACGGCATAAGGACGTAAAAAAAGGCACCGCTATGCGGTGCCTTTGTCGTTTAACGTCGCTTAACTTCCTCGATAAGTCGAATATGACCACGGCGACACCACCAGCGGTACATGGTAGTTCTCATCTGAATGGGCAATACCGAAGGCCAGCGTGACCAGGTCGATGAAACGGGGTGAGGGCAGCTCGACGCCTTGGGCGGCGAAATAGTCGCCCGCGTTGAACACCAGTTCATATTGGCCCGCCTTCATGCTGTCGCCTTCCAGCAAGGGCGAGCTGCAGCGGCCATCGCTGTTGGTCATATCCATCTTCAGCAAAACTTTTCCTTCCGCCGCGACTGAAAACAGGGCCACCTTGACGCCGGCTCCCGGCTTGCCGTGGGCGATATCGAGTACATGCGTGCTGAGTTTTCCCATTTGCTATCCTGTATATAAGGTGAGTGAATGTGCTTATCGTGCAAATCATATACCGGCGACTGCGCTGGGCTATATGATTGGGCATATAGCCAACATTGTCCTCCTATAGGCGATCCACCGCATGAGTACCTACGAACATTATCCGCGTGACTTGATCGGCTATGGCCGCACGCCGCCCCATCCGCAATGGCCAGGCAAGGCCCGCATCGCGCTGCAATTTGTCCTCAATTACGAGGAGGGGGCGGAAAATAACGTGTTACATGGCGATCCCGCCTCGGAAACATTCTTATCGGAGATGATCGGTGCGGCCGCTTTTCCCGCCCGTCACCTGAGCATGGAGTCCATCTATGAGTATGGTTCGCGTGCAGGCTTGTGGCGCTTGCTGCGCATGTTCGAGGAGCGGCGCTTGCCGCTGACGGTATTTGGCGTGTCGATGGCATTGAAACGCAATCCGGAAGCGGTAGCGGCTTTTCAGGAATTGGGGCATGAAATCGCTTGCCACGGCTTGCGCTGGATTTCCTACCAGAACATGGATGAGGCGACGGAGCGCGAACATATGCGCGAAGCGGTGCACATCATCCGCGAATTGACGGGTTCCGCCCCGCAAGGCTGGTACACCGGGCGCGATTCGCCAAATACGCGCAAACTGGTGGTGGAGCATGGCGGTTTCCGCTACGACGCCGATTATTATGGCGACGACTTGCCATTCTGGGAAAAAGTGGCGTACACGGATGCCACAGGCACTAGCGCCGTGCAGCCGCAGCTGATCGTGCCGTATACGCTGGACACGAACGACATGCGTTTTGCCGCCATGCAAGGCTTTAATTCGGGCACGCAGTTTTTTGATTATCTGAAGGATGCATTCGATGTGCTGTATGCGGAAGGCGATCCGAACGGCTTGAACCAGCCGAAGATGCTGTCGGTGGGCCTGCATTGCCGGCTGGTGGGGCGTCCCGGGCGGGCTGCGGCACTGGCGCGCTTTCTCGACTATGTGCAACGGCATGAGCAAGTATGGACCACGCGCCGCATCGATATCGCCGAACACTGGCATGCGACGCATCCGTTCCAAAAGTAATCTTTATTCATATGGGATGATAAGTAAAATCAGTCTTTGCATATAGTTGTCCCGGGTGCCGGTGTTAATCTCCTATACTGGGACTATACCGAGGCTAGCATGTCAGAACCTATTCGCTTTTATTACCGTGGTGCCGTACAGGAAGTGCTCAACGCCGCCCCTACGCAGACTGTGTTGCAGCACCTGCGCGAGGATTTGCATTGCACCGGGACCAAGGAAGGCTGTGCCGAAGGTGATTGCGGTGCCTGCACGGTCGTCATTGCCAGCCTGCATGATGGCCAGGTTGAGATGAAGGCCGTCAACGCCTGTATCCAGCTTACGCCCACCCTCGATGGCAAGGCCCTGTTTTCCGTGGAAGACTTGCAGCAGCCCAACGGCGCCCTGCACCCGGTGCAGCAGGCGATGGTGGAATGCCACGGTTCCCAGTGCGGCTTTTGCACGCCGGGTTTTGTCATGTCGTTGTGGGGCATGTACCTGGAAAAGAATGGCGCCACGCCCACGCGTTGCGAAATCGACGATACGCTATCGGGCAACCTGTGCCGCTGCACGGGCTACCGTCCCATCATCGACGCGGCAAAACGCATGGGCGAATTGCCGCATGTGGCCTTCGATCGCGATGCTCTGGCGCAACAGTTGCGGCTGCTTCAGCGCGATAGTCTGGTGAGCTATGAACATGACGGTCAGCAATTCCACGCACCGCGCACCATCGAGGAACTGGTGCAGTTGCGCGCCGAACATCCGCAGGCCTGCCTGCTGGCTGGGTCCACCGATGTAGGTCTGTGGGTCACCAAGCAACTGCGCGACCTGGGTGACATCATTTATCTGGGCAAGATAGCCGCCCTGAAAACCATCGCCATCTTTGACGGCAAACTGGAGATCGGCGCCGGCGCCAGCCTGAACGCTGCCTACGGCGCGCTGTGCCAGCATTATCCCGGCGAACTGTCGGAACTGTGGCAGCGCTTCGCCTCATTGCCGATCCGCAACGCGGGTACCTTGGGCGGCAATGTGGCCAATGGTTCGCCCATCGGTGACTCGATGCCATGGCTGATCGCGCTGGGCAGCGACATCGTGCTGCGCGGCCCTGCTGGCCAGCGGATCATGCCCCTTGAACATTTCTATTTAGGCTATCAAAAGAAAGACTTGCAGCCCGGCGAGTTCGTCGAAGCCGTGCGCGTGCCCTTGCCCCGTGCCGATGTGCATTTCCGCACGTATAAACTGGCCAAGCGTTTTGACCAGGATATCTCGGCCGTGTGCGCCGCATTCGCCTTCCAGCTCGATGGCGAGCTGATCGTCGACGCGCGCATTGCCTATGGCGGCATGGCGGCCACGCCGCAGCGCGCCGCGCAAACGGAAGCATTCTTGCGGGGCCAGGCGTGGACGGAAGACAACTTGCTGATCGCCATGCGCCTGCTGGCCGATGATTACGCGCCGCTGTCGGATATGCGCGCATCGAACAGTTACCGCATGACGACGGCGCAAAACCTGCTGCGCCGTTTCTGGCTAGAAACACGCCCCAGTGCGCCGCTGCTGCGCACTGCCGTCAACGCCTACGCTTGCCGCGCCTGAAAGGAAGAGCATGAACCATCCTGCCACGCCCGAACTGCAAGCGGCCGCCTGGAGCGCCGTGGGCAAGCCCAGCCCGCATGAATCGGCGCAATTGCATGTGCTGGGACAAGCCACCTACACGGATGACATCGCCGAATTGCAGGGGACCTTGCACGCTGCGCTGGGCCTGTCGCAAAAGCCGCACGCGCGCATCACGGCCATGGAGCTATCGGCCGTGCGCGCTGCAAAAGGGGTTGTTGCCGTCTACACCGCACAGGACATTCCCGGCACGAATGATTGCGGCCCCATTATCCATGATGACCCGATCCTGGCCTTCGATCTGGTGCAATACGTGGGCCAGCCGATCTTCATCGTGGTGGCCGATACGCACGATCACGCGCGTCGCGCCGCCCGACTGGCGCAAGTGTCGTATGACGAGTTGCCGGCGATCATGACGCCACAGGCGGCGAAAGCGGCGCAATCGTACGTGCTGCCGCCCATGCACCTGGCGCGCGGCGATTATCAAAGCGCGTTTGAAAGTGCGCCGCATGTGCTCAAGGGCCAGTTGTATGTAGGCGGGCAGGAACAGTTCTATCTGGAAGGACAGATTTCCTACGCGATCCCGAAAGAGGCGCATGGCATGCTGGTGCTGTGTTCGACGCAGCACCCCAGCGAGATGCAGCACGTGGTGGCGCACGCGCTGGGCGTGCATTCGCACAACATCACCGTCGAGTGCCGGCGCATGGGCGGCGGTTTCGGCGGCAAGGAGTCGCAATCGGCCCTGTGGGCAGCAGTTTCGGCCATTGCGGCGGCGAAATTGAAGCGTCCCGTGAAGTTGCGCGCCGACCGCGACGATGACATGCTGGTGACGGGCAAGCGCCACTGTTTCTATTATGAGTATGCAGTGGGCTATGACGACGAGGGCAAGATTCTTGCCGCCAAGGTCGACATGACCACGCGCGCCGGCTATTCGGCGGATTTATCCGGCCCCGTCGCCACGCGCGCCGTCTGCCATTTCGACAACACTTATTATTTGTCCGACGTGGACATCCGTGCCGCCTGCGGCAAGACGAATACCCAGTCAAACACGGCATTCCGGGGCTTTGGCGGACCGCAGGGTGCCATTGCCATCGAGTACGTGATCGATGAAATCGCGCGCCATTTGCAGCGCGATGCGCTCGATATCCGTTTGCTCAACTTCTATGGCCGCAACCATGGCGAAGGGCGCAACGTCACGCCGTATGGCCAGGTCATCGTCGACAATGTCATCCACGAACTCGTTGCCGAACTGGAAGTGAGCAGCGATTACCGCGCGCGCCGCCTCGCCATCGACGCCTACAATGAAGCCAGCCCCATCTTGAAAAAGGGCCTGGCATTCACGCCGCTGAAGTTTGGCATCGCGTTTAACGTCACCCACCTGAACCAGGCTGGCGCCCTGGTCCACGTGTATGTGGATGGCTCCGTGCTGGTCAACCATGGCGGCACGGAAATGGGGCAGGGCATCAATACCAAGGTCATGCAGGTGGTTGCGCACGAGCTGGGCCTGGACCTGGAGCGCGTGCGGGCCACGGCGACAGACACCAGCAAGGTGGCCAATACCTCGGCTACGGCGGCCTCCACCGGTGCCGACTTGAACGGTATGGCGGCGCAGGATGCGGCGCGGCAGATCCGTGAACGATTGGCCGGCCATGCGGTCAAACTGTATGGTGGCGAAACGAACGCGGTGCGTTTCTTCGACAACCACATCCTCGTCAATGGTCACCTTGTGCCATTTGCCGAGCTGGTGCAAAAGGCCTATCTTGCACGGGTACAACTGTGGTCGGACGGTTTTTATGCCACGCCGGGATTGTCGTGGGATGCGAAGACGATGACGGGTCATCCGTTTTCCTATTACGCCTATGGCGCAGCCGTGGCCGAAGTGGTGGTCGATACCCTGACGGGTGAATGGAAGCTGCTGCGTGCGGACGCCCTGTACGACGCTGGCCAGTCGCTGAACCCGGCGATTGATATGGGTCAAGTGGAAGGCGCCTTTATCCAGGGCATGGGCTGGCTGACGACCGAGCAGTTGTGGTGGAACGCAGTAGGCAAGCTGATGACGCATGCGCCGTCGACCTATAAAATTCCCGGCATTTCTGATTGCCCGGAAGATTTTCGCGTCAAATTGTTCCAAAACCGTAATGTGGAAGACAGCATCCACCGCTCGAAAGCCGTGGGCGAGCCGCCGTTGCTGTTGCCGTTTTCTGTCTTCTTTGCCATTCGCGACGCCATTTCCAGCGTTGGCAACCATGCCGTGCAGCCACCGCTCAATGCGCCTGCCACCAGCGAGGAAATCCTCAAGGCGATCATGGCCGTGCAAGCGGCCGGCGCCAGCGCATAGGAGGCGATGATGAACGACTGGCTAACAGCGATGACAAACGAGACGCAACCATCCGTGCTGGTGACGGTGGCCCTGGTGGAAGGTTCCGGGCCGCGCGAGGCGGGAGCGAAGATGCGCGTCACCACGTGCGGCCAGTTTGATACCATCGGTGGTGGCCACCTGGAACTGCGCGCCGTCGAAATTGCCAAGACGATGCTGGTCACGGGCGACACCCGTGCGCGGCTGGAACGCTACGCGCTGGGCCCCAGCCTGGGCCAATGCTGTGGCGGCGTCGTCTACCTGGCGTTCGAACTTGTCGATACCCGTCTGCAAGAGGTGCTGCAGGCCTTGCGCGAACGCCGCCAGCAAGATAGCTGGCGCTTGACGGCGCTCGATGGCGACGCCGCGACGGCGCTATTCGATATGTCAGGGCAATTCATCGCCGGCACGGCGGACCAGGCACCCGATACATTCTCGCGCGAACGGGGTACCCATGTGGCACAGGGGATGGATGGACGACGCTGGCTGGTCGATCCTTGCCTGGCGCCGCGCGCTCATTTGACGCTATTTGGCGCCGGCCACGTGGGCGCTGCCATCGTGCGCGCGCTGGCCGACCTGCCCTGCAACGTCACCTGGGTCGATGAACGCGAAGACATGTTTCCCATTGTGATGCCCGATAATGTGCGCATCGCCTCCACCGATACGCCCGAAGAGTTTGTCGTCATGGCACCGCCGGGCGGCAGTTTCCTGGTCATGACGCATAGCCATGCACTGGATCAACGCCTGACGCAAGCGATCATGGCGCGCATGGACGCCGGCTGGTTTGGCTTGATCGGTTCGCAGACCAAGCGCAAGCAGTTCGAGCACCGCCTGCAGGCGCGAGGCGTGCCGGCCGAACGGATAGCCGCGATGGTGTGTCCTATCGGCATGCCCGGCATCGGCAACAAGGCGCCGGCCGTGATCGCCGCTTCCGTTGCCTGTCAATTATTGATGGTGTGGGAGCAAGCCGCTAGCGCGGCCCTGGCCGCACCGCTGCGCCTGGTCACTGCCAGCGCGCAACCGCGGCGCAAGAAACGCGCCGCCACTGAGCCCTTATAGAAAGAAGTCATGCCGATTGTTCCTGCCACATTGCAAGCTTACCGTGCCAGCTTGCTGCACTTCCGCGCCGATCCCGCTGTCAAAGAGGACGCGCATGCATGGCATGCGGATGGCTTGCTGGTCGTTGCCGATGGCAAGGTCGTGGCGGCCGGCGATTATGTGCAATTGCAGGCGACCTTGCCGCCAGGAACCGCTATCGTCGATTACCGGGGCAAGCTGATCGTACCGGGCTTTATCGATACCCATCTGCATTTTCCGCAGACGGAAATGATCGCCTCGCCCGCCCCCGGGTTGCTGCCGTGGCTGGAAACGTACACCTTCCCCACCGAGCGCGCGTTTGAAGATCCTGTCCATGCACGCAACGTGGCCGAATTTTTCCTCGATGAATTGCTGCGCTGTGGCACCACCACAGCCATGGTGTATGGCAGCGTGCATCCGCAATCGGTCGACGCTTTCTTTGGCGCCAGCGAGGCGCGCGGCCTGCGCATGGTGGCGGGCAAGGTCATGATGGACCGCAACTGTCCGGAATTTTTGCGCGATACGGCCGAGTCGGGCGCGCGCGAAAGCGAAGAGCTGATCCGCCGCTGGCACAAGCACGGCCGTTCGCTGTACGCGATCACGCCCCGCTTCGTGCCCACCTCGACCAATGAACAGATGCACCTGGCGGGCGAACTGGCGCGTGCCTATCCGGATACCTATCTGCAAACCCATGTGTCGGAAAACGAGGATGAGTGCCGCTGGGTACGCGAACTGCATCCGCAGGCGCGCAGCTACCTCGATGTGTATGACCAGTACGGCATGCTGCGCCCGCGTGCCATGTTTGGCCACTGCGTCTGGCTCGACGAGCGCGACCGCGCGCGCATGGCGGAAACGGCTTCGGCGGCAGCTGTTTGCCCTACGTCAAACCTGTTCCTGGGCAGCGGCCTGTTTGATTTCGAGCAAGCCGATGCGGCGCGCGTGCTGCTCTCGTTGGCCACGGACGTGGGCGGCGGCACCTCGTTCTCGATGTTGCAAACCATGAACGAAGCCTATAAAGTAGCACGCTTGAAAGGCAGCTACCTGCCCGCCTTGCGCATGTTTTACCTGGCGACCCTGGGCGCCGCGCGGGCCATGCAGCTGGAAGGCACCCTGGGTAATTTCACGGCGGGCACGGAAGCAGATTTCATCGTGCTCGACAAGAAATCGACGCCGCTGCTGGAACGCCGCACGGCGGGCTGTAACAGCCTGGAGGAATTGCTGTTTGCCTTTGCATTGCTGGGCGACGACCGCGCTGTGGCCGCCACCTATTCGGCCGGCCAGCGCGTGCATGTGCGGCGGCAGGGCTGACTTACCCGTTTTCCAATACGAACCACCCTGAGCGAGAATGCAGATGCAAAAGAAACTCACTAGCCTGGCGCTTGCCGCCGCGCTGTCACTGACTGGAACGGCACAGGCTGCCAAGGCGGCTACCGCGACGTCCAACGAAGCGGCCACCGCGCGCCATTTCGCCTCCCTGGTCTCGGGCGCGCAGCCCAAGACAGCCGAGCTGAGCCTGTTCTTTTCCATGATGCCCAAGGGCGGCGACCTGCATCACCATTACTCTGGCGCCATCTATGCCGAGCAATTCCTCGACTGGGTCGACAAGGAAAACTACTGCGTCAACAAGACAAGCTACCGCATCGAAAGCAGCAAGGACGTCGTCGCGGCCGAGCGCGCCAAGCCTGCCGCGCAGCGCACCTGCCTGTCGTCGACCGAAGTGTTTGCCGACGCGGGCCTGTATGCGCAATTGCTGCAGCGCTGGTCGACCAAGGATTTCTACAACCACGGCGCCATCCAGACACCACCTGACCGCACTTTCTTTGATACCTTTGGTTACTTCGGTCCCGTGGCGTCCACTAACACGGCCGATGGCTTGCAGACGCTCAAGCAGCGCGCCATCGCAGAAAACCTGAGCTACATCGAAACCATCTTCGAGTTGTCGCCGTTCGTGCAAAATGCGCAGTTCGACCAGCAGGTACTGGCACCGGGCTTGCAGCCGGCCGCGTTGCAAGCTGTGTTGGCCAACTGGACGGGCAGCTTGGAGCAGGATGCCAGCTTCCAGAAAAGCATCACCGCCTATAACGATAACGTGAACCGCAGCAGCGCCGGCATCGACGATGCCAACTTCACCATGCGCTACCAGGCCTATGTGCTGCGTTTCCTGTCGCCATCGCAGGTGTTTTCCTCGATGGTGGCCGCGTTCAAGGCGGCCAGCCTGAATCGGCTGGTAGTGGGCGTGAATATCGTGGGCCAGGAAAGCGTGAATGTGTCGATGCGCGATTACAGCCTGCACATGGAAATGTTCAAGTTCCTCAAGGCCAAGTATCCAGACGTCAAGATTGCCCTGCACGCCGGTGAACTGGCGCTGGGCATGGTGCCGCCGGAAGGCATGGCCTTCCATATCGCCGAAGCCGTCGATGTGGCGGGCGCCGACCGCATCGGCCATGGCATGGATATCGCCTATGAACACAATGCGCTGGCGACCATGCAAAAGATGCGCGATCGGGGCATTCCCGTGGAAGTGAACCTGACCAGCAATGATTACATCCTCGGCATCAAAGGCCAAGCCCATCCGATCACCCTGTACCGCAAGTACGGCGTGCCGTTCGTGATCTCCACCGACGATGCCGGTGTGTCGCGCAATACCTTGTCGAACGAATACGTGTTGTTTGCCAGCCAGTACAAGACCGATTATGCGGAACTGAAAAAACTTTCGTATAACAGCCTGCGCTATTCCTTCCTGGCAGATGTAGATAAACAACGTTTGCTGAAAGCACTCGATGCCCGTTTCAGCCGCTTTGAGGCGCAAATCGCTGCCGCCGACAAGGCGGTCAAAAGTAGTAAACCATAAGTTTCGCGACTGTCGAAACTGATACTTCCATCACGGCCGGGTTCTCCGGCCGTTTTCTTTTCTGAGCCTAAAGTCGCACGATGTTTTTATGTTAATTCTGTGGCGGCCATGCGACACAATTAACGACAGTTACATGACTTTATCCAAATTGCTGGATGAATCAATTTCAAGCACATATTGCTCATTTATAATCTCGCGCCATGAGCCCGGACATCGCCAGCACGATATCAATCCAGCTACATACATCTTGCTATTTATACTTTAAATATATAAATATGTAAAAAAAAACGTATTTGTCATCCATTTTTCGATGATGCATAGTGGGATGAGTGTGATGATAAAAAGTCACAATTCATATTGATGATCGCGTATGAAGATGGGTATTTGCAGTAAATAACGGTGAGATACAGAATGAAACAAACAGTCAAGCGGCTAAATGACGACATTCTTCGGTATCTTGCCGCCGTGTCACAGTCTTGAAATATTTAACAATTACACTCGCGGCTTGCCATGTCGGCCGGTTCAGCATGTCGGGTGAATGACACAGGTGCTAGCGCCCTGGATTGTACGGCCAGGAAACAACGTTTTCCGTCGTTATTGCTTGAATTTCACTGGCTGTGAGGTATGGAAGGCGTTTGTGATGGTCTTGTCAGGACCAGTAGCCAGTCCAGCCGGCGTAACAGTTGCAGCATCGTAAAGAGGAAATCTTGTGTTTGTGTTGCTGTGCGGCGCAGCCGGGCAGTGAGGCAATCCAGGATTTTCAAAAATAATAGTCTTTTCTGGGGTTAAAGATGATCAATCACAAACGACTTCGGCTAACGCAAATCGCGTTGAGCCTGTCTATTGCACTGGCGGCGGCACCATCGTTCGCACAGAACACCACGTCGGCCATCAGCGGACGTATCTCAGCCAATGACGGTAAGCCAGCAGCTGGCGCCCAGGTCAATATCGTTCACGTTGAATCCGGTTCCTCCAGCAACGTGACCACCGATGCCGAAGGCCGTTACGTCGCGCGTGGCTTGCGCGCCGGCGGTCCTTACACGATCACCATCACCAAGAATGGCGAAGTGGAAAAACGCGAAGGCGTCTTCATCCAGCTGGCTGAAACGGCCAGCGTCGATGCGACCTTGGGCGCGCAGATGCAAGTGGTGAATGTCAGCACCAACGCCATCCGCAACCAGGTATTTAACCGCAACAACATGGGTTCCGGCACCAATATCGGCCCGACCGAATTGGCTACCCAGGCATCGATCTCGCGCAGCCTGCAAGATTACGCCCGCGCCGATCCGCGCCTGTCGCAAACCGACAAGGAACGCGGCGAAATTTCCGTGGCCGGCCAGAACTCGCGCTACAACTCGATGACGATTGACGGCGTGGCCGTAAACGACACCTTTGGCCTGGAAGCTTCCGGTACTGCAACGGGCAAGCAACCGATCTCGATCGAAGCGATCCAGTCGGTGCAAGTGAACGTCGCTAACTATGACGTGACGCAAAAAGGCTATACGGGTGCCAATATCAACGCCGTGACCAAATCCGGTACCAACAAGGTCAAAGGTAGCGTCTATTACGTGTTCCGTAACGACACCATGTCGGGCGACCGTTACAACAGCACCGACGACACTTACTACGCACCGCCAAAATCGAAAGACACCACCAAGGGTATTACCCTGGGCGGCCCGCTGATCGAAGACAAGCTGTTCCTGTTTGCCAACTACGAAAAAACCACCAGCTCGCGCGGCGCGCCAGCATTCGGTCCTGTCGGCAGCGCACAGACCAACGTTGCCATTACCCAAGGCGCCATCGATAGCGCGATTGCTATTGCCAAGGACAAATACGGTATCGATGCCGGTACTTCGGCAGTTCCTGCGGGTTCCGAATTCACGGCGACGGAAAAGCTGCTCAAGCTGGACTGGAACCTGACCGACACCCAGCGCATGATGCTGCGCTACACCAAGACCGAACAGTCCGAGCCGATCTACACCGGTTTTTCCGGCACTGGCCTGTCGCTGAGCTCGTACTGGTATGACCAGAACAAGAGCCTGGAAACCCTGGTTGGTCAATGGACCGCCGAGTGGACCCCGACCTTCTCGACCGAAGTCAAAGTGTCGTCGCGCGACTACGACAGCGTACCGCGCAACAACGCTTATCTGCCGGCAATCGGCCTGCAGTTCAGCGGCGCGCTGCCAGCTGGCGCACCTTCGAGCCTGGCTACCGGCAACCGCTTCTTGAACTTTGGTACCGAACTGAGCCGTCAGCGTAATATTCTTGGCACCAAAACCAAGGATTTCTACGCAGCCGGTACATGGTCGCTGGGCGACCATGAAGTCAAGTTCGGCACCGACTACAGCAAGAACGACATCTATAATGCGTTCCTGCAAAACGTCAACGGTAACTACACCTTCGGCTGTATTAACAGCAGCGCCACGTTTGGCTATTCGTTCGGCGCCATCAATTGCGGTACTGCCACGGCAGCGCAATTGCAGGCAGCCGTGCTGGAAAACTTCAGCCGTGGCCGCCCAAGTTCGTACTCTTACCAGGTGGCACAGCCTGGCCGCACGATGGACGACGCCGTCGCGACGTTCTCGCTGAAAAACATCGGCCTGTTCCTGCAAGATACCTGGGAAGTCAACAAGCAGCTGACGGTCATGGCCGGTTTGCGCATCGACGGCACCCGCATCGGTGAAAAGCCGATCTACAATGCGCGTGCAGCACAGGCAACTGTTGCTCGTACCACGCCTAACGGTCGTCAGACCGGCGGTTTCGGTATCGATAACTCGCATACCATCGACGGCGAAAACCTGTATCAGCCACGTTTTGGCTTCAACTACAAGCTGGAATCGGCGCGTCCGACGCAAATTCGCGGCGGCTTCGGCTTGTTCCAGGGTGCGGCGATGAGCGTCTGGCTGGGCAATCCTTACCAGAACACCGGTATGGCAACCCAGAACATTACCTGCGCCTCGTCGGCCGGCACTTGCCCGACCACCGATGGCTTCTTCAATGCCGATCCAACCAAGCAGCCAATGAGCGTGCCAGCGGTTATCCCGGCAATGAAGGTCGATGCCCTGAGCCCGAACCTGGCGCAACCATCGGTATGGAAAGCCAACCTGGCCATCGAACATGAGCTGCCATGGATGGGCCTGATTGTCAGCGCGGAATACCTGCGTTTCCAGACCAAGAGCGCGATTTACTATGAAGAGCTGAACATGGGCGCGCCAACGGCAACCGGTAGCGATGGCCGTCCAATGTACTATGGTCCTAACGCCTACAATACGGCTTGCTGGAATGCAAATGGCGCCCTGATCGGCGGCACCAATTGCAGCGCCTTGACCAAGGCTGGCAGCAATGCCGCCTTCGGCCAGGTGCTGATGGCTAAAAATACCGACAAAGGCGAGTCGAACGTGCTGACCCTGTCGGTGCGCAGCCCACTGCGCGAAGGCCTGTCGTGGGGTTCGTCGTACACGTATAGCGATGCCACGGAAGTGTCGCCGCTGACATCGTCGACGTCGAGCTCGAACTGGGGCGGCCGTGCCGTCTTCAATCCGAACGAAAACGTGGCGTCCAACTCGAACTATCTGGTCAAGGACCGCTTCACGGCCAACGTCAACTGGCAAAAACGTTTCTTCGGCGAATACAAGACCACCTTCGGTCTGTTCTATGAAGGCCGTAGCGGCAAGCCATACAGCTGGACCATCAACAACGACTTGAACGGTGACGGACTGGCCGGCAACGACTTGATGTACATCCCTAGCGCGCCAGGTTCGGGCGAAGTGGTGTTCTCTGGTGCCACGCCAGCGGCCCGTGCCGCCAATGAGGCAGCGTTCTGGAGCGTCGTCAACGCCAATGGCGACTTGCGCAAAGCCAAAGGTGGCGTGATTGGCCGTAACGAGAGCTTTGCTCAATGGACCAACAGCTTCGATGTGCGCATGAGCCAGGAAGTACCGGGCTTCTTCAAGGGTAACAAAGGCATCATTACCTTTGATATCCTGAACGTCGGTAACCTGCTCAATCGCAAATGGGGCCGCATCAATGAAGTGGGCTTCCAGGGCGCCGGTGGCCTGGTGCGCAGCTTCGTCGACTACGTGGGTATGGAAAACGGCAAGTATGTGTACAACACCCGTCCTGTGGTGGAAAGCCTGGAAACGCGTCAAGTCAAAGGCGAATCGCAATGGGCGCTGCAAGCGACGGTCAAGTACGAATTCTAATGTCGTAGTTGTTGCGTAGTTTGGCAAGATAAAAACGGCTGGTGGCGACACCAGCCGTTTTTTTTATACACCAGATGGTTTACTCTTTCCCCTTTTGATAAATATCATTTAATGGCTCACTTCCTACGCACTCCGGTCGCCAGCGCGGCCCTGATCCTGACCCTGTCCGGCTGCAGCAATTTCGCTTCCGCTCCACAGGCTGCGCGCAGCGGCCCGGTTGAAGTGAACCTGGTCGCCCTGAACGATTTTCACGGCAATCTCGACCGTAGTAAATTCACTTACACCAGTGTCACCGACCCGGTGCGCAAGACGGTGCAGGCGGGCGGCATCGATACCCTGTCCGGCGCCTTGGCGGCGTGGCGCCGTGAAGACGCACAGCTGATTTTTGTCGGTAACGGTGACCTGGTCGGCGGCAGCCCCGCCATGTCGGCGCTGTGGGCGGACGAGCCGAGCATCGTGGCCATGAATATGCTGGGCATGAAGGCCAGCTCGGTCGGCAATCATGAATTTGACCAGGGCAAGGCGGAATTGCTGCGCCAGCAGCGCGGCGGTTGCGAATCGTCGCGCGCGGACAAGGCATGCAAGTTCAACCCTGACTTCAAGGGCGCCAGCTACACCTACATGGCGGCCAATGTGATCGACATGCAGACGGGCAAACCGCTGCTGCCGGCTTACCGCATCGAAGAAGCGCATGGCGTCAAGGTGGGCTTGATCGGCGCCGTGCTGAAAGATACGCCATCCGTGGTGACGGCGGCCGGTGTTGCCGGCTTGCAATTTGGCGATGAAGCCGACGCCATCAACGCCACCTTGCCGCAGCTGCGCGCGCAAGGTGTGGGCGTGTTCGTGGTACTGCTGCACCAGGGCGGCGAGACGCAGGAAGCCGTTGACCAGCCTGACTGCAGCGGCCTCAAGGGCGAAGTGGTCGACATCGTCAAGCGCCTCGATCCGGCCATTCAACTGGTCGTCAGCGGCCACTCGCACCAAGGTTATCTGTGCCGCATCGATGGCCGTTTGGTGACACAAGCACAGATGGGCGGACACATGTTGACGCGCATCAAACTCAAGGTCGATCCCGTCAAGAATGCGGTGATCGATGCCAGCGCGCAAAACGTCGTCATGCTGCCCGGCATGTATGAGCCGGACCCGGCCGTGGCAGCTTATCTGGCATCGGTGCAGCAGCGTAGCGCGCAAGAATTGTCGCGTCCTGTGGCCGTCATCGCCGTGCCGACGGTGGGCCGCAGCACCAAGGGCGGTGGCGCCTCCGCGCTGGGTGACCTGGTGGCCGACAGCACCTTGTTCGGCGCGCGCGCCGCGGGTGCGCAAATCGGCCTGATGAACAATGGCGGCATCCGCAAGGACCTGGAAGCGGGCGCAGGCCTGATGACGAACGTGGGCCAGAACCAGGCCGTGGTGCCATTTGGCAATACGCTGATCGTGGTCAGCCTGTCCGGCGCGCAAATCCGCACCTTGCTCGAGCAGCAATGGCCGGGCGCCGCAGCGGAAGAGGGCAATCTGCTGCAAGTGTCCGACGGTTTCAGCTACCGCTGGGACAGTACTCGTCCGCAAGGCCAGCGCGTGCTGCCGGGCAGCATCTTGCTCGATGGCGTGGCGATTGACGATCATCAACAATACCGTGTCGCCGCCAACAGTTTCCTGGCCGGCGGTGGCGACCGCTTCACCGTGCTGGCGGCCGGCACGCGCCGCCTTGACACGGGCGTGCGCGACATCGACGCCTTCAGCAATTACCTGATCGAGCGCGCGCGCGCCGGCAAGCCTGCTGGCAGCGTGACGGCGGCGGGCCGCATCGTGCGCGTCAAATAATATTTTCAAGGAAAAAACCATGCGTCGTTTATTTGTTTCCCTGCTCGTAGCTAGCCTGTTCGCGGGCAGCGCCCACGCCGATTTCACGATTCCCGGCTTTGAGCTGGTCCACACCTCGCCCGTGGAAACCACGTTGACCAATCCCGACTTGCGCGAACCGCTCGCCGTCTGGAGCGAGCTGTTCGATTCCGCCAAGAAAGAGATCGTCATCGCCCAGTTCTATGCCGTCAGCAAACCGGGCACGGCTTTCGAAAAAGTGCTGGCCAGTTTGACGGCGGCCGGCCAGCGCGGTGTGAAAATCCGTTTCCTGCTGGACCAGAAGGGCGTTGGATTGTCGGAAGCGGCCACCATCGCCCAGATCAAGGCGATTCCCAACCTGGAGTTGCGCCTCATCGATTTCAACAAGGTGACGGGCAATGGCATCGTGCACGCGAAATACCTGGCCGTCGATGGCCGGGTGGCGTATATCGGCAGCCAGAATTTCGACTGGCGCTCGTTCGAGCACATCCATGAAACGGGCTTGAAGATTACGCAAGCGGCCATGGTCAGCCAGGTGCAGGCCATTTTTGAGCAGGATTGGCAGGCGCAGGCGTTGACGTCGCAAGGTGGCCGTGCCACGGTACTCAACAGCAAGGTAGTACAGGCTAATTACGCGCAAAACGCTTTCCTGCTGGCCAGCCCGAATGCGTATAACCCGGCTGGCGTGGGCGACTCGGAAACGGGCTTGCCTGCCTTGCTGGCGGAAGCGAAAAGCGAAGTGCGCATCCAGCTGCTCGATTATGCGCCGCTGTCGTATGGCCCGAACCGCACGCGTCCGTACTACGCCGTGATCGATAACGCCGTGCGCGCGGCCGCCACGCGTGGCGTCAAGATCAAGCTGATGGTATCAAGCTGGAACACGGAAGCGCCCGCCATTGCCTACCTGAAAAGCCTTGCCCTGGTGCCGAACGTGGAAATCCGCATCGTCACCTTGCCCACGGCTTCGACGGGTTTCATTGCCTTCGCGCGCGTGATCCACAGCAAGACCATGAGCATCGATGGCAAGCTGGCCTGGGTGGGCACCAGCAATTGGGCGGGCGGCTATTTCGACCTGTCGCGCAACCTGGAAGTGGTGCTGCGCAACGACGCCATGGCGCAGCGTATTGCTGCTTTGCATGAGCAGACGTGGAGCTCGGCCTATGCACAGCCGATCGACATCAACAAGCAATATCCGAAACCGGCCAAGGCTGCGCCGCAAGCGAAGGAATGAGCATGAAGAAATTACTCACCGTGCTGGCGCTGGGCGCCGCTTTTAGCTCCGGCAATGCATTGGCCTGGGGTAACGATGGCCACCGCGCCGTGGGCGCCATCGCCGATCAATTGCTCAAGGGCAGCGCCGCCCAGGCGCAGATCGCCAGCTTGCTGCTGCCTGGCGAAAGCCTGGAAAAGATCGCTAACTGGCCCGACTGCGTGAAGGGCACGTATTGCGGCCCGCAATCGCCCGAGATGCTGACCTATGTGGCAGCCAATCCGAAACATGGCGAATACCATTACACGAATGTTCCGTTCCAGAACGTCCACTACCACGACCATGCCGTGGGCACGGCCGACGATGATATCGTGCAGACGCTCAAGCAGGCGATCCTGGTGTTGCAGGGCAAGGCTGATGCAGCCAGCAATCCGCACCGCTTCAGCAAGCGCGAAGCCTTGATCCTGATCACGCATCTGGTGGGCGATATCCACCAGCCCTTGCATGTGGGTAATGCCTTTGTCGGCAAGGATGGCAGTTTCTTCGTGCCTGCCACGCAGGCGCAGATTGACGACGTCGCCATTTTCAATGCGCGCGGCGGCAACGACTTGCTGCTCGACGATGCGAAGATGACGGCATTGTCGAATGCCGTGATCCCCGCGTTACCGGCGGATGACGGCGAGGCCAGGCCGGCCAGCCCGTATCCGAAGTCGCCCACCAAGCCCCTGCATTCCTACTGGGACAGCACGGTGGTCGATTACGCCATGCGCCGCCTGAGCACACGCACGCCGCAACAGTTCGCCAGGACCGTGATCGCCAGCGCGCCGCAAGTGGCCCGCAACAGCGGCGACCCCGTCAGCTGGCCATATCAGTGGGCCGATGCGTCGCTGGCGGCGTCAAAGATTGCCTACGCGGCTGTGGTCGCTGGCCCGGCCACGCAGCAGACCAGCCGCAAGGGCGATGTCTATAATGTATGGACCTTGACGGTGCCGGACAATTATCCCGTACCCAGCTCGGCGCTGGCGAAGCAGCAACTGATCGAGGGCGGCTATCGCCTGGCGGCCGTGTTGCAGGCGATCTGGCCGCAATAACAGCAGAATTGAAAAGCGGCTTGCGGGCCGTTTTTTTTACGCCAGCGTCACGCTGATGCCCAACTCGCAGTAGCGCGTTACCAAAGCGTTGTCCACATCGCGGTGCACGACGATATCATTGACCTGGCTCAAAGGCGCGATCTGGAAGGGCGAGGACGAAGGCAAGCACAAGGAGACAAGATGCGCGAAGAAAATACTGAGCAGCAACGGGTACGTATTCAGGGCGTGCAGACCCTGTCGCACGATTGGTACCTGTTGCAAAAGACCACATTTGACTATCTGCGCCGGGACGGCCAGTGGCAGACGCAGACGCGGGAAACCTACGACCGCGGCGATGGCGCCACCATTTTGCTGTACAACAAAGCCAAGCGCACGGTGATCCTGATCCGCCAATTCCGCTTTCCCACGTTTCGCGAAGGCCACGACGGTTTCCTGATCGAAGCGGCGGCCGGTTTACTGGAAGAAGCTAGCCCTGAGCAGCGCATCCGTGCGGAAGTCGAGGAAGAAACGGGCTACCAGGTCGGTCATGTGCAGAAAGTGTTCGAGGCCTTCATGAGCCCCGGTTCGGTGACGGAGCGCTTGCATTTTTTCGTGGCGCAATATGATCCCACCAGCCGCCTCAGCGAGGGCGGCGGCCTGGCGCATGAGGGCGAAGATATCGAAGTGCTGGAATTGCCGCTGGCGCAAGCGATGCAGATGGTGGCGGATGGGCGCATTTGCGACGGCAAGACCATCATGCTGCTGCAGCATGCGCAAATGCACTTGACGCCGCGCAAACGGGGACTGCAAATATTGATTGCCGGACCGTATCGCTCCGGCACGGGCGACGATCCGGCCAAGATGGAGCGCAATGTAGCGGCCATGGAAGCCGTCTGCCTGCCCCTGTATGCGGCCGGGCATTTGCCACTGCTGGGTGAATGGCTGGCCTTGCCCATGCTGGCGCTGGCCGGTTCGCGCCAGGTCGGCGACCTTGTCTACGAAGAACTGTTCCATGCGCATGCGACGCGTTTGCTCAGCCACTGCGATGGCGTATTGCGTATCGGCGGCGCTTCCCAGGGGGCGGAGCAGATGGTGGCCGTGGCGCGCAGTCTCGGCTTGCCCGTGTATTTTTCCTTGGCGGACATTCCGCAGGCATAAAAAAGCGAAGCCCGCGGGCTTCGCTTTTTGTATCAGGCTAAGTCAGACTTAACGAGACTTTACAAACGGAATGCCGATCGCTTTCGGTGCGATGGATTTCGCCATCAAGCCTGCCAGCACGATCACGGTGACGACATACGGCACCATCTGGATCAGGGAACCGGGGATGCGGCCCACGACAGGCAAGTCCACGCCTTCGATCTGGATCTGGATGGCGGCGAAGAAACCGAACATCAAACAGCCCAGGAAGGTGTAGACGGGGCGCCAGTTGCCGAACACCATGGCCGTCAGGGCCAGGTAGCCGGCGCCGGCCGACATGTCGCGCAGGAAGAAGCCGCTTTGCACGATGGCAAGATAGGCGCCCGAGAACGAGCACAAAATGCCGGCCACCAGCATGGCCAGGTAGCGCGTCGCTTCCACGCTCACGCCGGCCGAGTCGGCCGCATGCGGGTTTTCGCCGCAGGCGCGCAGACGCAGGCCGAAGCGCGTGTGGTACAGCAGCCAGTGCACCAGCGGAATCAACAGGAAGGCCACATACACGAGGATGGAATGGCCGCCGATCAAATGGGCATACACCCAGCCGATGAAGGGGATGTGTTCCACGTATTGCGTGCCTGGCAAGACCACGTCGAACAGGCGCGCCTGGCCCAGGTCGGGCGTGCGGCCGCCTTGCTGGAAGAAAAATTGCGCCAGCACAAAGGTCAAGCCGCTCATGGCGATATTGATCGCCATGCCGGCCACCAGCTGGTTGCCCTTTTGCGTGATGCTGACATACGCCTGCAGCAGGGCCAGGGCGACGCACACCAGCATGCCGGCCGCCATGCCGTAATACGGGTTTTGCGTGGTGTAGGCCACGGCGGCGGAGGCGAAGGCGCTGGCCAGGATCTTGCCTTCCAGGCCGATGTCGATCATGCCGCTGCGTTCGGCAAACAGGCCGGCCATGGCGGCAAAGATCAGGACCGGCGCATTGCGCACGGTCGACACCAGGATGCTGGCGAAATGAAAGTCGTCGAGTGTCATGGTGTTAGCCTTTGATGCGCTTGAGCAGGGCGGAAATGGCCGGTGCGTAGAAGTTTTCCATTGCACCACAGAACAGGATGATCAAGCCCTGGATGAAGATGAAGGTTTCCGTCGGAATATTCGGTTTTTCCAGCGACAAGTCGAAACCGCCCTGTATCAGCGCGCCGAACAGCACCGACGACAAAAAGATCCCGACCGGATGCTGGCGGCCCATCAGGGCGATGGCGATGCCGATGAAGCCGGCGCCGCCGACGAAGTTGAGCGATAAATAATGCGTCGAGCCCATGATGGAGTTGACGGAACCCAGGCCTGCCAGCGCGCCGGAAATGAGCATGACGATGATGATCATCTTGCTGATCGATACGCCCGCATAGTGGGCCGCATGCTTGTTCAGGCCCGTGGCGCGCAGCTTGAAGCCCCACGACGAGCGCCAGACCATCACGCCGTAGATGAGCAGCGCGGCGATGGCCAACAGGAAACTGATGTTCAGCGGCGTGTCGCCCAGCGCCGGGAACCAGGTGGAGAGGCGCGGCATTTCGCCGCTTTCGGCAAATACGCGGCTGGCCGTATTCTGCTCGCCTGGCGGAATCAGGTATTTCACGATCACGAAGTTCATCAGGCTGGCGGCGATGAAGTTGAACATGATGGTGGTCACCACGATGTGGCTGCCCCGTTTCGCTTGCAGATAGCCGGGCAAAAAGCCCCACAGCGCGCCAAACAGGGCCGCGCCTATCATGGCCGCCGGAATCAAGAGCCAGGCGGGCAGGGTCTGGTCAAAGGCAAGCATGGCGACTGTCAAGCCCAGGCCGCCGATATACATCTGGCCTTCGCTGCCGATATTGAACAGGCCGGCCTGCATCGCCACGGAGACCGACAGGCCCGTGAAGATGAAGGTGCTGGCGTAGAACAGGGTGTAGCTCAAGCCTTCCGGATTGAGGATGGCGCTGTGGACGAGGATACCCAGCGATTCGCCCGGGTCTTCGCCCAGCATATAAATCACCAGTGCCGCGACCAGCAAGGCCGACAGCAGGTTTAACATGGGCATGACAAAGGCTGTCGCCCAGCGTGGCAAGTCGTTATTCATGATTTATGCATTCCCCCCATCAACAGACCGATGCGGGTGGTATCGAATTCTTCAATGTTCAGTTCGCCGGTGATGCGTCCGCCGCACATGACCAGAATGCGGTCGGCCAGCGCCCGCACTTCTTCCAGTTCGACCGACACCAGCAGGATCGCCACGCCTGCGTCGCGCAGGGCCAGCAATTGCGTATGGATGCTTTCGATGGTGCCGATGTCGACGCCGCGCGTGGGTTGCCCCACCAGCATCAGTTTCGGCTTGGCCAGCACTTCGCGCGCGATCACCACTTTTTGCTGGTTGCCGCCGGACAGCAAACCGATGCGCAGATCCGGGTTGGCCGGGCGCACATCGAAGGTCTTCAGCAGTTCTGCGCAGCGCGCGCCGATGGCCTTGAAGTTGAACAGGCCCCAGCGGTTTTTCAGGTGGTCCTGGTAGCCGAGGATGGTGTTTTGCATGACGGAGAAGTTTTTCACCACGCCATCGCGCAAGCGGTCTTCCGGAATGTGGGCGATGCCCAGTTCACGGAAGGCCAGCGGCAAGCCGTCGGCGTCTGTGCGCTTGCCAAACGGTAAGTCCTTGTCCAGGAAGCGCAGCTTGCCCGAGGTCGGCAAACGCATGCCCGAGAGGATTTCCAGCAGCTCGCTCTGGCCATTGCCGGACACGCCCGCGATGGCGACGATCTCGCCGGCGCGCAAGTTGAAGCCGATATCGGCCAGCAATTTGACCTGTTGCTCATCTGCAAGTTGCAAACCGTCTACTTCCAGCACCGTGGCGCCCGGATTGTAGGGCGCACGCGGCAAGTGGCTCTGGATCGGGCGGCCCACCATCATGTTGGCCAGCTCCTCTTTCGAGGTGGTTGCCGTGGCGACGGCGCCCACCACCGTGCCGCCGCGCATGACGGTGACGTTGTCGGTGATTTCCAGGATCTCTTGCAGCTTGTGCGTGATCAGGATGATGGTCTTGCCTTGTTCCTTGAACAGGCGCAGGATTTCAAACAGCGACGCCGTTTCCTGGGCCGTCAGCACGGCCGTCGGCTCGTCGAGGATCAGGATGTTGGCGCTGCGGTAAATCTGCTTGAGGATTTCCACGCGCTGCTGCGCACCGACGGACAAGTCTTCGATCTTCGCCAGCGGGTCGACGTCGAGGCGGTAGCGCGCGCAAATGTCGCGCAGCTGGGCCTCCGCTTCGGCGCGGTGACTGGCCAAACGAAAACCGCCTTCCGTGCCCAGCATGATATTGTCGAGGACGGTGAAGTTCTCGACCAGCATGAAGTGCTGGTGCACCATGCCAATGCCGAGCTTGATCGCCTCCTGGCTGTTGCGGATAGGCTGTATTTTTCCGTCGAGCAAGATTTCTCCGCCGTCGGCACGGTAATATCCGTACAGGATGCTCATCAAGGTCGATTTACCGGCGCCGTTTTCTCCCACCAGGCCATGGATACTGCCCTTGGCGATGGAGAAACTGACGTCGGCGTTGGCCTTCACATGTCCAAATTGCTTGGAAATGCTGCGAAATTCTACTGCTGGCTGCATAGGCTCATAACTGGATAGTTTCATGGAAACGCGCCGCGCGGAGACAGGCCCCGGCGGCGCGTTTAAGAATGAAGAGTGCGTTTAAACCGGGCAGGTGCTGCCGACGCGGTAATCGATCACTTTGATCTTGCCGTCGATAATGTCTTTACGCGCAGCCAACACGCGCTTCTCGATTTCCGGCGTAATCAGCGTGCGGTTGTTCGCATCGAGCGCCCAGTCCACGCCGCCTTCTTTCAAGCCTTTATAACTGGTGCCACCCTTCCAGGTGCCGTTCTTCACTTGCATGAAGCTGTCGTAGACCGTGTTGTCGACGCGCTTGACCATCGAGGTCAGGATGCTGCCTGGATACAAATGGTTCTGGTTCGAATCGACGCCGATGGCCAGCTTGCCTTTTTCCTTGGCCATCTGCAAGGTACCCATGCCGCTGCCGCCAGCGACGGCGAAGACGACATCGACGCCGCGTTCGAATTGCGAGCGGGCCAGCTCGCCACCCTTGGCCGGGTCATTCCAGGCGCTGGACGTGGTGCCGACCATGTTTTGCGTGATGTCCGTTTTCGGATTAACGGCCTTGACGCCTTGCGCGTAGCCGCAGGCGAAGTTGCGGATCAGGGGAATATCGATGCCGCCGATGAAGCCGACTTTCTTGCTCTTGCTGGCCATGGCTGCAGCCACGCCCACCAGGTAGGAGCCTTCTTCTTCCTTGAAGATGACGGAATTGACGTTGCTGCCGGCAGCCTGGCCGTCGATCAGCACGAATTTCACGTTCGGGAATTCCTTGGCGACCTTTTGCACGGCTTGCGTTTGCGCAAAGCCGATGGCAGCGATCATGTCGAGTTTCTTGCGGGCCAGGCCGCGCATGACTTGTTCAGCCTGTGTATCGCTCGATGCCTGCACTTCGATGAAGGAAATGCCCGTGTCTTTTTTGAAGCGCGATGCGCCTTCGAAAGCGGATTGGTTGAACGACTTGTCGAACTTGCCGCCCGCGTCATACACGACACCCAGTTTTGGGGTAGCCGCGGACGCTTGAGCAGTCAGGAATACGGCTGCGATCGTCAAACTAAATTGTGTAAGTTTCATGAATTGGCTCCTGGAAGATCGATATTGTATATTTTTTATAGGTGAAACATATAATGTGGGGCCGATTTAGCCTGTTTTTCATGCACGAGGTGATGGTTCCTTATCAACATTGCACTGTATTGCACAAGATCATGCAGAAGATCATTGCTGGCCTTGTATGCTTTTACGTACACAGTGTGATGCTCATGCAACAGTCGCGCCCGTCTCTTTTATATTTACAACATCGAATGGATGAGCCGGAGCGGGCTGGATGCGCCGTCGGCATGACGGGCAAGGCAAGCACGGGACCGTCGCCACGATGGGCGTCCGAATCACTATGCATCATGCCCGATATGTATGACAAATACGTTTTTGTTTGTTTATTTATATGAAACACATATAAATGACTGGACTGCCTGGATTCAGGCGCCTGGCGGATTGAGAATATTCAGGAAGGCCCGCACGACAGGGGCGTCGTCGAGCGTGGTGTAACTGATATACAGGTTGGCCGACGGCGGATTGGTCTTGATCGGCAGAAACACCACACCGGGCCAGCCGATGCGGCTCGTCGTTTCTGGCACCAGGGTCACGCCCAGACCCGCGCCGACCATGGCCAGCAGGGTTTGCGGTTCGCTTGCTTCCTGAAAAATCACCGGTTCAAAGCCCGCATTGATGCAGCATTGCACCAGATAGCGGGGAAAGGCCGACTTGTCCAGGGTCAGGCTCAGCATGGGTTCGTGGGCGATGTCGAGCAACTCGATGGCCGTGTTCTTTGCCAGTGGATGGTGTTCATTGACGGCCACGCAGACGTTTTCGCGGAAGCAAAGTTCCTGGCGTAAATTGTCGTGGCGCAAGTCGTCATCGTTGAGTTTGGGTTCGCGCCAGAAGCCCACGTCGATCTGCTTGGCGCGGAGTGCTTCGTATTGCACCGTGGGGCCGAGTTCGTGGATGGTCCAGGTGACACGGGGAAACTTGGTCTGGAATTCTTCCAGCAGGCTGGGGATGGGGCCCCACATGGCCGAGCCGACGATGCCTACGCGCAAGCGGCCCACTTCGCCGCGGTCGATCTGGCGGATGGTATCGATGGTCATGCGCATCTTGGCCAGCAAGTCGGCCGCTTCGTTCATCAGCGCCTTGCCCGCCACGGTCAGTTCGAACGTACGCGTAGTGCGCGCAAACAGGCGTACGCCCAGTTCGCTTTCCAGTTTCATGATCTGCTGGCTCAGGGGCGGCTGCGAGATATGCAGGCGCTCGGCGGCGCGGCTGAAGCTTTTCTCCTCGGCAACGGCAAGAAAATACTTTAACTGTTTAAGATCGATGGACATGCTTTCCTTGCGTTGCGTGTGCTAAGCGGGAACAGCGCGCGGACCCATGAAGGTGCGCGCGCTTCTTTACAGCAGTCCTATTATCGTGCCACCACCGCCTGCATGGCAATGGCCAGTGCCGTCCCGACCTGGGCATTGTGCTTGACCAGGGCGATATTCGTCGCCAGGCTGCGTCCGTCCGTCAGTTGCTTGATGCGCGACAACAGGAATGGCGTGACTTGCTTGCCCTTTACGCCGCCCGCGTCCGCTTCCTGCAGCGCTTGCGTGGTGATCGTGTCGATCTCTTCCTTCGGCATGGCTTGCGCGGCTGGCACGGGATTGCTGACGACCACGCCGCCTGCCAGGCCCAGCTGCCACTTGGTGTTGATGAAAGCCGCCTGTTCGGCTGGCGTATCGAGGCGGAAATCGGCCTTGAAGCCGCTTTCGCGCGTGAAGAAGGCGGGGAAACCGTCCTGGCCGACGCTGATGACGGGCACGCCATGCGTTTCCAGGTATTCCAGGGTCAGGCCGATGTCGAGGATCGATTTGACGCCTGCGCAAACGACGGCGACCGAGGTTTGCGCCAGTTCCTGCAAGTCGGCGGAAATGTCGAAGCTGGTTTCCGCGCCGCGGTGCACGCCGCCGATGCCGCCCGTCACAAACACGGCAATGCCGGCCAGTTCGGCGCAGATCATGGTGGCAGCCACGGTGGTGGCGCCCAGTTTGCGCTGCGACAGGACAAACGGCAGGTCGCGGCGGCTGACCTTCATGGCGTCGGGCGAGGTGCCCAGCAATTCGAGCTGCTCGGGCGACAGGCCCACGCAAATCTTGCCGTCGATGATGGCAATGGTGGCTGGCACGGCGCCGCCGTCACGGATGATCTGTTCCACTTCGCGCGCCATTTCCACGTTTTGCGGATATGGCATGCCGTGCGAAATGATGGTCGATTCCAGCGCCACGATGGCTTTGCCGGCTGCGCGCGCGTCGAGTACTTCTTGCGAGAAGGAAAGGAAGTTGTGCAGTTGGGGCTTCGATTGGGTCATGGTTCAGTCCTGTTGAAAGAGGGTAGGAGGGGGTGGCGCCAGGTCGGCGTCGTCAATATCATCGAGTGCATCGGCTGAAATCAGCGGCGACACGGTGGCGGCCGATTCAAGCGTCATGGCGGCCAGTTTCAGGCCGCGCCGGCACGCCAGCTTCAGGTCTGCGCTGTTGTGGTAGAGCGACCAGCAGACGGCGGCAGAGAAGGCATCGCCGGCGCCCGTCACGTCGACGGCGTCCACTTCGCGCGCGGCCAGGTGCACGATAGGCGCGTCCAGGGTGTCGCCATCGGTAAAATATACGCCTTCGCCGCCACAGGTGACGATCACCTGGCGTGCGCCCTGGCGCTGCACTTCGCGGCAGGCGGCGCGCAGCTCGGCTGCCGTCGGCAAGGCGCGCGCGACGCGCGTTTCCAGTTCGCCGCGGTTCAGTATCAGCAGGCGCAAGCCCGTCAGGTCTTGCGGCAGATGCGCCATTTTCGGTTGCGAGACGGCGATGATGACCAGCGGGGTCGCTTGGGCAGCCTCCTGGCGCGCATCGGCCAGCAAGGCTTGCACGCTGTCGTGGCCCAGGTTCAGGTCGCATACGGTCAGGGCGGCGGCCGCGCGCTGCGGCTGGCGGCTGTGCAAAAAGGCTGGCGTCAACTGTTCATACAGTTGCATGTTGGCCATCGCCAGCAGCATTTCGCCATGTTCGTCGAGCACGGCCGTGTAAGTGCCACTGCTGGTGTTGCTCAAATGCAAGCTGCCGCGCATGTCGATGCCGGCGTCTTCCGCATGCGTTTGCAGGGCGTGGCCGGCGGCATCGTCGCCCAGCGCCGTCAGCAGGGCGACGGGGAGCGACAGGCGGGCCAGGTTTTCCGCGATATTGCGGCCCACGCCGCCAAATACTTCTTCCGAACGCACGGGGTTTGACGTGCCCATCTGCAGGGTGGCCAGGGTGCGCATCTTGCGGTCGAGGTTGGCAGCGCCTATGCACAGCACGGGGCGGCTGTCGGGCAGCACATAGGCACGTCCCAGCAGGCGGCGTTCACGGATCAAGCCGGCGATATGGCCGGCGACGGCCGAGCGCGACAAGCCCAGTTCGCTCGCCAGGTCTTGCTGCGAGATGAAGGGGTTGTTGCGGATCAGCGTATACAGCTGGTCTTTTTTATTGGTATCGGTCACAGGGTTTTCGCTGAAGGTTTAAACATTTGTCCGTAACTGTAAACATTTGTCTGTTTTGTGTCAAGCGTGCGCACAAATACCTGCGTGGCCCGCGTAATGCATCTATTTTCCGGGCATGGCAAGGCCGCAATCGTGGCTGGCAGGCATGGGCTTGCGTGGACTATAATATCGGCCATTTATATTTGAATTGTATAAATTGGCAAGAAAAATGGTATTTGCCATACATATTGCGTTTGATGCATAGTGGCGGCTGACAGTCGCAATACGCATTTGGCACTACCCACAAACCCCATACAAGCGCCAGTTTTTACCCGCTGCACCGGGGCGACGGCAGGTCGCCGGACACCACCGCGCAGGCAGCAACCATCATCATTAGTCACTAGAGGATAACCATGTCGAACAACACCCCTTTCCACGCCGCCGAAATCATCCGTGCCCGCGCCCCTGAAAATTTCAAGCCGCGCGTGGCGATGATCCTCGGTTCCGGCCTGGGCGTGTTGGCCGAGCAGATGACGGACGCCGTCAGCATCAGCTTTGACGAATTGCCAGGTTTCCCGATCAGCACCGTGCACGGCCATGCCGGCGAACTGGTGGTGGGCAACTTGTCGGGTGTCGCCGTGGTCTGCATGAAAGGCCGTGGCCATTTCTATGAAGGCTATGGCATGGGCGTGATGACGAGCGCTATCCGCACCTTGAAACTGCTGGGCTGCGAAATGCTCTTCGTGACGAATGCGGCCGGTTCCCTGCGCCCCGAAGTGGACGCCGGCAGCCTGGTCGCCATCAGCGACCATATCAACCTGTTGCCAGGCACGCCGATGGTTGGCCCGAACGACGACCGCTTCGGCCCGCGCTTCTTCAGCATGGCCAATGCCTACGATGCGGACCTGCGCAACCTGGTGAAGGAAACGGCTGCCTCGAATGGCATCACCCTGCACGAGGGCGTATTTGTCGCCTACCCAGGTCCGAACTTCGAGACGGCTGCTGAAATCCGCATGATGGCCCGCCTGGGCGCCGACACGGTCGGTATGTCGGTGGTGCCGGAAGTGGTCTCGGCCCGTCATTGCGACCTGAAAGTGGTGGGCGTGTCCGTCATTACCAACCTGGCAGAAGGCATGTCGCCATTCGCC
This sequence comes from Janthinobacterium woesei, assembly GCF_051380875.1. Classification (NCBI taxonomy): domain Bacteria; kingdom Pseudomonadati; phylum Pseudomonadota; class Betaproteobacteria; order Burkholderiales; family Oxalobacteraceae; genus Janthinobacterium; species Janthinobacterium woesei. The sequence goes on from NZ_JBNYXW010000004.1 coordinate 28,643, forward strand.
CTGTCGCACGAACAAACCCTGAAATACGCGGCCATCGGCGCGAAAGACCTGGTCAAGCTGATCCTGGCCTTCCTGGCCAAAGTGGCAGAAAAACCGCAAGCCTAAGTACTCTTCTCTACGCAGTAGCGGCGCGCCATCCACCGGCGCTGCCGCGCGGCAGACCGGGAAAATCCGGCCTACACTGAGCGCATCATCCCGCATCACATCCATAAAGCGAGCCTTATCATGTCACGCGCATTTATCCTCCTGCTTGATTCCTTCGGCCTTGGCGCGACGCCAGACGCCGCCAAGTATGGCGACGCAGGTGCCAATACCTTTGGCCATATTGCCAGCACTGTCGCCAAAAGCGGCAAGACCTTGAAACTGCCTAACATGGAACGCCTGGGTCTGGGCGCCGCCGCCCACTTCGCCAGCGGTGAATGGGCCGCGGGCTTCGATCAGCGCGACGGTTTTACCGGCGCCTACGGCGCGGCGCGCGAGCGCTCCACCGGCAAGGACACGCAGAGCGGCCACTGGGAAATCGCCGGCGTGCCCGTCGAATTCGACTGGGGCTATTTCCCCCGCACCACGCCATCGTTCCCGGCCGACCTGACCGACAAGCTCAAAGCCATGTCGGGCGTGCCCGGTTTCCTCGGCGACTGCCACGCCTCTGGCACGGACATCATCAACAAGCACGGTGACGAGCACGTCGCCAGCGGAAAACTGATCATCTACACCTCGGGCGATTCGGTCATGCAGATCGCCGCGCACGAAGAGTCGTTCGGCCTCGAACGCCTGTACGCAGTGTGCGAAATGGCCTTCAAGCTGGTCGAGCCATACAACATCGGCCGCGTCATCGCCCGCCCGTTCACCGGCAGCAACGGCAACTATACGCGCACGTCCAATCGCCACGACTACGCCGTCGCGCCGCCAAGCAAGACCCTGCTGGACCACGTGAAAGACGCGGGCGGCGAAGTCGTCGGCCTGGGCAAGATCAGCGATATTTTCGCCACCCAGGGCATCTCGCGCGTCGTCAAGGGCGTCGACAACATGGCCTTGTTCGAAGCGCTGTTGAAAACGGCCGATGAAGTGCAGGACAAGTCGCTCACTTTCGTCAACTTCGTCGATTTCGACCAGGCTTTCGGTCACCGCCGCAATGTTGAAGGCTATGCCGATGCGCTGCGCGAAATGGATGCGCGCCTGCCGGAATTCATGGCCAAGCTGAAGCAAGGCGACCTGGTCGTGATCACCGCCGACCACGGCTGCGACCCGACCTGGCACGGCTCCGACCATACCCGCGAACATATTCCGATGATCTTCTTCGGCCCCGGCGTCGCTCCGCGCGCACTGGGCATTTCCGAGACCTTCTCCGATATTGGCCAAACCCTCGCCAAGCACCTCGGCGTACCACCACTTGCTAATGGAACCAGCTTGTTATGACACTCATGCACCCCGACTTCAAGCGTAACGAGGCCATTGGCCTCGACCTGGGCTGGATCAACCAGATTCGCGTCAACCGCGCCGCTACGGACCGCCGCGCGGCCAGCCTGGCGAACCGCCGTACGGTGAAAAAGGAATACCAGGCCGCCTGGCTGGTCAAGGCCATCCAGGTGATCGACCTGACCACCCTGGGCGGCGACGATACGCCGGGCCGCGTCGAGCGCCTGTGCATGAAGGCCATGCGCCCACTGCGCGCCGACCTGATGGCGGCATTGGGCCTGGCTGATTTGAGCACCGGCGCCGTGTGCGTGTATCACGAGATGATCGCCCCTGCCGTCAAAGTCATCCAGGGCCGCTTGCCCATCGCCGCCGTGTCGACGGGTTTTCCGGCCGGCCTGACGAGCATGGAAACGAAGCTGCGCGAGATCGAACTGTCGGTCGCAGCCGGCGCCACTGAAATCGATATCGTCATCACGCGCCAGCATGTCTTGAAAGGTAATTGGCAAGTGCTGTACGACGAAATGCTGGCCTACCGCAAGGCCTGCGGCGAAGCGCACGTGAAGGCGATTCTCGCCACGGGCGACTTGCTGACGCTGGAAAACGTGGCCAAGGCCTCGTGGGTGTGCATGATGGCGGGCGCCGATTTCATCAAGACCTCCACTGGCAAGGAAGGCGTGAACGCCACCATTCCCGTGGCCCTGACGATGGTGCGCACGATCCGCGAATACCATGAGCAGACAGGCTTCCAGGTGGGCTTCAAGCCGGCTGGCGGCGTCAGCTCGGCCAAGAGCGCGCTGCAATACCTGAGCCTGATGAAGGAAGAGCTGGGCAATGAATGGCTGCAACCGCACCTGTTCCGCATCGGCGCTTCCAGCCTGCTGACCGACATCGAGCGCCAGCTCGAGCACTACGTCACCGGCAGCTACTCGGCCAATCATCGTCACGCACAACCTTAAAGAACATTCGTCATGACTACAATTAACGAGATTCTCAACACTATGGACTACGGCCCTGCTCCCGAAAGTCAAAAAGAAGCGCAGGCGTGGCTGGACGGCCATCAGCGCAAATTCGGTCTGTTCATCGGCAATGCCTGGAGCGAGCCGGCTGAATTGTTCGCCTCGACCAATCCTGCCGACGGCAGCGCCCTGGCCGAGCTGACGCAAGCCACCGACGCCGACGTTGAACGCGCCGTGGAAGCGGCGCGCCGCGCGCTACCCGTGTGGCAAGGCATGGGTGGCCACGGCCGCGCCAAGGTCATGTACGCGCTGGCCCGTCTGCTGCAAAAGCATTCGCGCCTGTTCGCCGTGCTGGAAACCCTGGACAACGGCAAGACCATCCGCGAGACGCGCGATATCGACCTGCCGCTGGCCGCGCGCCATTTCTATCATCACGCCGGCTGGGCGCAGCTGCAGTCGGAAGAATTCGCCGACTACCGCGCCGTGGGCGTGGTGGGCCAGATCGTGCCGTGGAATTTCCCGCTGCTGATGCTGTCGTGGAAAATCGCCCCGGCCCTGGCCGCTGGTAACACGGTGGTCTTCAAGCCGGCCGAATTCACCTCGCTCACGGCCATGCTGTTTGCCGAGTTGTGCCTGCAGGCGGGCGTGCCGGCCGGCGTGGTCAATATCGTCACCGGCGACGGCCGCGTGGGTTCGGCCATCGTCAACCACCCTGGCGTCGACAAGATCGCCTTTACGGGTTCCACCGAAGTGGGCCGCTTGATTCGCCAGGCGACGGCCGGCAGCGGCAAGAAGCTGTCCCTGGAACTGGGTGGCAAGTCGCCATTCATCGTCTTTGAAGATGCCGACCTGGACGGCGCCGTGGAAGGCCTGGTCGACTCGATCTGGTTCAACCAGGGGCAAGTCTGCTGCGCCGGTTCGCGCCTGCTGGTGCAGGAGTCCATCCAGGAGCGTTTCCTGAATAAAGTGCGTGCGCGTATGGAAAACCTGCGCCTTGGTTCGCCCCTCGATAAATCGATGGACGTGGGCGCGCTGGTCGATCCGGTGCAGCGCCAGCGCATCGCCGCGCTGGTCGATTCGGCCCGCGCCGAAGGCTGCGACGTATGGCAACCGGCGTGCGAACTGCCGGCTGACGGCTCCTGGTTCCCGCCGACCCTGATCACGGGCGCGTCGACTTCGGCTGCCGTGGCACAAGCTGAAATCTTCGGCCCCGTGCTCGTCGCCATGAGCTTCCGTACGCCGCCAGAAGCGGTGCAACTGGCGAACAACACGGTGTACGGCCTGGCCGCCAGCGTGTGGACCGAGTCGATCAGCCTGGCGCTCGACATCGCTCCCGCCATCAAGGCTGGCGTGGTGTGGATCAATAGTGCGAACCAGTTCGACGCGGCCTGCGGCTTCGGTGGCTACCGCGAATCGGGCTTTGGCCGCGAAGGCGGCCGCGAAGGCATGCTGGAATACATGACGGCCCTGGCCGAAGATGCGCGCCCTGCGGCGCCTCTGGTCGAAGCCAAGGCCAAGGCCGCAGCAAAGCCGGCAGCCGCCGATCCGTTCGCCATCGACCGTACAGCCAAGATGTACATCGGCGGCAAGCAGGCGCGCCCTGACAGCGCCTACAGCACCCCGGTGTTTGGCGTGAATGGCGCCTTGTTGGCCGAGGTGGGCGTGGGCAGCCGCAAGGATATCCGCAACGCCGTCGAAGCGGCCCACAAGGCGTCCGGCTGGACCAGCGCTACGGCGCATAACCGCGCGCAAGTGCTGTACTACATCGCCGAAAACCTGGCCGCGCGCGCCGATGAATTCGCCGCCCGCATCGCCGCCATGACGGGCAACAAGAACCCTGAGAAGGAAGTGCAGGCATCGATCGAACGCCTGTTCTACTACGCCGCATGGGCCGACAAGTACGACGGCCTGGCGCACCAGCCGCCAACCAAAGGCATCACCGTGGCGCTGAATGAAGCGGTCGGCGTGATCGGTATCGTTTGCCCGAACGAAGCGCCTTTGCTGGGCTTCATTTCGCTGGTGGCTCCTGCCATCGCGCTGGGCAACCGCGTAGTGGTGGTACCGTCGGAAGCGCATCCACTTTCCGCGCTGGACCTGTACCAGGTCTTCGACACGTCCGACTTGCCGGGTGGCGTCGTCAACATCATCAGCGGCAACGCCGACGAACTGGCACGCACGCTGGCCACGCACGCCGACATCGACGCCGTCTGGCGCCATGACGGCTCTGCAGAGGGCTGCGCGGAAGTTGAGCGCCTGTCGGCCGGCACCCTGAAACGTACCTGGGTCGGCGGCGGACGTGGCCGTGACTGGTATAGTGCCGCCCAAAGTGGCGGCCGCGCCGTGCTGGCGCATGCGTCGCAAGTGAAGAACGTCTGGATTCCTTACGGCGTTTAAGCAGGACAGGGCAGGACAGTGGGGCCGGATTTCCCGCGCAGCGATGCGCCGGGGTTCCGGCCCCAAGTTGCTTTCACAAGCCCGGCGCCAGCCGCACCCTGCGCCGCCAGAATTGAACATTACATATTGTCGGAGCTAGCATGTTTTTAACCCAAGAAATCATCCGCAAGAAGCGCGACAAGGGCGTCCTGAGCGCCGAGGAAATCCAGTTTTTCGTGCGTGGCATCACTGACGGCAGCGTCAGCGAAGGCCAGGTCGCGGCGCTGGGCATGGCCGTCTTTTTCAATGACATGAACATGGACGAACGCGTGGCGTTCACCCTGGCCATGCGCGATTCCGGCCACGTGCTGGACTGGCGTTCGCTGAACCTGCCGGGTCCTGTCGTTGACAAGCATTCGACGGGCGGCGTGGGCGACGTGGTCTCCCTGCTGCTGGGCCCCATGATCGCCGCGTGCGGCGGCTACGTGCCGATGATCTCGGGCCGTGGCTTGGGCCACACGGGCGGCACGCTCGACAAGTTCGACGCCATTCCAGGCTATTGCACGGTGCCGGACAATGAATTGTTCCGCAAGGTGGTGCAGGATATCGGCGTGGCCATCATCGGCCAGACGGCGCAGCTGGCGCCGGCCGACAAGCGTTTCTACAGCATCCGCGACGTCACCGCCACGGTGGAATCGGTGGCCATGATCACCGGCTCCATCCTGTCGAAAAAGCTGTCGGCAGGCCTGGACGCGCTGGTGATGGACGTGAAAGTGGGCACGGGCGCCTTCATGCCGACCTACGACAAATCGGTGGAACTGGCCGAGAGCATCGTCGCCGTCGGCAATGGCGCGGGCATGCAGACCTCGGCCATTTTGACGGACATGAACGAATCGCTGGCGCCCTACGCCGGTAATGCGCTGGAAGTGCGCGGCGCCATGGATTACCTGACGGGCCGTTCGCGTCCCGCGCGTCTGCATGAAGTTACCCTGGCGCTATGCGCCGAGATGCTGGTGCTGGGCGGCCTGGCCGCAACGGAAGAAGAAGCGCGCGTCAAGCTGATGGCGGCCCTCGATTCAGGCGAAGCTGCCGAGCGCTTCTCGCGCATGGTGTCGGCATTGGGCGGCCCGTTTGATCTGATCGACAATCCGGACAAGCACCTGGAAAAAGCGCCATTCGTCGTGCCTGCGCCAGCCCTTTCCGCCGGCTATGCCAATGTGCGCGATTGCCGCGGCATCGGCCTGGCCGTGGTGGCCCTCGGTGGCGGTCGCCGCCGTCCGACGGACAGCATCGACTTCGCCGTCGGTCTGACGGATCTGGTGGGCCTGGGCGAGCAGGTCGCCGTCGGCCAGCCGCTGGCCATGGTGCATGCGCGCACGGAAGCGGCGGCGCAGCAAGCCGTCAAGGAAATCCAGGACGCGTATGAAATCAGCGCGGTGGCGTTGACGGCCAATCCGGTAATTTACCGTACCATCCGTCCGTAAATTACTTTCATCCCCGGCATTTCAGCGGGGTTGACCCCAGTTTAGAAAGAATAAAATGAACAACCAAGAACTGATCGCCGAAGCCAACGCCGGCCGCGAACTGGCCTACGCGCCATACTCGCGCTTCAAGGTGGGCGCGGCCCTGCTGTGCAAGGATGGCCGCGTCTTCCGTGGCTGTAACGTGGAAAATGCCGCCTATGGCCTGTGCAACTGCGCCGAGCGCACGGCGTTCTTCAGCGCCATCGCGCATGGCTGTAAACCTGGCGATTTCGCCAAACTGGCCGTGACGGGTGACACGGTCGAGCCGATCTCGCCATGCGGCGCCTGCCGCCAGGTGATTTTCGAGATGGGTGGCGCCGATTTGCCCGTGATCCTCACCAACCTGAAAAACGACGTCATGGAAGTGACGGCGGGCTGGCTGCTGCCACACGGGTTTGGCAATTCCGATCTGGACATGAAGTAACAGGATCCGCTTGAACAAGACGATAGACATCCAGGCCGCTGTGGCGATTGCCGCAGCCGAAGCCCTGGCGGCCAAGACGCAGGGCACGTTCGGCGTGGGCGGTGTGCTGCTCGATGGCGCCGGCAACGTGCTGCAATCGATGCACAATAACGTCGTGCGCCAGGGCCTGGTATTCGATCCCACCGCGCATGGCGAACGCCAGCTGGTGGACTGGTATTTTGCCGAGCGCGCCAAGGGCACGCCCTTGCCGCCGCCGGGCGAACTGACCATCGTCACCTCGCTTGACCCCTGCTGCATGTGCACGGGCGCGATTCTGGCAGCCGGCTTCAATGTGGTAGTGGCCGCGCCCGATGTCAATGCGGGCATCAATTACGATGGCGCCGCCAGTTTCACGGCCTTGCCGGCACCGCTGCAGGCGCAGGCGGGGCGCAGCTTTTGCTATCCGGCCGTGCGCGGCGCCAGCGTGTATGCCCGCGCGCCGTCGGGCGCCGCGCCCAGGTCTTTTTTCATCGGCAAGAGCATCCACGAGGCGACGCAGGCATTGTGTTCGCTGGTGTTTGAGTCGACGTCGGCGCGCGTGATGCAGCTGTTGAACGCCGGCGACGATGGCCACCGGCGCGATCCTGCCACCTTGCCATCCGAGCATGCCGTGGTGCGCGCCTTGCGCCGCCGCTATCCCGATGCCCTGACCTACCGCTGCACACCGCATGCGCCCGATGCGGGCCTGGCGCCATTCCTGCAGGCGGCCATGGAGCAGGATGCGCGCGATGGCGGCCAGGGCGATGCAGCCGCCTTGCTCGATTCCTTCGGCAACCTGCTGCTGTGCATGCCGGGCCAGCTGGCGCACTCCCTCATTCGCACGCCCTTCATGGAGTGCACGCGCCAGTACGCGCAATTGCGCTATGAACTGATGGCGGGCGCCGAGCCGGCACTGCAGGAGGAAATTAAAAGCTATCTGGGGCACCCCAAGCACGGCACCTTCGTGCTGGCCATCGGCCCGGACGATAGCGCCGCCAGTTTCATGAACCTGGGTGCCTATGGTTCGACCATGGAAGGTGCGCTGCCGGAAAATAATCCGGCGCAATTCCAGTACGTGCGTCCGGCGATCGGCCAACATGCCTTGCACTCGCTGTGCGGTGTCATGCCGCCGCTGTACCGCCATCTGATCAAGGTCAGGCCGAGCCAGGTGGCGAACCAGGCCCTGATCGCGGCCCTGTCTTAGGCGTCGTCGTCGGGCAGGTTCCTGAGCAGGAAGTCGCGCACGTTGCCACCGGCGACGCGGCGTATCTGCGCTTCCGACAGGCCCGCATCGAGCAGCGCCTGTGTCAGGCGCGGCAGTCCTGCCGCATCGATGGCGGTCGTGACGGCGCCGTCGAAGTCCGAACCGTAGGCCACGTGCTGCGCGCCGATCAGCTTTACCGTGTAGCCGATGGCGCGCGCGATCGATGCCACATCCTTGCCGCAGACAGCCGTGTTCCAGAAGCCAATGCCCACCAGGCCGCCCTGGGCGGCGATGCGTTTCAATTGGCTGTCACTGAGATTGCGTCCGTTGGCGCAGGTGCCGCGCACGCCCGTATGGGACACCGTCACGGGGCGTGTCGCCAGTGTCAATACGTCGTCGATGGTAGCGGGCGAGGCATGCGCCAGGTCGACGATCATCTTGCGCTGCTCCATGGCGCGCAGCCATTGCCTGCCCAGCGGGGTCAAGCCGCCTTTTTTCAAACCATGCTGGGAGCCGGACAGTTCCGTATCGAAGAAATGCGTGGGCGCGGCCATGCGGTAGCCTGCCTTGTATAGTGTATCGAGATTGGCCAGCTTGCCTTCCAGCGCGTGTGCGCCTTCCAGCGTCAGCCAGCCGGCCAGCAGGCCGGGATCTTGCTCGCGCGCGGCGATGAAGCTGCGCAGTTGGGCACGGCTGCCGATGACCCGGACCTTGCCATTGCTCTTGCCAGCTTGCTGGCGCAACGCGTCGGCCTGGTAGGTCGCGCGCGCCAGCAGGCTGTTCCAGGTGGCGGGCGGCAAGCCTTGCGCCACCACCAGCGCCGTGATGTTGTCCGTGTCGCTGCCGTTGCGCTCGATATTCATCTTGCGCGGCGTCTTGGTCACCACGGAAAATGCCTGCAGGGCCACGTTGCCCCGTTCCAGGCGGGGGAAATCGACATGGCCACGCTGGCTACCGCGGTTCAGGTCGCGCTGCCACAGCAGGCTGTCGGCGTGCAGGTCGGCGATCCACAGGCTCTGGTGCAAGGCAACGGCGGCTGTCGACGGCGCCTTGCCAGCCGGCGGATGCACTTGATTGAGGTGTTCGTCGACGAGGATGGGGGCGGACAGGAAGCCGCCGAGCAGCGCAAGGCTGGCGGCGGCGATGGTACTGATGATCATTGTTCTCCGTCTCACCATGGGTCGTAGGTGCCCAGGCTCCAGATGTGGCCTTCCGGATCGCGGCAGGTAAAGCCGCGTCCGCCGTAATCTTCATCCTTGATGTCGAGCACGATCTCGGCGCCCTCTGCAAGCGCGCTGCGGTAGACGGCATCGGCATCGTTGACGACCAGGTAGCTGCTTTGCGTATTCGCGCCACCGATGTCGCCAGGGTGCTGCATCAGGCGGCCGTATTCGCTGTCGATGGCGCTCGCCAGCATGATCATGCCATTGCCGAAACTGAGCTGGGCGTGCGCGATGCCGCCGTCGCTGTCGGGCACGATCAACTGTTTTTCAAAGCCGAATGCCTTGCAGAGCCAGTCGATGGCGGCTGGCGCGTCGCGGTAGCGCAGGCAGGGTATGGTGGTGGCCCTGGTAGCTTTTGCTGTAGTGGTCATATGGAAACTCCTGTAGAGGGATGGAGTAGCTTCGATCATGCATGTTCACCATGACCGGTGTGCATGGCCATGGTGTTGTACCTGTCATGACCGCGCTTCACTATATGCCACTCTCATGCGCCCTACAAGAGCGTCACGCTTGGGGCGGTTGTTCCGGCTGGGTAGCTTTTTTGTCCCAGCTGAAGCCGCCCGCCTTGCCGGCCCACTTCAGCAGCAGGAAGATGGCAAACAGGGTGATGGCCAGCGGCAAGATGGTGATGACGAAGGCGAGGCCAATGGCGCAGGCCAGCAGCATGGGCCAGGGCATTGCCGACACTGCGTCCAGGCCCTGGCGCGCATAGTCGCACAGCTCGTTCCAGAAGGCGGTGAAGGATGTGCTGCCCGGTGCCGAATTGATGTCTTTCATATTGCTCTCCTGTCGTCGTTGAGTGCCCGTTGCCGTCGTGATGGCCTGGCGATGATGCACTATAGCCAGGCTTTTGCTTGAGTGCACCCTGTCTGCGATGAACAGCAGCCTGGGCGGCACGAACGACGACATGCGGCGACAGGCCGTTACTCGAAGACTTTCAGCTTGAGCTGGACGCTGAGGGCGCCATACAGCCGGTCTTTATAGGATGGCACGATGGCGATATTGATGCCCACGCGCTGGTATTCATAGCTGATGGTGGGGACCAGGGCGGGGAACCAGCCGCCGTCGCGCATCTTCGGATAACCGCTGAAGCCGCCAACGACGGCGCCGACGCGAAACGGGCCCATCTTGATGGGCTGGTAATACACGCCCAGGTAATTGGAATACGCGCGGTCGCTATTGTAGAAGCGGCCAGCCGTGGCCGACGCGACGGTGGAAAAGCGGTATTCGGCGCCCAAGCCAGGATTGCTGTCGTTCAAGCCCTTGTCGCGTTGAAAATGATGCGAATAAAAGCCCGCATTGAGCCAGGTTTCGTTCAAAGGCTGGTTTTCTATCATGCCAAATGTCTGTGCCTGCGCTGCCGGGGCCAGCGCCAGCGCCAGCAGGGTGGCGCAGACGGCCTTGCCCAGTAATGACGCGCTGCGCGCCGATGACCATCGTTTCATGCCTGTTCCTTGTTCCGTATTTGTCCTGTGCATATTGCAAACGCTCCAGCGCGTCATGCTATCACCAGACATCTGTTTGTTGGGAATTTCATCACGGGCCGGGCGCTGTTACAGGCAGCGCGATGCTGGCCAGCACCATGTGCGTGATGAGGAGTTCGGCATCCTCGTAATCCTTGCGCGTCAGCTGCTTGCGGTCCAGCACCAGGGTCATCTGCGCCGAAAAATCCGCATACGATTGCGTCATGGCCCAGATGGTAAACATCAGGTGCGTGGCGTTGACGGGTGCAATCCTGCCGGCCGCGATCCATTCTTCGAAGACGGCGATATCCTTGCGCAGCAGGGGCACGACCCTGTCGCGTATCTGCGCGCCATACAGGGGCGCGCCATTGATCACCTCCAGCGCATACACGCGCGAAGCCCATGGCTGCTCGCGCGAAAAACGCAGCTTGGCGCCGATATAGGCACGCAGTACATCGCGCGGTTCGTCGTGCTCATTGGCCAGTATGTCCATGCGCGCCAGCCAGTCGTCGAGTACATCATCGAGCACGCGCTGGTACAGCAGCTGTTTGCTGGGGAAGTAATACATCAGGTTCTGCTTCGACATCCCGGCCCGCTCGGCGATGGTAGCGATCGATGCGCCTTCGTAGCCATTTTCCGCGAACACGCGCACGGCTTGCTCCAGGATGTCCGCTTCCAGGCGGTCGCGGTTTTGCAGGCGCCGGCCGCCAGCATTTTTCACTTGCGGGATGGAGGATTTGTCGCTGGCCATGGTCGCTCTCTAGCGGGGACGGATCGATTGCAGGAAGGCTTGCAGCACGGGCGTGTCGGTGTAGGCGACGTTAAAGCGGAACCACACCGTCTCGGGCGCGCGCAGCATGAAAAATTCGTTTGGCGACAGCAGGATGCCCGCCTTTAACGCCATGTCGGCGATGACTTTTCCGCTCCATTCCGGCGTCTGGACGTCGGGCCAGCCGGCGCTGACGAACATGCCGCCGCGCGGCCGCGCCACAGGTGCCATGCCCACCTGCGCCAGGCAGTCGATGCTGCGTTCGCGGGCCGCGTCGAGCTGCGCCACCAGCCGTTCGACCATGCGCTTGTAAGGCCGTGCGGAGATGGCATGGTAGACGGCGCGCTCGTTGATTTCCGACGTCGTCAGGCCCGCCAGCATCTTTACGCGCACCAGTTCGGCCACCAGCGAAAGCGAGGCGCAGATGGAGCCCACGCGCAGCACGGGCGACAGGGTCTTGGAAAAGCTGCCCACGCGGATCACGCGGCGCAAGCCATCCATGGCGGCCAGCGACGCTTCGCCGCGCGCCGCCATCTCGCGGTAAATATCATCTTCCACCAGCCAGAAATCGAATTGCTCGGCCAATGCCAGCAAGCGGTGCGTCTGCGCCTGGCTCAATGAGGTGCCCAGAGGGTTTTGCAGCACCGTGTTGACGAACATCAGTTTCGGCTGCGTACGGGCCGCCTCGCTGGCCAGCGCATCGAGATCAAGTCCTGCCTCGCCGCGCGCAATGCCGACCGGGATGCAGCCGTGGTGGCGTATCAGCGACTGCAAATTGCTGTAGCCGGGGTCTTCCACCAGCACCGTATCGCCCGGCTTGGTCAGGCTGCGCAGAATCAGGTCGAACGCGTGCGTGGCGCCATGTGTCAGCAAGACCTGGTCTGGCTCAACCTGGAACAGGTCTTCGGACAGGCTCGTCGCCAGGTGCTGGCGCAGCGAGGGAAAACCCAGAGGATGGCCATAGCCGCGCAGCCGGCTGGCGGGGATGCGCATGGCCTGGCGCACGGCATCGAGCACGGTCGCCTCGCCATACATCTCGGGCGGCAGCCAGCCCGCGCCCACGGGCAGCGCTTCCGACACCCCGGAATACAGGTCCGGCGTGAGCGCATCGATGGCGGTGGGACTGGGACTGGGATTGGCGTTGGCATTGGCATTGGCATGCGCGGCCGCCTGCGGCGAGGCGGCAATATCGTGGCGCGCGACGAAATAGCCGGAGCCGCGCCGTGACGATAACAGGCCCAGGTTGACCAGGCGGTCGTACGACTCGACGACGGTGAAGGTGGATACGCCATTGCACTTGGCAAACTGGCGCACGGACGGCATGCGTGTGCCAATGCGCAAGGCGCGGCTGCCTACCATGACACTGATGGCGATGACGATCTGTTCGACCAGGCCGCCTTTCTTGTTGCGGCCGATTTCCAGCACGGGCCAGCCGCTGGCATTGCCTGCGGCATCGTCCGTGCTGTCGTTGCTGGGCTGGTGCGTCACCGGTACTCCTTATGCTGCCCTGCACAAAATTGTAGTGGTTTTTTGACCTGTACGGTTGGGATACTTTACCGTTTGTGTATCTGTGCCATCGGGGTTGGCCTGTCTATTATTACATCAGCTTTTTGCCAACTGGTAAATTATTTTACGCCTCGTCAAAAATGATATTGCGCGGCGGCAGCCCATCCCAAGGAGAAGGTCATGAACACAGCGAGGCCGGAATCGATGTCGGCATTCTGGATGCCATTTACGAACAACCGGGATTTCAAGGCCAACCCGCGCCTGCTGGTATCGGCCGAAGGCATGTACTACAAGGACGTCGATGGCAATGCCATCCTCGATGGCACGGCCGGCCTGTGGTGCGTACCGTGCGGCCATGCGCAGCCGAAGATCGTCGGCGCCATCCGCGAGATGGTGGGGCAGCTTGACTTCGCGCCCACCTTCCAGATGGGCCATCCGGCAGCTTTTGAGCTGGCGGAAAAACTGATGGACTATACGGGCCACAAGTTCGGCCACGTGTTCTACACCAACTCCGGTTCCGAAGCTGTGGACACGGCCCTGAAAATTGCGCTGGCCTATCACCGGGCGCGTGGCGAAGGGGCTCGCACGCGGTTGATTGGCCGTGAACGCGGCTATCACGGCGTGGGCTTTGGCGGCATTTCCGTGGGCGGCATCGGCGGCAACCGCAAGACCTTCGGCCCCCTGCTGCCCGGCGTGGACCACTTGCCGCACACGCACAACCTGGAAAAGAACGCCTACACGGTGGGCGAGCCGGAATATGGCACGCACCTGGCCGATGAACTCGAACGCATCGTCGCGCTGCACGACGCTTCCACCATTGCCGCCGTCATCGTGGAGCCAGTGGCCGGCTCCACGGGCGTGCTGATTCCGCCGAAAGGCTATCTGAAACGCTTGCGCGAATTGTGCACCAAGCACGGCATCCTCCTGATCTTCGATGAAGTCATCACGGGTTTTGGCCGCATGACGACGCCGTTCGCGGCTGATTATTTTGACGTCGAACCGGACCTGATGACGACCGCCAAAGGCCTCACCAACGGCATGGTGCCGATGGGTGCCGTGTTCAGCAAAAAATACATCCACGACGCCTTTATGGATGCACCAGCCGGCATCGAACTATTCCACGGCTATACCTATTCCGGCCATCCGCTCGCTTGCGCCGCCTCGCTGGCGACGCTGGAAGTATTCGAGGAACAGGACATCCTGGGCCACGCGAAAGCGATGCAGGCGTATTGGAGCGACGCCGTGCACTCACTCAAAGGGCTGCCGCATGTGATCGACCTGCGCAGCATTGGCCTGATCGCCGGCATTGAACTCGAAGGCATTGCCGGCAAGCCGGGCACGCGCGCCTTTAACGCCTTTAAGCAAGCCTTCGCCGACGGCGTACTGATACGCACGACGGGCGACATCATTGCCCTGTCGCCACCGCTGGTGCTGGAAAAGCAGCACGTCGACGAGCTGTTCGGCAAGCTGGCGACAGTATTGAAAAATCTGGACTAAGGAAAAACCATGAGCGATCTCGATACCATCACCCACTTTATCAACGGCGCCAAGGTTGACACCAACAGCGGCCGCTATGGCGACGTCTATAACCCCGCCCTGGGCGTCCCGGTCGCCCGCGTGGCGCTGGGGACCGTAGAGGACGTCGATGCGGCAGTGCAGGCCGCCGCCGCCGCCTTCCCTGCATGGTCGGCCACGCCACCCTTGAGCCGCGCGCGCGTGCTGTTTCGCTACCTGCAGCTGTGCCAGCAGCACACGGATGAATTTGCCGCCATGCTGACGCGCGAACACGGCAAGACCTTTGCCGACGCGCAGGGCGAGGTGGCGCGCGGCATCGAGATGGTGGAATTTGCCGTCGGCATTCCGCAACTGCTGAAAGGGGAATTCACGGACCAGATTTCGCGCGGCATCGATGCCTGGTCCATGCGCCAGGCGCTGGGTGTGGTGGCCGGCATTACGCCATTTAATTTCCCCGTGATGGTGCCAATGTGGATGTTCCCCGTCGCCATCGCCTGCGGCAATACCTTTGTGCTGAAACCGTCCGAACGCGATCCCTCGGCCTCGATGCTGCATGCAAAATTGTTGAAGGACGCAGGCTTGCCGGACGGCGTCTTCAATGTGGTGCAGGGCGACAAGGTGACGGTCGACGCCCTGCTCGATCATCCTGTCGTGCAAGCCATCAGCTTTGTCGGCTCCACGCCGATCGCCGAATACATCTATGCGCGTGGCAGCGCCAGCGGCAAGCGCGTGCAGGCCCTGGGCGGCGCGAAGAACCACATGGTGGTGATGCCCGACGCGGACATGGACATGACGGTCGACGCCCTGATCGGCGCCGCCTACGGTTCGGCCGGCGAACGCTGCATGGCTATCTCGGTGGTGGTGGCCGTGGGCGATGCGGGTGACAAATTGATCGATGCACTGGCGCGGCGCACGGCTGCACTGAAAGTGCGCGACGGCATGGAGCATGGTGCTGAGATGGGGCCCGTGGTTTCGCTTGCGGCCAAGCTGCGTATTGAAAAACTGATCGGCGAAGGGGTGGAGCAAGGCGCCACTTTAGTCGTCGATGGCCGCAACCACGTGGTGGCAGGACGCGAAAACGGCTTCTTCGTGGGAGGTACCCTGTTCGATCACGTGACGCCCGACATGAGCATCTACAAGGAAGAAATTTTCGGTCCCGTACTGTGTATGCTGCGCGCGCCCGACGTGGTGCATGCGGTGGAACTCATAAACGCCAACGAGTATGGCAACGGCGTGGCCATCTACACGCGCGATGGCGGCGTGGCGCGCGAATTCGTGCGCCAGATCCAGGTCGGCATGGTGGGCGTCAACATACCTCTTCCCGTGCCCATGGCCTTCAACAGTTTCGGCGGCTGGAAGCGCAGCATGTTCGGCGACCACCACGCCTACGGCCCGGAAGGCGTGCGTTTCTATACGCGCCACAAGGCCGTCATGCAGCGCTGGCCCAACACGGCCAGCGCTGGCGTGGAATTTGCTTTTCCGCAGATGAAGTAAGGGCACGTATTTCAGAAAAATCCACAGCAGGAAATGACAAGGAAAGCGTGATGATCGAATCCCTACATTATTTGCCGCATCCTGCCTTGCCCAGCGCCGAGCTGGCGGGGCATTTCACAGACCTGGCGCCACCGTTGACGGCGCGCCAGGCAGCCATCGAAAGCGCACGCTGCTTGTATTGCTACGACGCGCCGTGCAGCCGCATCTGCCCATCGGAAATCGACGTGGCCAGCTTCATCCGCAACATCCACGACAAGAACATCAACGGCGCCGCAGCCGGCATCCTGAAGCAGAACATCCTGGGCGGCAGCTGCGCGCGCGTCTGCCCGACGGAAATCCTGTGCGAAGACGTCTGCGTGCGCAACCACGATGCGGAAGGCCAGCCCGTGAAAATTGGCCTGCTGCAGCGCTATGCCGTCGACCACATGCATTTTGCCAGCCATCCGTTCAAACGCGCGCCGGCCACGGGCAAAACCGTCGCCATCGTCGGCGCGGGACCTGCCGGCCTGTCGTGCGCGCACCGCCTAGCCATGCTGGGGCACGACGTGGTGATCTTTGAGAAGGAAAACAAGGCGGGTGGCCTGAATGAATATGGCATCGCCAAATACAAGCTGACAGACGACTTCGCGCAAAAGGAAATCGATTTCCTGCTGGGCATAGGCGGCATCACCATCCACTGTCAGCAGGTGTTGGGTGACAATGTGCAGCTGTGCGAGCTGCATGCCCGCTACGACGCCGTCTTCCTGGGCCTTGGCCTGGGTGCCAGCCGCAAGCTGGGCCTGACAGGCGAGGATGCGCCGGGTTTGCTGGCCGCCGTCGACTACATTGCCGCGCTGCGCCAGGCGGACGATCTGGCCACCTTGCCCGTGCCGAAGCGGGCCATCGTCATTGGCGCCGGCAATACGGCCATCGACATGGCCGTGCAAATTCAACGGCTCGGTGCCGAGGAAGTCACGCTGGTGTACCGGCGCGGCTTCGACGCCATGACGGCCACTCACCATGAACAGGAGATCGCCAAGGCGAACCAGGTGCGCATGTTGACCTGGGCCCAGCCGCAACAGGTGCTGCTCGATGCCTCCGGCAAGGTAGCCGGCATGCGCTTCGAGAAAACGCAGATGCAGGGCACGCGCCTGCTTGGCACGGGCGAGACGTTCGACGTGGCGGCCGACGCCATCTTCAAGGCTATCGGCCAAAGTCTCGATACCCAAGTGCTGCACGATCCCATGGCTTCCCTTTTGAGGCGCGAGGGTGACAAGATCGCCGTCGACGCGGGCCTTCGCACGGTGCTGCCGGGGATTTATGCGGGCGGCGACTGCGTGGCGCCGGGGCAGGACTTGACGGTGCAGGCCGTCCAGCATGGCAAGCTGGCCGCACTGGCCATTCATCACGATCTTCTTTCCAAGGTGGAGGCTGCATAATGGCTGATCTCAGCATCGAATTTTGCGGCATCAAGGCGCCGAATCCCTTCTGGCTGGCGTCCGCACCGCCGACCGACAAGGCCTATAACGTGGTGCGCGCCTTCGAGGCGGGGTGGGGCGGCGTGGTATGGAAGACCCTGGGCGAAGATCCGGCCGCCGTCAACGTCTCTTCGCGCTATTCCGCCCTGTATGGCAAGAACCGCGAAGTGGTGGGTTTCAACAACATCGAGCTCATTACCGACCGTTCGCTGGAGATCAATCTGCGCGAAATCACGCAAGTAAAAAAGGACTGGCCTGACCGCGCCATCATCGTCTCCTTGATGCTGCCGTGCGAGGAGCACTACTGGGCCGACATCCTGCCAAAGGTGGAGGCGACGGGCGCCGATGGCATCGAGCTCAATTTCGGCTGCCCGCATGGCATGCCGGAGCGCGGCATGGGCGCCGCCGTGGGCCAGGTGCCCGAGTACGTGCAGATGGTCACCGCCTGGTGCAAGAAGCACAGCAAGCTCCCCGTGATCGTCAAGCTCACGCCCAACATTACGGACGTGCGCCTGCCGGCGCGTGCGGCCAAGGCGGGCGGCGCCGATGCGGTTTCACTGATCAACACCATCAACTCCATCACATCGCTGGACCTGGACCGCATGGTGGCCTTGCCCATCGTGGGCGGCGCCAGCACGCACGGCGGCTATTGTGGTGCGGCCGTCAAGCCCATCGCCCTGAACATGGTGGCCGAAATCGCCCGTGATCCGCAGACGCGCGGCTTGCCCATTTCTGGTATCGGCGGCATCGGCAACTGGCGCGATGCAGCCGAATTCATCGCCCTGGGCGCCGGCTGCGTGCAGGTGTGCACGGCCGCCATGCTGCATGGTTTCCGTATCGTCGAAGAGATGAAGGATGGCCTGTCGCGCTGGATGGATGAAAAGGGCTACGAACGTATCAGCGATTTTTCCGGCAAGGCCGTGGCCAACACGACGGACTGGAAATACCTGGACATGAATTACCAGGTCATCGCGCAAATCAACCAAGACGACTGCATCAAATGCGGCAAGTGCTACGTGGCCTGCGAAGACACCTCGCACCAGTCCATCGCGCAACTGATCGACGCCGCCGGCACGCGTACCTATGAAGTCATCAAGGATGAATGCGTGGGCTGCAACCTGTGCGAAATCACCTGTCCGGTGCAGGGTTGCATCACGATGGTGCCGCAGACCACAGGCAAACCTTACATGAACTGGACGCAGGACCCGCGTAACCCGCGCGCATTGGTGACGGCCTAACATAAGCTACTGCGCGTCGCGCTTTGCGGCCTGTGATGCTCACCGTGCTCTAGCACGGTTGCGCTTCTCGGCCACAAACCGCTGCCGCTCGCTACGCTTCTGTTAGCCATTGTAAGGCTAACGTCTGGCTAAAAAAACAGGGCACGATTTTTGCATGTGTTTGATTTGTAAACATTCCCCAGTCTTGCGGTAAGCTAGGCCGCAGCCGTTTCCACATTGCAGTATCCCTGGCATCTTCAAGTTGCCAGCGGTCTAACCGATGGAGAATACCTGTGAACCACGACTATTCAGGCAACACGCAGCTATGGAACGAAGACCTTGCGCCCACCACGGCGGCGCAGCGCACCTGGCGCTGGTATCACTTCGCCGCGCTGTGGGTCGGCATGGTGATGTGCATCCCCGCCTATACGCTGTCGGCCAGTCTGATCGATAGCGGCATGTCCGGCTACCAGGCCGTGCTCACGGTATTTATCGCCAACGCCATCGTGCTCTTGCCCATGCTGCTGATTGGCCACGCGGGCACCAAGTACGGCATCCCGTATGCGGTGCTGGCGCGTGCCTCGTTCGGCACCATGGGCGCGCGCTTGCCAGCGCTGATGCGCGCCATCGTCGCCTGCGGCTGGTATGGCATCCAGACCTGGTTCGGCGGCCAGATGATCTACACCCTGATGGGTGTCCTGATGGGGCATGAACTGGGCGGCGAGAAGATCGCAGGCCTGGGCATCAACGGCAGCCAGCTGCTGTGCTTCCTGGCTTTTTGGGCCATCCAGTTTTACTACATCTTGCACGGCATGGAATCGATCCGCAAGCTGGAAACCTACACGGCGCCGCTGAAAATTCTCATCTGCTTCGTGCTGCTGTACTGGGTGCATACCAAAGCCGGGGGCGTAGGTGCGCTGCTGGACCAGCCATCGCAATTCATCCCCGGCGGTAAAAAGGCCGGCCAGTTCTGGAGCGTCTTCTGGCCATCGCTGACGGCCATGGTGGGCTTCTGGGCTACCCTGGCGCTGAACATTCCCGACTTCACGCGCTTCGCCAAGACCCAGCGCGACCAGATCGTCGGCCAGTCGATCGGCTTGCCCGTGCCCATGGGCCTGTTGGCCATGCTGGCCGTGATCGTTACCTCCGCTTCCGTCGTTTTGTACGGCAAGGCCATCTGGGATCCCGTCGACCTGGCCAGCCGTATGACGGGCGCCGCCGTGTTGATCGCGCTGATCATTCTCTTGATCGACACCGTCAGCGTCAACCTGGCGGCCAATCTGGTGGGGCCAGCGTATGACTTTTCCTCGCTGGCGCCGAAGCAGATTTCGTACAAGATGGGCGGCTACATCACCGCCTTCATCGCCATCGTCATGATGCCGTGGAAGGTACTGGAATCGACGCAGGGCTATATCTTCACATGGCTGATCGGCTATTCGGCCCTGCTTGGCCCCATCGCCGGCATCCTCATTGTCGACTATTACTTTGTGCGCAAGACCCAGCTCGACGTGAAGCAGTTGTATCGCGACGATGGCGTCTACTCGTACGGCAATGGCTGGAACATGGCGGCCTTGATCGCCTTTGTCATCGCCGTGCTGCCGAATATCCCGGGCTTTTTGAACGCGGCCTTTCCCACGGCCTTTCCCGACGTGGCCGAAGGCTTTAAAACCGTCTATACCTACGCCTGGTTCGTGGGCGTGGCCATCGCCGCAGTCGTCTATGGCGTCATGATGAAGGGCAAGGTAGTGGCACACATGCAGCAGGCGCCGCTCGCTTGATCGACTAAACGAGGAGACAGCAATATGACTACACTGATACGTGGCGGCACCGTCGTCAACGCCGACCGTGCGTTCCGTGCCGATGTACTGATTGAAGGCGATATCATCGCTGCCGTCGGCGAGAACCTGCCGGTGCCCGTTGGCGCCACCGTGATCGACGCGGGCGGCCAGTACGTGATGCCGGGCGGGATCGATACGCATACGCACATGAATTTACCCTTCATGGGCACGGTGACGGCCGACGATTTTTTCACTGGTACGGCGGCCGGCCTGGCAGGCGGCACCACCACCATCATGGACTTTGTCATCCCGGCCCCAAAGCAGTCGCTGATCGAGGCCTATCACCAGTGGCGCGAATGGTCGGCCAAGGCAGCGGGCGACTACACCTTTCACGTGGCGATTACCTGGTGGAGCGAGCAGGTACATGAAGAGATGGGCATTCTCGTGCGCGAACATGGCGTCAACAGCTTCAAGCACTTCATGGCCTACAAGAACGCCATCATGGCCGACGATGAAACCCTGGTGAAAAGCTTTACCCGTTCGCTGGAGTTGGGTGCGCTGCCTACCGTGCATGCGGAAAACGGCGAGCTGGTGTTCCAGTTGCAGCAATCCTTGCTCAAGAAAGGCATCACGGGGCCGCAGGCGCATCCGCTGTCGCGGCCACCGGCCGTGGAAGCGGAAGCGGCCAACCGCGCCATCGCCATTGCCAACGTCCTCAACACGCCCGTGTACATCGTGCACGTTTCGTGTGCAGAGTCGCTCGATGCCATTACGCGGGCGCGGGCGAATGGCCAGCGCGTGTATGGCGAAGCGCTGGCGGGCCACCTGGTGATCGACGACAGCGTGTATCAGAGCGATGATTTCGATTTCGTGGCGGGTCATGTCATGAGTCCGCCGTTTCGCGGCAAGCACCATCAAGCGGCCCTGTGGCATGGTCTGCAGAGTGGCAACCTGCACACGACAGCCACCGACCACTGCACCTTTTGCGCCGAACAGAAGGCGGCGGGCAAGCAGGACTTCACGCGCATCCCGAACGGCTGCGGCGGCGTCGAGGAGCGCATGGCCGTGGTGTGGGACGCGGGCGTCAATTCGGGCATGCTGACGCCATCCGAATTCGTCAAGGTCACCTCCACCAATGCGGCACAGATCTTCAATATGTATCCGCGCAAGGGCGTCATCGCCGTGGGCAGTGATGCCGACATCGTGTTGTGGGACCCGCAAGGCACGCGCACCATTTCTGCCGCCACGCAGTTCGCCAAAGGAGGCTTCAATGTCTTCGAAGGGCGCAGCGTGCGCGGCATCCCCAGCACCACGATCGCTGCTGGCAAGGTGGTGTTCCACAAGGGCGAATTGATGGCCGTCGAGGGAGCGGGGCGCTATGTGCAGCGCCCGGCTTTCTCTGCGGTCACGGCATGAAAAAGGAGAGTGGCATGAGTGAACTGAGGATCAATGGCGAACGCCTGTGGGCGGCCCTGATGGAGCTGGCAAAAATCGGCGCCACGCCCAAGGGCGGCGTCAAGCGCCTGGCCCTGACGGACCTGGACAAGCAGGGGCGCGACCTGGTGGTGGGGTGGGGCCGCGAAGCAGGAATGAGCATCACCATCGACCAGATCGGCAATGTTTTCATGCGCCGCGACGGCACGGACAATACCTTGCCGCCCGTGATGACGGGCAGCCATATCGATACCCAGCCCACGGGCGGCAAGTTCGATGGCAATTACGGCGTGCTGGCGGGCCTGGAAGTGGTGCGCACCCTGAATGACTTGAAAATCAAGACGCAGGCACCCATCGAGGTGGCCTTCTGGACCAATGAAGAAGGCTCTCGCTTCGTGCCCGTGATGATGGGTTCCGGCGTCTTCTGCGGCGCCTTTTCCCTGGAGACTGCGTACGCGGCGAAAGACACGGAAGGCAAGACCGTAGGCGAGGAGTTGGCGCGCATCGGCTACAAAGGCGAACAGGTGCCGGGCGATCATCCCATCGGCGCCTATTTCGAGACGCATATCGAGCAGGGCCCGGTGCTGGAAGATGCGGATAAAGTCATCGGCGTGGTGCCGGCCGTGATGGGCCTGTCCTGGTATGACTGCGTGGTGACGGGCATGGAAGCGCACGCGGGACCGACGCCAATGGGACTGCGCAAGGATGCGCTGCAGGTGGCCACTGGCATCATGCAGGAAGTGGTGGCGATTGCCAACCGCTATCCGCCGTATGGGCGCGGCACGGTGGGCATGGTGCAGGTGTTTCCGAATAGCCGCAACGTGATTCCCGGCGAAGTGAAATTCAGCATCGACCTGCGCAATGTGAGCGATGAATTGCTCAACACTATGCACGGCGAAATCACGGCCTTCATTGATGCCACCCGCGACAGGACGGGACTCGGCATCACGCTAGAGCGCGTGTCCTACTACCCGCCATGCCCCTTCCACCCGGACTGCGTGGGCGCCGTGCGCAACGCCACGGAAAAGCTGGGCTACTCCGTGATGGACGTGGTCTCCGGCGCCGGCCACGACGCCATTTACGCGGCTAGATTGGCGCCGGCCGGCATGATCTTCGTGCCCTGCAAGGATGGCATCAGCCACAATGAAATCGAGGATGCCAAGCCCGAACACCTGGAAGCGGGCTGCAATGTGCTGCTGCACGCGATGCTGGAACGGGCCGTGGCCGTGTAGGCGGGGCAGTGCTATGCTGGGCGCCTCGACACAGCATGGCACTTTCGATGAGCATTCCCGATACTGATATTCGCCAGGCCGCCCTGCTTGCCATGCAGGGCGGCACCCTGCTGGCAGCCGGCGATGTGGCCGGTGCCGAGGCCAGCTTCCAGCTGGCGCTGGCGCACCATCCTGATGATGTTGTCGCCCTATCCAACCTGGCCTGGATGCGCGGGCAAACGGGTGCGCTGCAGGATGCCGAAGCGTACTACCGGCGCGCGCTGGCGCAATCACCCGATGACGTGCATCTGCTGCAAAACCTGGCTGCGCTGTTGATGCAGTGCAGGCGCTTGGCCGAGGCCGAGCGTATCAAGCGCAGGGTGCTGGCGTTGGCGCCGGAGCTGTTTTCAGCCTGGTCCAATCTGGGCGTGCTGCTGGCCTGCGCCCAGCGCGAGACAGAGGCGGAATCCTGCTACCGCCGCGCCATCGCACTCGATCATGGCTATGCAAACGCGCGCTACAACCTGGCCTATTTGCTGCTGCGCCAGGGCCGACTGACCGAAGGCTGGCAGATGCTGGAGGCGCGGCCACAACCGTCTGCGTTTGCCGACTATTTCCGCTTCCCGCGCTGGCAGGGCGAAGCGCTGGCCGGCAAGTCGCTGCTGATCTGTCCGGAGGCGGGCATGGGCGACATGCTGCTCTTTTGCCGCTATGTGCCGCTGCTCAGGCAACTGGGCGCGGCCAAGGTGAGCGTGCTGTGCCATCCACCGCTCAAGGCCCTGCTGCAAACCCTGCCCGGCATCGATCGCGTGCTGGCCATAGGCGAAGCCGTGCCGGCCGAGGGCTGGGACTATTGGGTGGCAGTGCTGAGCTTGCCGGGCCTGTGCGGCACGACCCTGGAAACGATACCGGTACCTGTGCCGTACTTGCAGGCGCAGCCGTCAGCCGCGGACGCCTGGGCCGCGCGCCTGTCGCCTGCATCGCAGCACACACCGCTGCGCGTGGGCCTGGCCTGGAAAGGCAATCCCGCGTTTGAAAACGATGGCGAGCGCTCGCTGCCATCGCTCGATGTGCTGGCGCCCTTGGGCGCCGTCGCGGGGATCCAGTTCCTCAGCCTGCAGAAGGGCGCGGGCGAGGATGAGATGTCGGCCGCGTTGTCTTTGGCGGGCGGCGCTGCGGCACTGGGCGACATGGCCGACACGGCGGCCCTGATCGCCAGCCTGGACCTGGTCATCAGCGTCGACACCGCCGTGGCGCACCTGGCTGGCGCGCTGGGCAAGCCATGCTGGGTGCTGCTGCCCGACTACCGCGCCGACTGGCGCTGGATGGCGGGGCGCAGCGACAGCCCCTGGTATCCGTCGATGCGCCTGTTCCGCCAGCCCTCGCTCGGCGGCTGGGCGCCGCTGATCGCGCACCTGGCCGGGGAATTGGAGCGCTGGCAGCGCAGCGGAGACTGAATCAAACCGGCTTGCTCTGGAAGTTGTGCAGGAAAGCCAGCAGCGCGGGCCACGACGCCATCTACGCGGCCTGTCTGGCGCCGGCCGGCATGATCTTCGTGCCCTGCAAGGATGGCATCAGCCACAATGAAATCGAAGACGCGATGCTCGAGCGCGCCGGCATCGACGGGTAACTGGCGTCGCCCGGCGGGGATTAGTCCGGCGTGGAGCTGATTTTATGGATGGACAGGTCGGCACCGTCGAATTCCTGTTCGGCGTCGAGGCGGATGCCGACGGTTTTTTTCAGCAAGCCGTAGATGACGATGCCGCCGGTGACGGCGATGCCGATGCCCAGCGCGCTGCCGATCAGTTGCGCCATGAAGGAGACGCCGCCCATGCCGCCCAGCGCCTTGCTGCCGAAGATGCCGGCCGCCAGACCGCCCCAGGTGCCGCACAGGCCGTGCAGCGGCCAGACGCCCAGCACGTCGTCGATTTTCCATTTGTTCTGTGTCCAGGTGAACATCCAGACGAAGATGGCGCCGGCGATGCCGCCGGTGATCAGGGCGCCCAGCGGGTGCATCAGGTCGGAGCCGGCGCACACCGCCACCAGACCGGCCAGCGGGCCGTTGTAGACGAAGCCCGGATCGTTTTTACCCATCAGCAGCGCCACCAGGGTGCCGCCGACCATGGCCATCAGGGAATTGACGGCGACCAGGCCGTTCATCTTGTCCAGCGTTTGCGCGCTCATGACGTTGAAGCCGAACCAGCCCACGGTGAGTATCCAGGCGCCCAGCGCGAGGAAGGGGATGTTCGATGGCGGGTGCGCGGCGATGGCGCCATCCTTGCTGTAGCGGCCGCGCCGCGCACCCAGCAGCAGCACGGCCGGCAGGGCCACCCAGCCGCCCACGGCGTGGACCACGATGGAGCCGGCAAAGTCGTGGAATTCGGCGCCGAAGACGCTGTGCAACCAGTCCTGCACGCCGAAGCGGTGGTTCCAGGCGATGCCTTCGAAGAAGGGGTAGACCAGGCCGACCAGCACGGCGGTGGCCGCCAGTTGGGGATAGAACTTGGCGCGCTCGGCGATGCCGCCGGAGATGATGGCGGGGATGGCCGCTGCGAAGGTCAGCAGGAAGAAGAATTTGACCAGTTCGTAGCCGTTCTTGGCGCTGAGGACTTCGGCGCTGGAAAAGAAGTTGGCGCCGTAGGCGATGCTGTAGCCGACGAAGAAGTAGGCGATGGTCGAGACGGCGAAGTCGACGAGGATTTTGACGAGGGCGTTGACCTGGTTTTTCTTGCGCACCGTGCCCAGTTCGAGAAAGGCGAAACCGGCGTGCATGGCCAGGATCATGATACCGCCCAGTAAGATGAAGAGGGCGTCGGCGCCATTTTTAAGTGCATCCATGCGAACTAGTTTCCCGGTAATTGTGCAGCATTGAATTAATGCTACAAACTAAAGCAAGATCCGTTCCATTTTGGTGCGAATTTGTAGTCGCTTGTTTCTTAAGGGGAAAATTTTTTGGCAACGATTCTGCCGTCCGGGGGGTGCACTGTTATTGTGCGTATTTTCGCCCTGATTTGGGGCGCGGCGGCGCTGAAAAAACGCCGCTGCCCGGCCCAAGGCGGCGGCGCCCGCGTCAGGGCCGCTCTTCGGCACAGAAGTTGCGCAGGAAGGCCAGCAGGGCTCGCGCCGCGATGTCGGCATCGTCGGCCGTCATGGTTTCCAGCGGGTTGTGGCTGATGCCGCCATTGCCGCAGCGGGTAAACAGCATGGCCACGTCGGTGATGGCGGCCATGGCCATGGCGTCGTGGCCGGCGCCCGACAGCAGCGCATATGGTTCGATGCCGACGGACGCCACGGCTTGTGCCAGTTGCGCCATCAGCCATGGCGCGCACGGCGCGGCGCGCGCCGACAGCAGCAGCTCCAGCTGATAGTCGATCTGGCGCCGGGCGCAGATGGCGGCGATGCCATCGAGAACATCGTCAACGGCCCTCTGGCGCACAGCATCGCTTGCAGCGCGGATGTCCAGGGACAGCGTGCAGGCGCCGGCGATCACGTTGACCGAACCGTTGGGCACCAGCAGTTGCCCCACCGTGCCCACCAGCGCCTCGCCCTGATTGCAGCGCTGCTCCACCAGCAGGATGATTTCGGCGGCCGCGCTGGCCGCATCGCGGCGCATTGTCATGGGTGTGGTGCCTGCGTGGCTGGCCACGCCACTCAGGCTGACCAGGTAGCGCGAGCTGCCGGCAATCGCCGTGACGATGCCCAATGGCAGGTCGCGTTCGAGCAGCACGGGGCCCTGCTCGATATGCACTTCCACGTAGCCCAGCAAGTCGGCCGGATCGCGCGCGATCGCGCCGATGGCGGTCGCCTCGTGTCCGGCAGCGGCCAGCGCCTCGCGCATGCTTGTGCCATCCGTATCAACCTGCTCCAGCAGCGAGACATCGAACTTGCCCGTGACGGCCGTGCTGCCCAGGAAGGTACTCTTGAAGCGCACGCCTTCCTCTTCGGCGAAGCCGACGATCTCGAAGTGGAACGGCAGTTTTTCGCCCCGTTCGTGCAGGTAGCGCACGACGGCAATCGGCAGCACGATGCCCAGGCGCCCGTCGTACTTGCCGCCGTTGCGCACCGTGTCGTAATGCGAGCCTGTCATCAGGGTTTTCGCACCGGGCGTGTCGGACAGATAGCGTCCGACGACATTGCCGACGGCGTCGACATGCACCTGCATGCCGGCGTCTGTCATCCAGGCAGCCAGTTGTGCAGCCGTTTTCTGGTGCGCCGGCGTCAGGTAGGCGCAGGTCAGGTTGTAATCGCTATCGCTCCAGCCGGCCAGGGTTTCCGCGTGCTGCATGATGGCCGGGCCGAAGTCCAGGCGCACGTCGAACAAGTCATTGAGGCGCAGCTCGGCGATGCGCTTGATCTGCCGCAGCGATTCGGCCAGTTCCTCGGCGCGCCGGTTTTTCAGGCGCCGTGCAAAGGTGGCCATGATGTCCTGGCGTGTCAGGCCTTCGCCCGTCGGACCCTTGACGGCGAGGATGAAGGGAAAGCCGAACTTGGCGTTGTATTCGGCATTCAGGCGCTGCAGGGTGGCAAATTCTTCGGCGCTGCACAGGTTCAGGCCGGATTTGGCTTGCTCGCGCGTCGATTCGGCTGTCAGCTGTCCCGCGATGGCGGCCTTGCCGGCCAGTTCCGGGTGGGCGCGTATCAACCCAAGCTGCTCTTCGGGCGAAGCTTGCGCCAGCACGCGCTGCAGTTCCGTCTTGAGCGCCGTCAGGCTGGCAAACGGTATGGCCATGGCGGCCCGCTGGGCGATCCAGGGCGAGTGTTCATAGATGCCATGCAGCTGCTCGATGAAGCGCGCCTGGCTGCTGGCGTTCAGGTCTGAAAGGGTAGTCATGGTTTTCCGATCATGCAAGCGGTGATGATAGCGCCCGTTCTGGCGTCCATTATATGCGCGCGCTGATAGCGCCTATCGCTGAACCAGCGCCTTGGCCGCGGCGCTGACCTGGTCGCGCAGCCATTTGTGCTCAGGCGCCTGGTGCACGCGCTGGTGCCATAGCTGGTAAAAGCGCATGGGCGGGAATTTCAAGGGCACGGTATAGGTTTTCAGCGCCAGCGTCTTCTCATAGAAGCGCATGAACTGGCGGCCCGTGGTCAATACCAGGTCGGTCTGCGTCAGCATGTAGGGGATCAGGCCGAAGTACGCTGATTCCACCACCACGTTGCGCTGCAGGTTTTGCCGCTCAAGGAAGGAGTCGATCACGCCGTGGTAACCGGGCATCATCTGCGATGGCGCCACGTGGGGCAGGCTCAGGTAATCGTCCAGGGTCATGGCGTCGCTGGCAGTGCGCCGCGCATAGGCGTTTTCCGCATGCATGGCGCAGATGATAGGGTCTTCGAACAGCTTCGAGATGTGCAAATGGGCGGGCGGTTCATCCCAGTTGGCGATGACCAGGTCCAGGCCCCCATCGGACAATTGGCGGATATGATCGATGCCCGGCCCCAGGCTGTGCAGCACGACGCGGCTTTTCGGTGAGCCGCGGCGCAGCAGCGCCACCACGTTGGGCAGGAACTGGCTGTCCAGGTAGTCGGGCGCGGCGATATGGAAAGTGCGCGCTTCTTCCTGCGCCACGAAAGGCGTCTTCTTGATGAACAGGCTTTCCGTCTGGTCGAGGATCCGCTTGGCCGGATTGAGCAGGCTTTCGCCGTGCTGGGTGGGCACCATGCCGCGCGCGCCGCGTACCAGCAGCGGATCGCCCGTCAGTTCGCGCAACTTGCGCAGAGAGGCGGAAATCGATGGCTGCGGTTGATTGAGTTTCAGCGCCACGCGCGAGACATTCTTTTCCACCAGCAGCAGGTAGAGGATGCGGATCAGGTGCAGATCGAGGTGTTGCGGCAGGCTGGACATGTGGTGGCGGCTCTGTTGTATATCGAATTGAATATGTCAAATATACGATATTTTTCATGTGATGGGCGGTAAATCCGTTTATCTTGTGTAGATTGGCGCGAATATTTGGTTCGGTCTGACTAGAGGAAATTTATGGAAGTATTTGCCTACCTGATTCCGTACGGCCTTGAATGGCTGAACCTGATCGTCCGCTGGCTGCACGTCATCACGGGCATCGCCTGGATCGGTGCTTCCTTTTATTTCGTCTGGCTCGACAACTCGATACGCCCGCCGGCGCCCGGTTCGGCGCTGGCGAAAAAAGGCGTGTCGGGCGAACTGTGGGCCGTGCATGGCGGCGGCTTTTACAATCCGCAAAAATACCTGGTGGCCCCAAGCGAACTGCCGAAGGAACTGCACTGGTTCAAGTGGGAAGCATATTCCACCTGGTTGTCCGGCTTTGCGCTACTGACGATTGCCTATTACTTCAATGCCCAGGCCATGATGATCGACAAGTCCGTGGCGGACATTTCCAGTGGCCAGGCCGTCGGCATCGGCATTGCCACCCTGGTCATCGGCTGGACCGTGTACGACCTGCTGTGCCGCTCCAGGCTGGCCCAGTACGAATTGTGGTTCGGCGTGACGGTATTCGCGCTGATCGTCGGCGCCGCCTATGTGCTGACGCATTTGCTCAGTGGGCGCGCTGCATATATCCACGTCGGTGCCATGATCGGCACCATCATGGTGGCCAATGTGCTGATGCTGATCATTCCTGGCC
Organism: Janthinobacterium woesei; assembly: GCF_051380875.1. Taxonomy (NCBI): domain Bacteria; kingdom Pseudomonadati; phylum Pseudomonadota; class Betaproteobacteria; order Burkholderiales; family Oxalobacteraceae; genus Janthinobacterium; species Janthinobacterium woesei. Next base: position 58,223 of record NZ_JBNYXW010000004.1, read on the forward strand.
AGCGCAAGATGGTCGAGGCCATGGCCGCCGGCAAAGTGCCCGACCCCAGGCATGGCCTGAAAGCCAAGCAGCGCAGCGTGCATAACAATTATTTCACCTTGCCCGTGCTGTTCATCATGATCAGCAACCACTACGCGATGACCTACCGCAACGACCATGCCTGGCTGGTGCTGGCGCTGATCATGGCGGCCGGCGTCTTCATTCGCCACTTCTTCAACCTGCGCCACAAGGGCAGGGTAGAGTGGCGTTATCCGGCCATCGGCGTGGCTTTGCTGGTCGCCGTGGCCGTGGCCATTGCGCCCAAGGCGCCGGTGGCTGCAGCGCCAGTGGCAGACCCCGCCGCCGAATTCACGGCCGTGCAGGCCATCATCACGCAACGCTGCGCCACCTGCCACTCGGCGCACCCGACGCAGCCGGGCTTTGCGACGGCGCCATCGGGCATCATGCTTGACAACGAGGTACTGATACGCCAGCACGGCGCGCAAATCTACAAGCAGGCCATCGAGCTGAAGGCCATGCCGATCGGTAACCTGACAAACATGACGGAAGCGGAGCGCACCCAGGTGGGAGCATGGCTGCAACATACAATGCAAGGAGCAAAATGACAACGCGCGCGGAACACATCACAGCCTGGATCGACGCCCATTTCGACGAGGAAGTCGCTTTCCTGCAAAAGGTGGTGCAGCAGCCGACGGATACGCCGCCCGGTAACAACGCGCCGCACGCGGAGCTGGTGGCGCAACTGCTGCAGGCGTATGGCTGGCAGGCCGAAAAACACGCCGTGCCGACGGACCAGGTGGTAGCGTATGGCATGCAGAGCATCACCAATCTGATCGTGCGCCGCGCATATGGGCCGGGCGGGCCGACCGTGGCCTTGAATGCGCATGGCGATGTGGTGCCACCGGGCGACAACTGGACGTATCCGCCGTATGGCGGCCAGATCGACGGCGGCTACATGTATGGCCGCGCGACGGCCGTATCGAAAGGCGATTTCGCCACCTATGTCTTTGCCGCGCGCGCATTGGAGGCGCTGGGCATACCGCTAAAGGGCCAGCTGGAACTGCACTTCACGTATGACGAGGAATTCGGCGGCTTGCTGGGGCCGGGCTGGCTGCTGGAGCAAAACCTGACGAAGCCCGACTTCGTCATCGCGGCCGGTTTCACCTATGGCATCGTCACTGCGCACAACGCCTGCCTACAGCTGGAAATCACCGTGCACGGCAAGTCGGGCCACGGCTCCATGCCCGAAACTGGCCATGACGCGCTGCAGGCGGCCAGCAAGATCCTCAACGCCATCTACGGCCAGTTGCCGGAACTGAAAAAGATCAAGTCCAAGGTGGCCGGTATCGACTCGCCTACCATGCTGGTGGGACGCATCGACGGCGGTACGAATACCAATGTGGTGCCGGGCAAGGTGGTCATGAAAATGGACCGGCGCATGATTCCGGAAGAAGATCCAGTGGCGGTGGAGGCACAGGTGCGCGCGCTGATCGAAGACGCCGTGCGGGGCGAGCCGGGCATCCGCATCGAGATCCGCCGCCTGCTGCTGTCGCATGCGCTGCGGCCCTTGCCAGGTTCCGAAAAGCTGGTCGACAGCCTGCAAAAGAATGCGCAAGCCATCCTGGGCGAAACCATCCCCGCCGTCGGCACGCCGCTGTATGCGGATGCGCGCCTGTATGGCGAACGGGGCATCCCGGCAGTGCTGTATGGCGCAGGCCCACGCACGGTACCCGAATCGAATGCGAAGAAGGCTGACGAGCGCCTGGCGCTGGACGACTTGCGCCGTGCCAGCAAGATCGTCGCCCTGACCTTGCTCGATTTTCTGACGGAGAAATAGGCGCCGTGCTTTGCCTTACAATGGGGTGAACACTCACAGTGAAGAAGAGCCCCATTGAATACCCGTTTTCTCGAAGCGTTTGTCTGGGCCGCGCGGCTGGGCAGCTTCCGCACGGCGGCCGACAAGCTGCACATCACGCAAGCGGCCATTTCCAACCGCATCGCCTCGCTGGAGCAGGATTTCGGTACGCGCCTGTTCGACCGCGAGGCGCGTGAAATCCGCCTGACTTTCGCCGGACGCAACCTGCTGGTATATGCCGAACGCATGCTCGAACTGTGCCGCGACATGTATGCGGCCAATTCCTCGCCCGCGCAGATCACGGGGGAAGTGCGCATTGGCGTCATCGAAACCATCGTGCATACCTGGCTGATTCCATTTTTGCAGCGTGTGCAGGAACGCTATCCGGGTATCGAAATTCAATTGACGTCCGAATCGACGCGCCGCCTGCACGAGCAGCTGCAGCAGGGCGAACTCGATATCGCACTGCAGACGGACATGCTGACGGGCGACCATATCCGCAGCACGGGCAGTGGCGCCATCGCCATGGGCTGGGCGGGTAGAAAGGCCGACTGGCCCGATACGGGCGTGCCGTTCACGGTGGCGCAGCTTGCCGAGCACCCCATCATCACCATGAACCGCGGCTCGCAACCACATTCGGCGCTGAAAGCGCTGTGCCAGGACGAGGGCGTGCAGCTGGGCCGCGTGCACTGCGTCAGCTCGATTTCCGCCATCGTGAGGCTGGTCAAGGCGGGCTTCGGCATCGCCGTGCTGCCCCTGGCGCCTCTGCGCGAGGAAATCGAACAGGGCAACATCGCCCTGATTGCCTGCACCAGTACCTTGGCGCCGCAGCGCATCGTCATCAGCTATAGCGAAGATATCACCACGGAAGCGATTCAACTGGTGGCCATGCTGGCCTGCGAGGAGGCGGCCAGGTTCACGCTGGGCCTGGATGAAGCCTATGGGGCCGGGACGCGGACATGACAATAAAGTGCTTGTTGTCGCCTCAACCCACAAGAAAAACTTATCAGTCGCGTTCAGAATAACCCGTTTGCCAAGCAGTTGGGCGCCACCTATCCTAGGTTTGCCCCCACTCATAACGTAAACGGATCCATCATGACGACGTCCCCTATCACCTTGCCCGGCATCCTGTTTGTCTGGACCAGCGCCGACCCGGAACACGAACTCGATTTCAACCGCTGGTATGACCGCGAACACGTGGAAGAACGCGTGCGCATTCCCGGCTTTGTCAGCGGTACGCGCTACCAGAGCGTGCGTGGTCCCCGCAAATACCTGGGCTTGTACCGCACCGTTTCGCTCGATGCCTTCCAGACGCCTGATTATTTCAAGGCATTTGGCCAGCAGACGCCGTGGTCGGTGACTAATCTGCAGCGCATGGTTGACCCGATGCGCCGCGTCTGCGCCATCGAGGCGGAAACGGGCATGGGCACGGGCGCTTGGCTGGCCGTGCTGCGCCTGGGCGCGCAAGCCATCGGCCAGGATGCCGAGGCGGTGGTCGGCATGGCGGCGCTGGGTACGACATTGCTGCAGATCGACGGCGTTATTTCCACGCGCTTGCTGACGCCCGACGCGAACCTGTCCGGCCCCCTGCAGGCGGAACAGAAGGAAGGCCGCGTGCTCGATCCGATTTTCCTTATCGACGCATCATCGGAAGCTGCAGCAGTGGCGGCGGTAAACGAAGCCAGCGCGCTGGGCCTCGATGCGGCAGAAGCGGCCATTTTGCAACTGTCCTGGCAACTGCGCGAGGCCGACCTGCAAGCCGCGTAAAGCTCCTGTTGCCGGAACGCCCATAACACGAGACACGGACCATGGCGCAGGGCACAGTATCGTGCGCCGGGTCTGCAATAAAACTGACGAGAGAGGTAGGCAATGACCACATATACAAAGGCAAGCACTGCGCGCCCGGCTGCACAGGCGCCGGGTGAAAAATCCAAGACGGGCCGCCTGGCCACGGCTAGCATGGTCGGCACGACCCTGGAATGGTATGACTTCACCGTCTATAACACCATGGCCGCGCTGATTTTCAACCATCTGTTCTTTCCTTCATTCGATCCGTTGACGGGGACCATCCTGGCCTTTTCCACGTATGCGGTGGGCTATATCTCGCGTCCCATCGGCGGCGTGATCTTCGGCCACCTGGGCGACAAGCTGGGACGCCGCTGGGTGCTGGTGGTGACCCTGATGCTGATGGGCGTGACGACCGGCTTGATGGGCCTTCTGCCCACCTACGCGACGGCCGGCATCTGGAGTCCGATCCTGCTGGTGGCGCTGCGCTTCGTGCAGGGCATTGCGCTTGGCGGCGAATGGGCGGGCGCCGTGCTGATCTCCGTCGAACACGGGGCTGCGGACAAGCGTGGCCGCAACGCCTCGTGGACGCAGGTGGGGCCGTCGTTCGGTACCTTGCTGGCGACGGGCTGCATCGGCCTGATCACGTATCTGCTGCCGCACGAAGCGTTCATGGACTGGGGCTGGCGCATGCCGTTCATCGCCAGCCTGCTGCTGGTGGCCTTCGGCATGTGGATACGCAGCGGCATCGAGGAAACGCCATTGTTCAAGGAACTCGACCAGCACGATGCGAAGGCCGAAGCACCGATCGGTGACGTGCTGCGCATTTACTGGCGCCGTTTGCTGATCGCTGGCGGCGTACGTATCGGTTCGGACGTGCTGTATGCGCTGGTGGTGGTGTTTACCCTGACGTATGTGACGACGGTGCTGCATTTGTCATCGACCCTGGCCCTGACGGCCATCATGATCGGCACGGCCTGCAATGCGCTGGCAGTGCCCCTCTTTGGCGCGCTGTCGGACAAGGTCGGCCGCCGCCCAGTGTATGCGCTGGGCGCCGTGCTGGGCCTGGTGTGGGCGTTTGCCTTCTTTACCTTGCTCGATACGGCCAGCCCGGCTGCCATCGTCACGGCCGTCGTGGTGGGTTTGATCATTCACGCCATCATGTATGGTCCGCAAGCAGCCTTCGTCATCGAGCAGTTCCCCACCAAGGTGCGCTATGCGGGTTCCTCGCTGGCCTATACCCTGGCCGGCGTCATCGGTGGTGGCTTCGCGCCCCTCATCATCGCCAGCCTGTACCGCTCATATAACAGCACCATGGCCGTCTCGCTGTACGTGGCGGCGGCCTTGCTGATCACGGGCGCTGCCGTTTTCGCGGCAAGAGAAACGGGCCGCAGCCCATTGGAAGAGTAAGAGGAAATCATGACAACACTGAGTTTTCAACTGGCCGGGCATGGCCCCGTCACTTTCGACATCGACAACCTGATCATCGCCGGCTGGACCGGCCGCGACATGGCGATGGTCGAACACCATATCGCCGAACTGGAAGCCATCGGCGTGGCGCGCCCCAAGAAAGTGCCGACGTTCTACCGCGTGGCAGCAAAGCTGCTCTCAAGCGACGCGGCCATCGAAGTACCGGGCATGGATTCGTCCGGCGAGGCTGAATTCGTGCTGTTCTCCACCGAATACGGCTTGCTGGTGGGGATCGGTTCGGACCACACGGAGCGCAAGGTGGAAAGCTATGGCGTGACGGTATCGAAGCAGATGTGCGGCAAACCAGTGGGCGATACCCTGTGGCGCTACGCCGACGTGGCCGGCCACTGGGATCAATTGCAGATGCGCTCCTGGCGTGAGCGCGATGGCGTACCGGCCCTGTACCAGGATGGTCCGGTGACGCGCATGCTGTCGCCCGAGGACCTGATGCAGCGCTACACGGGGCAGGCCAGCCTGCCCGTGGGTAGTGCCATGTTTTGCGGTACGCAGCCCATCATCGGTGAAATGGGCCATGGCGACGCCTTCGAGCTGGAGCTGTATGATCCAGCCTTGCAGCGCCGCCTGCAGCACCGCTATGCCGTGCAAACCCTGCCCGTGGAAGGATAACGCAATGACCAAGACCATTCGTGAACTGGCGGCCGACCTGGCCGCTGGCCGCATCACCAGCGTGGAACTGACGCAGCGCATGCTGGCGCGCGCCGAGGCGCACCGCGCACAGGGCGGTTTCGCCTACATCAGCCTCGATGGCGAACAGGCGCTGATGGAGGCGCGTGCCAGCGACGCGGCGCGCGCCGCCGGCTGGGTTCCTTCGCCACTGGCGGGTATCCCCCTTTCCATCAAGGACTTGTTCGACGTCAAGGGGCAAGTCAGCAGCGCCGCCTCGCAGGCGCTGGCCGACGCGCCGCCAGCGCCTGCCGATGCCGCTGCCGTGGCGCGCCTGCGGGCGGCCGGCGCCGTCTTGCTGGGCCGTACCAACATGAGCGAATTTGCATTCTCAGGCCTGGGCCTCAATCCCCATTACGGCACGCCGCGCAACCCGCAGGACCGCGCGCGCGTGGCCGGCGGTTCTACTTCGGGTGGCGCCGTGACGGTTGCGCTGGACATGGCAGCCGGCGCGCTGGGCACGGATACGGGCGGCTCGATCCGCATCCCGTCCGCCTTTTGCGGCTTGACTGGCTTCAAGCCGACGGCGGCGAGCGTGTCGCTGGCAGGCACGGTGCCCCTGTCGCGCTCTCTCGATTCGGCTGGTCCCATCGCGCGCAGCGTCGATTGCTGCGCGATTATGTATGCGGCACTGTCTGGCCAGGATATTGCCGATAACGCACCGGCCTTGAAAGGCCTGCGCTTCGGCTTTACCACCGATTTCGTGGGCGCCAATGTCGAGCCGCAGGTACAGCAGGCTTTTGACCGCGCGCTGGATAAATTGCGCGCGGCCGGCGCGCGGGTAGAGCAGTTCGATTTCCCCGAGTTGCTGGAACTGCCGGGTATCAATGGCGGCGGCGGCCTGGTGGCGGCCGAAGCCTGGCATTGGCACCGGACGCTGCTCGATGAAAAGGGTGCGCAGTACGACCAGCGCGTGGCGGCGCGCATCCGCCGCGGCCAGCAGCAGGGCGCGGCTGACTACATCGACCTGCTCGATGCGCGCGCACGCCTGATCGCCATCGCAGAGCAACGCCTGGCGCCGTTTGACGCCTGGCTGATGCCCAGCGTGGCCATCGTGGCGCCGCAGATCGCGCCCCTGGAGGCCGATGACGCCACCTTCTTCGCCACCAATGGACTGGTGCTGCGCAACGCCAGCGTGATCAACTTCCTCGACGGCTGCGCGCTGTCGCTGCCTTGCCACTCCGGGGGGCAATTGCCGGTGGGGCTGGGCATCTGCGGCCTGGCGGGCAAGGATGAACGGGTGCTGCAAATTGGCCGCGCGGTGGAGGCGCTATTGGGCACACGTGAATAAATAGTGCTGCAGTGCAGGAAAATGCCGAGTATGTAATATGATGGCTGGCATTGACATGGGATAGTCGCGCTTCCTCGCGCCGCCAAACTTCACACTGTGCACCGATACGACCTGATTAGCTGTCATGACTGCGGCGTGCTATACCGCAAACGTCCGCTGCGTCCACGCGAAAAGGCGCGCTGCATCCGTTGCCGCTCGGTGCTGTATCGCGCCGCGCCAGGCCGGGCCGCGCCAGGCCACGCCGCCTCCGCAGGCCTGGACAAGGTGGTGGCGCTCACCTTGGGCGCCGCCTTTGTCTTCCTGATTGCCCAGTTTTTTCCCATCGTCGAACTCGATGTCAATGGCCTGACGTCCAGCGCCACCTTGCTCGGCTCCATCCGCGTGCTGTGGTCCGAGCAGATGCAGGTGGTGGCGACGATGGTCTTCCTGTTTACCATCCTCTTTCCCGCCGTCGAACTCGGTTCCTTGCTGTATGTGGCGCTGGGCTTGCGTGGAGGCGTCAAGGTGCCCGGCTTTAACCGCGTGCTGCGCGCCGTGCAGACGGCGCGCGAGTGGGGCATGACGGAAGTGCTGATGATCGGCATCCTGATCACCGTCGTCAAGATGACCAGCATGGCCACCGTGGTGCCGCAACCGGGGCTGTTCGCGTTTGGCGCATTGACCCTGTTGCTGGCCATCGTCGTCTCGTTCGACCCGAAGGCACTGTGGAACCTGGGCGACGATCTGACGCGGCAAGCGATGCCAGGCATCCGCTACAAGGCTTTTTCGCCAGGCGAGCGGGTGGTGCCCTGCCATGCCTGCGGCCTGGTGGCGCCCCCACTGATCAAGGGCAAACAGTTTGGCGGCGCGCTTGATGCGGCTATGGGAACGGCCCCCCCACTGATCAAGGGCAAACACCTGCTGTGCGTGCGTTGCGGCACGGCGCTGCACGTGCGTAAACCAAACAGCATCAACCGTACCTGGGCCTTGCTGATCGCCGCCATGATCCTCTACATTCCGGCTAACCTGCTGCCCGTCATGGTCACGTATTCGCTGTTTGGCGCGCAAAATGACACCATCATGAGCGGCGTGGTGCTGTTCTGGACCAGCGGTTCGAAGGGCCTGGCCATCATCATTTTCATTGCCAGCGTGGTCGTGCCGATGCTCAAGCTGGGCGTGCTGGCGCTGCTGGCCTGGACGGCGCAGCGGCGCTCACGCTGGCGGCCGCGCCAGCGCACCATCTTGTACCGCATGGTCGAATTCATCGGCCGCTGGTCCATGCTCGATATCTTTGTCGTCACCCTGACGGTAGCGCTGGTGCGCTTCAAGTCGCTGGCGGTGATCACGGCAGGTCCTGGCGCGCTGGCCTTTGGTGCCGTGGTGGTGCTGACGATGCTGGCGGCGATGCAGTTCGACCCGCGCCTGATCTGGGACCCCGTCGACGAGCAGGCACCCGGCGAGGAAGAACCCGTGGTGATGGCAAATACCGGAAACAATACAGTGATTGGAGAACAGCATGTCTGACAAGGAAGCCGGTGATCTTGCCGAAACGGGCGCACGGCAATGGCCCGAACCCGATGTGGAACAGGGTAGCCGCTGGCTGCCGTCGCTGGTGTGGCTCATTCCGCTGCTGGCCGCGCTGATCGGCGCCGGCCTGGCCGCCAAGTCCATCCTCGACCAGGGGCCCACGGTGACGGTCAGCTTCAATAGTGCCGAAGGGCTGGAGCCGGGCAAGACCAAGGTCAAGTACAAGGATGTCGACATCGGCCAGGTGCGCGCCATCACCCTCGATGACGACTTGAGTAAGGTGCTGGTGACGATAGACATGAGCAAGGAAGCGCGCCGCTTCGCCACCGTGGATTCGCGTTTCTGGGTGGTACGCCCGCAGATCGGCGCCAGCGGCGTGACGGGCCTGGGCACTTTGCTGTCGGGCGCGTATATCGGCGCCGACACGGGCAAGTCTGAAGCCAAAAAAGACAATTTTCTCGGCATGGAGACGCCGCCTGCGATTGCCGGCGACCAGAAGGGCAGGCTGTACACCCTGCATGCGGAAAGCCTCGGTTCTGTCGATGTGGGCTCGCCCCTGTTCTTCCACCGCCTGCGCGTGGGCAAGGTAGTCAGCTTCGCGCTGGACAAGGACGGCAATGGCATCACCATGTCGGTCTTCGTGAATGCGCCGTATGATCAATTCGTTGGCAAGAATGCGCGCTGGTGGCATGCCAGTGGCGTTGACGTGCGCCTCGATTCCAATGGCTTTAAATTGAATACGCAATCCCTGGCCGCCATGCTGGTGGGCGGCATCGCTTTTGAGGCGGAAAACGGCCGCAAGCCGGAGGACCCGGCACCTGCCGGTACCAGCTACCGCCTGGCAGCCGACGAGGCTAGGGCCATGCGCGAACCCGATGGTGAAGCCATTACCAGCGTATTTTATTTCGACCAGTCGCTGCGCGGCCTGCAGCCCGGCGCCACGGTGGACTTCCGCGGCATCGTGCTGGGCGAGGTGCGCTCGGTGGGTATCGAATTCGATCCGGTGAAAAAGAATTTCCGCATGCCCGTCACCGTCAATCTGTATCCGGCCCGCCTGGGCATGCGCTTCAAGACGGCCGTCGATGACGCGGAAGGCTCGGCCGGCCATCAACTGCTCGAACGCATGGTCAGCCGCGGCTTGCGCGCCCAGCTGCGTACGGGTAATCTTCTCACCAGCCAGTTGTATATCGCGTTGGACTTCTTCCCGAAAGCGCCGAAGGTGGTGCTGGAGCTGAACAAGTATCCGCTGGAGGTGCCGACTGTGCCCAATACCCTCGATGAACTGCAGACGCAGATCGCCAGCATTGCCCGCAAGCTGGACCAGGTGCCCTTTGCCGAGATCGGCAACAACCTGAACGCCACCATCAAGCAGGCCAATACCCTCTTCAAGCAGCTAGATGGCCAGGTGGTGCCGGAAATGCGCGATACGCTGACGGCAGCGAAACAGACTTTTGGCACGGCTGAACAAGTGCTGCAAAAGGATTCGCCGCTGCAGTCCGATGTGCGCCAGGCTTTGCAGCAGCTGACGCAAACCCTGCAATCGCTGAACGCCCTGTCGGACTACCTGGAACGCCACCCTGAGTCCCTGATCCGCGGCAAAAAAGGAGATGAAAAATGATGAAGCCTATTTTTGCGGCGCTGATGGCGGCCGTCTTGCTGGGCGCTTGCTCCACGCCCCAGCCCGAGCATTTCTATACCCTCAGCGGCGGCGCCGACGCGCTGCCGGCCAAGCCCGTTAAATACTATGTCGAGGTGCTGGCCGTCAGCGTGCCGCAGCAGGTGAGCCGCAGCCAGTTCGTGGTGACGGCGCCGTCGGGCCGCATCGAACTGCTGGAGCAGCAGCGCTGGGCGGGGCCGCTGGCTGGCGAGATCGGCCAGGCACTGTCCACCGCCGTGACGAACGACCTGGGCGCCATCGATGTATTCCGCACGCCGCACCCCGACGATCTGCCCGTGTACCGCATCAGCACCAATGTGCAGCGCTTCGAATCGGTGATGGGACAGTACGCGCTGATCGACGCCGTCTGGAGCGTGCGCCAGCTGGCCGGCAACAAGGTGGTCACATGCCGCACGGTGGCCAATGAAAAAACCGGCGCCGGCTACGACGAACTGGTAACGGGCCACCGCCGCGCCGTCGGCCGTATCGCCGCCGACATGGCCACTGTCGTGCGCGGCTTCGACGGCGGCAACGCCGCCTGCCCGGCTGTCTGAGCCGCTTTCAGCTACCCAGCTCCGGCGGCCGCTGGTAAAATGCCACCATGGGAATGAACACACTCACACGCCGCTGCGCCGCCTGGATCGCCTGTTTCGCGATCCTGCTGGCGGCGCTTGCGCCGTCGATTTCCCAGGCCATCGCCAATGCCAAGCAGGAATCGGGCTCCGGCTGGGCGGAAATCTGCTCGGTGGCCGGCATCCGTTTTGTCCAGGTTGTCCAGGTCGATGACGTCGCCAAGGAAGGCAGCAAGTCCGGCGGCAAGTCCATGCAGATGGAGCATTGCGCCTTCTGTTCCACGCATGCGGGTTCAGTGGGCTTGCCGCCCAGCCCCGTGCTGCCGCTGCCCGTCGCCAGCGGCACGGCTATCTTGCCCGCGCTGTACTACCAGTCTCCCGCACCGCTGTTCATCTGGTCCACCGCGCAGTCGCGCGCTCCGCCCGCTCTCGTCTAGGTTTTTGCACTCTCCTGCTTGCGCTGTCCGCCTTCTGGCATGACGCGTCGCATCCGTACACTTACTTAGCCGAGAATCACATGAACGAACAATTTCAAGCCCGGCACCTGGCGCCGTGCATCGCTGCGGCCATCACTTTGGCTTTCCCTTGCGCGCAGGCGCAGCAATCCGACCACGAAATCGACACCGTCGTCGTCTCCGGCTCGCGCGCGCAATCGTGGCTGTCCGAGACGCCACAGGCGATCGGCGTCGTCAATGCCAAGACACTGGAACGCGACAAACCCAAGACCATGGGCGATATCCTCAACCGCATCGCCGGCGTGTACTGGAATGACCTGGGCAACGAGCAGCACAGCATGAGCATCCGCCAGCCCATAGGCACGAATGCCGTCTATCAGTACCTGGAAGACGGCATTCCCATCCGCCCGCTGGGCGTGTTCAACCACAACGCGCTCAACGAGATGAATATGGCGGGCGCCAGCGCGGTGGAAGTAGTGAAGGGCGCTGCTTCCTCGCTGTACGGCAGCAATGCCGTGGGCGGCGCTGTCAATTTCCTCACGGCCAGCGCCAGTACGGCACCAATGGCCAAGGTGGGCCTGCGGCGCGACAACGTGGCAGGCTTCACCCGTTACGACACCACTGCCAGCGATACCTGGGGACCGCTGGGATTGCGTTTTTCCCATTACAGTTCGCGCCGTGCGCGCGACAACTGGCAAGAGTACAGCTATGGCGACAAGGATTCGTTCTCGCTGCGCGCCGACTATGCGCTCAATCCCACCTCGCAGCTGCGCGCCACCCTCGTGCACACGGATCTCGATGCGGCCATGACGGGCAGCCTGTTTGAAAACGATTATCGAAATGATCCTGGCAAGAGCCTGAACACCTTCACCTACCGCAAGGACAAGACCACGCGCATGAATGTGGCGTGGGAGGGGGCGACAACAGCCAACGGCACGAGCACCGTCACCGTCTTCACGCGCAAGAACGACCATGGGCAAATTCCTGCCTATTCCATCGGCAGTTGCGCGGGCATGCTGTGCAAGGGCGTCAGCAACAACAACCACGTCGATTCGCTGGGCCTGGACGTCAAGCACCAGCACAATTTCGCCTGGATGGATGCGCGCCTGATCGCCGGCGTGTATGTGGACAAGAGCGACAATCTCTTCGTCAGCGACAACCTGTCCATCGTGCGCGATGCCGCCACCGGCAGATATCTGCGCTACACCCTGGCCAATGCCAGTAACCCGCTGGGCGTGCGCGACTACCAGACGGATATTCTCAACACGGCCGTCTTCGCGCAGTGGGAACTCACGCCGCTGGCGGGCACGCGCGTGGTGATGGGCGGCCGTTCGGACGCCATTCGCTACGATTATCACAACAAGCTGGCGCCGGGCGGCAGCGTCAACTACGGCGCTCCGGACGAGTCGCGCAGCTTTTCACACGTCAGCCCGAAGCTGGGCGCTACGCATGCTTTAGGGCGCGCGGGGAGCGTGTACGCGAACGTGAGCCAGGGCTTCACACCGCCCGAAGTGAGCCAACTATATGGCAAGACGGGCATCGCCGACCTGCAGCCATCCGTGTACAACAATTATGAGCTGGGCTTGCGCTGGGCCTTTCTGCAGGGCCGTTTGAAGCTTGATACGGCCGTGTACCGGCTCGACGGGCGCGACACCATCGTCAGCTATACGGTTTCGCCGGGTAACAGCGAAAACCGCAATGCGGGCCGCACGCGCAGCCAGGGGCTGGAGTTTGGCCTGAACTACGATAGCGGGCCGTTCGATGCGCGCTTCGCCACGGCCATCGCGCGCCACCGCTACCTGCGCTACCAGGTCTCCTCCAGCCTCGACTACAGCGGGCGCGACATGCCGCAGGCGCCGCGCGATATCACCTCGTTCGAGATCGGCTACCGTCCCGTAGCTGGCGCGCGCGTGGCGTTTGAGGCGGTGCACCAGGGCCGTTACTGGATGAACAATGCCAACACGGTGGAATATGGCGGCCACGCCTTGCTCAATCTGCGCGCCAGCTATCAACTGGCGCGCGGTCTGGAAGCGTGGGCACAGGTGCGCAACCTGGCCGACAAACGCTATGCCGATTCGGCCAGCAGCAGCTATTCTGGCGTGGGCAGCTACGCGGCCAATACCCAGAACCAGTACACGCCCGGCGCGCCGCGCAGTGTGATGCTGGGCCTGTCCTATACCTGCAACGCACTGTGAGCGCGCCATGGACGATATGACTTTTCTCATCGCGCGCCGTAAAAGCCTGTACTGGCGTATCCACTTCTGGGCCGCGCTGATCGCTACGCCATTCGCCTTGCTGGCCACGCTGACGGGCATCCTGTACATATTCACGCCGCAGATCGAAACGGCGCTGTATGGCCACCTCGATCACGTGGCACCGCAGCGCGCCATGCTGCCGCTGGACGCCGCGGTAGCCGCCGCGGAAAAGGCGGCACCGCGTGGCTGGGCCGTGCAGAACGTGGTGCCGCCGTTCCAGGCGAACGACGCGGTGCAGGTGGCGTTTGCGCCGCCCGGCGGTGCGGCCGATAAACATGCTGGTCATGGCATGCCCGTTAAAGCAAGGCCGGTATTCGGCCTGCCTGCGCAAGCCATTGTCGTGTATGTGAATCCCTACGATGCGCGCGCGCTGGGCACCCTGGCCAGCGGCGAGCGTTTTGGCAACTGGGCCAAGAAACTGCATTCGCGCCTGCTGCAGAACGATGGCTGGCGCTGGATGATCGAGCTGGCGGCCAGCTGGCTGATGGTGATGCTGGTGACGGGCGTGATGTTGTGGTGGCCGCGTGGTGCCCAGTCGGGCTGGCCGAAGCGGGGCGTGCGGGGCCGCAATGGCTGGCGCCAGTGGCATGCCTTCCTGGGCGTGGCGCTGGGCTTGATCAGCATTGTCATTCTGGCCACGGGGCTGACCTGGAGCCAGCAGGCGGGCGGACGTATCCGCACGCTGCGCGACATCAGCGGCCAGGCGCCACCGCCCGTGCCGCGCGGCCTGCATTCAAGCGAGGATGCGAATGGCGGACCGCTCGATTGGCAAGGCGCGTGGCAGGTGGCGCGCCGCCACGCGCCCGCCATTGCCCTGCAGTTGACGGCGCCGGCCAGCCAGGACGATGTATGGCGCGCCACCATGGCCGACCGCAGCCGGCCCACCTTGCGCTTCGACCTGCAATTTGACGCCTACAGCGGCAAGCCCCTGTACTACGCGGGCTGGGAGGCGCAGACGGCGTTCGGCAAGGCGACGGCCATCGGTATTCCATTTCACCGCGGCGAATTCGGCTGGTGGAACCAGGCCTTGCTGCTGCTGTTCGGTGCCAGCGTGCTGTTCTCGCTGGTGTCGGGCTGGGTGATGTTTTTCAAGCGGCGTACAGCGGGAACCCTGGGTTTACCCAAGCTGCTGCCAGGCGCCTGGCGTTCGCCATCGCCGCTGGCCTGGCTGACGGCAGCATGCATGTGCGCGTTGATGCCGCTGCTGCTCATTTCCGGCTGCATGCTGATGTTGCTGGAACTGGCGTTGGGTGCGCATGGCCGGTGGCGGTCAATGGCGCGATGAAGGGCGTGGATGCGCAGCGTATTGCTGCGCTAGAATAAGGGGCGCGGCCAGGCTCGTTGCCACGGGCCGCCCCTTGAATGGCTGAACCATGTTATTTATTGATTTCCCCACCTTGTCCGCGCTGGCCGCCGCATCGGCCCGGATCGCGAAAAAATGCAGCTGCTGCACCGTGCCGCTGGCCGCCTGGCAGCGCTTGCCCACTACACTGGAACTGGACCGCTTCGAGGAGCTGGGCGCCTTGCGCGAAGACCCGTACGAGGAGCCGACGTTTGCCGAATACCATCCGCAGGGCACGCGCTACGACAGCGAGGATGCACCTATCGCGCCGCGCTACTACCCCGCGAACCTGAGTCAGGTGGCCCGCTGCCTGGACTGCGGCCGCCACTACCTGCGCTACAACGAGGCGGGCGGCTACTTCACGGAATTGCGCATCCGCGCGCTGCGTCCTGAAATGCTGGTCGATGTGCCGTGATGCGCTGAGGTTCCTTATCCGGCACGCAGGAAGTCCAGCAGCAACCCTGTAAACGCCAGCTCCGCTTCGATGTTCGACAGGTGCGATGCGTCGATGGTGGCAACGTCGGCATGGAAGATGGCTTGCTGCATCTGCATGGCATCGGCCACCGTGGTGACGGGATCGTCCTTGCCGGCGATGATCAGGGTGGGGGCGGCGATGACGTGGATGGTGCCGCGCAGGTCACTGATGGCCAGGGCGTCGCAGCATGCAGCGTAGCCCTCAGCGTTCTGGTCGCGCAGCCTGCCCAGCATGGCGGCGACGGTGGCGGGACGTGCGGCGATGAATTCCGGGGTGAACCAGCGTTCAGCGGCGCCCGCTGCGATGGCATCGAGCCCATCTTGGCGCACGGCTTGTGCGCGATTGCTCCATCCTTCCTGTGTACCTACTCTGCCCGCCGTATTGGCCAGCACCAGCTTGAGCAGGCGCTGCGGCGCATTGATGCCCAGCCATTGGCCCGTCACGCCGCCCATCGACAGGCCGCAGAAATGCGCTTGTGCGATCTGCAGATGGTCGAGAAGAGCCACTACATCCTGTCCCAATATCTGCATGCTGTAGGGGCCGGGTGGGCTGGCAGATGCGCCATGGCCGCGCGTGTCGTAGCGCAGCACGTGGAAGTGCGGTGCCAGCGCTTCGGCCTGCGCATCCCACATGGAGAGGTCGGTGCCGAGGGAGTTCGACAGCACCACGCAGGGCAGGTGCGGGTCGCCATCGCTACGGTAATGGCATTGGCTGCCGTTGATATCTGCTACAGGCATGTCGTTTCCTTATCCCTGGTCGCCGCCACCGACGGGCAGCACGCTGCCTGTGATGTACGACGCTTCATCCGAGGCGAGAAACAGGATCGCGCCCACTTGTTCGGCGATGCTGCCATAACGGTGCATGGCGCTGCTGGCGATGGTCTGGTCGACGATGCCCTGGTACCAGTGCTGTTCCTGTTCGCTCAGGGGCTTGGCGTTGCGGGGAATCGCGCGCGGCGGCGCTTCCGTGCCGCCGGTGGCGATAGCGTTGACGCGAATGCCGTGTTGCGCATGTTCCAGTGCCAGGCTCGCCGTCAGGGCATTCACGCCGCCCTTGGCTGCTGCATAGGGCACGCGGTAGATGCTGCGCGTGGCAATCGACGAGACGTTGACGATGGCGCCGCGGCCCTGTGCCAGCATGGCTGGCAGGACGGCGCGGCAGCACCACAGCGTGGGGAACAGTGAGCGGCGGATCTCTGCCTCGATCTGCTCTTCTTCATAAGCCTCGAATGGCTGTGCCCAGATGGTGCCGCCCACATTATTGACCAGTATGTCGACGCGGCCGAAGTCGGCCAGGGCGCAGTCGACCAGCTGGCGCGCGCCCGCAAAGCGCTCCAGGTCGACCTTGCAGACGCTGACCCGTGCACCCAGGGCGACGGCCTCGGCAGCCACCTGCTCGACCAGGTCGGCGCGGTCGGCCAGCACCAGTTGCGCACCCTCGGCCGCAGCGGCCAGGGCCACGCCGCGGCCGATGCCTTGCGCCGCGCCGGTGACCAGCATGACTTTGTCATGGAATCGTTGACGATTGTTCATTGTTTATGCTCCGCTGCTTGCCGAGAATTTCTCGTAGTAGAAGTTGGCGGGCGTGACGCCCGTTTCGCTGAGCCAGCCGCGCACGGCGTCGACCATGGCGACGGGGCCGCACAGGTAGACATCGACATCGCCGCCGTTCATCCAGGTCGGTTCCACGTGGGCTGTCGCATAGCCCTTGCGCGCATGCGCGCTGTCGGCGGCCGCCACGCAGGTGACGTAGGAAAACTGCGGGTGGGTGGCGGCAATGCGTTCGAGCTGCTCCAGTTCCACCAGGTCGTGCTCATTGGTGACGGCATATACCATGCGCACGGGCTGGGCGAAACCGTGCGCCGCCAGCGCACCCAGCATGGACAGGAAGGGCGCGATGCCCGTGCCGCCGGCCAGCAGCAGCAAGGGGCGCTGCACGGGACGCAGGTAAAAGCTGCCGAAGGGACCCGTGAAGCTGGCCGCTGCGCCCGGCTGGGCGGTGTCCGACAGGTAGCCGCTCATGCGTCCGCCGGGCACATTGCGCACGACGAACTGCGCCTGCGCCGCCCCTGGCGTGGAGCTGAACGAGTACGAGCGCGTCAGCGTGGTGCCGGGAATGGCTACGTTAACATACTGGCCCGGCAGGAAATCGAGCGCTGCGGGGTCGGCCAGGTCGATGGCGAAGGCGATCGTCGACGGCGACAGATGCCGCACTGCCGCCACCGTGCCGGCGCAGCTGGAGACGGCCGTCTTGCAGGCCGCCGAGGTGGCGGGTATCTTCACCACGCAATCGGATGTGGGGCGCATCTGGCAAGCCAGGATATGGCCTTGCGCCGCTTCCTCAGGCGTCAGCGCATCCTCGATATAGCCCGATTCCGGCATGTCGTAACTACCCGATTCGCAATGGCCGCGGCAGGTGCCGCAGGCGCCGTCGCGGCAATCGAGCGGGATATTGATTTTTTGACGATAAGCCGCATCGGACAGCTTTTCATTGTCGTTACATGAAATGAAGCGGGTAATCCCGTCTTCGAATTGCAGGGCGATGTTATGGCTCATCGTCGGTCTCCTTACTCAGTGAAGCTTGTTAAATGTGGTACACGTCGATGACCTGGTTGATATAGTCGTTCTTCAGGACGATATACTTGTTCAGGATCAGCGGCTGCGCACCGGAAAAATCGATGACGTAGCGCGACATGCCGAAGTAGCTGTAGTCGCGTTTGTAGCGGTGGCTCAGCGTATGCCAGTTGAAGCGCACCGTGCAGATAGCGCCATCCTGGCTTTCCAGTTCGATATTGGCGATATTGTGGCTGGTACGCGTGTCCGGCATGGTGGCGCTGGAACGCTCCGTCTTGATGCGGAAGACGCGGTCTTCCAGGCCCTGGCGGGTCGGATAGAAGATCAGCGAAATCTCGCGTTGCGGATCGGTCACCAGGGTGTCGTCGTCATCCCAGGCAGGCATCCAGAATTGCGCATCGGGGTGATAGCATTCCAGCCATTCATCCCATTGTTCGTCGTCCAGCAGGCGGCTTTCGCGATACAGGAAGCTGGCGATCGTGTGTGGTGCGATGGGCATCATGGCTGTTCTCCTTCTGCTGCGAGGGCTTTTTTCATGATGTCGAGCCAGTAGCGGTGCTGTACCGTGTACAGTCCTTCATCCTCGGTGCGCGCGCCGCTCAGCACGGGTTCCAGGCCGATTTCCTTGGCTGCTTCGTCAGGTCCGGTGATCCAGTGCGCTGCGCCGCGCGACATGTCGTTCCATGGCATGGCGATGCCGGCATAGCCTTGCTGGCAGGCGCGGAATTCTTCCAGGTCGTCCGGCGTGGCCATGCCGCTGACATTGAAGAAGTCTTCGTACTGGCGGATGCGTTGTGCGCGTGCCTCGTCCGATTCGCCTTTCGGCGCGATGCAGTAGATCGTCACTTCGGTCTTGTCGACGGAGATGGGGCGCAGCAAGCGGATTTGCGAACCGAACTGATCCATCAGATACACATTCGGATACAGGCACAGATTGCGTGAGCGGCTGATCATCCAGTCCGCCGTCGGCTTGCCGAACTGGCGCGCATAGTCCGCATGGCGCGAGAAATTGGGACGGTCTTCCGGATTGGCCCATTGCGTCCACAGCAGCACGTGGCCCTGCTTGAAGGCATAGAAACCACCGCCCTGGCGGCCCCAGTTGCCCGCGTCCATGGCGCGTATCTTGTCTTCGCGCTGCGCCAGTTGTTCCTTGCGGCGGTTGGTGGTGGCCGCATAGTTCCAGTGCACGGCCGAGACGTGATAGCCGTCCGCGCCATTTTCCGCCTGCAGTTTCCAGTTGCCTTCGTAGGTATAGGTGGAGGCGCCGCGCAGCACTTCCAGGCCGTCTGGCGACTGGTTGACGATCATGTCGATGATCTTGCCGGCTTCGCCGAGGAATTCCTCGAGCGGCACCACGTCGTCATTCAGGCTGCCGAACAGGAAGCCTTTGTAGTTGGCGAAGCGCGCGACTTTTTTCAGGTCGTGCGAGCCTTCCTTGTTGAAGCATTCCGGATTGCCCGCGTTATCAGGGTCCTTCACCTTCAGCAGCTTGCCGCTGTTATTGAAAGTCCAGCCGTGGAAGGAGCAGGTGTAGGTGGCCTTGTTGCCCCGCTTGTGACGGCACAGCTGCGCGCCGCGATGGCTGCAGGCGTTGATGAAGGCATTCAGTTCGCCCTGGCGATTGCGCGCGATGAAGACGGGCTGGCGGCCGATATGCGTGGTGTAGTAATCGTTATTGTTGGCGATCTGGCTTTCGTGCGCCAGGTAGATCCAGTTGCCTTCGAAGATATGCTTCATCTCGAGTTCGAACAGGGCTTCATCGGTGAAAACGCTGCGGTGCAAACGATGGTCGCCCGTGGCCTGGTCTTCGATCAGCAAGGCGTCGAGATCAGGCGCAGTCGCGCCGGTGGCGGGCCGGTATGGATGGATGGGTATCATGGCGTGATCTCTCAGGCTTAGGCTGCTGCGCGGTTGCGTTCGATTTGCGATGTCGGTGCGGCTGCGGTTTCCGGGTACAGGTGGAAGTCGAAGTCGATCGAGGCAAACGGCTGCTGCAAGTCTTTTGCGGTGATTGCTGCGGCGTCGCTGACCTGCGTCACGGCCGGCACCAGGCCTTCGCGGCTGGCAAAGGCGAAGTCGTCCCACAGGTATTCATCGCCGTCGATATTGATCTGCGTGGTCAGCTGGCGCTGGCCGTCGGCGCTGATGAAAAAGTGAATGTGGGCGGGGCGCTGGCCGTGGCGGCCCAGCAGGTCGAGCAGGCGCTGCGTGCTGCCGCCCGGAGGGCAGCCGTAGCCCTTGGGCATGATGCTGCGGAACTGATAGCGTCCCTGCGCGTCGGCGTAGATAGTGCGGCGCAGATTGAAGGACGACTGGCTCTGGTCGAAGAAGGAGTAGTTGCCCATCAGGTTGGCATGCCAGACTTCGACCTTGGCGCCCGGCAGCGGCTTGCCCTGCTGGTCGTAGACGGTGCCCTGCATGAACAGCACTTCGGCCTGCGCGCTTTCGCTGCCGTCGTCGAGGCGGGCAAAGCCCTGGCTTTCTGGCGCGCCGGCGACATACAGCGGACCTTCGATGGTGCGCGGCGTGCCGCCATTCAGGCCGGCCTTCGCTTCGGCTTCGTCGGCGCGGATGTCCATGAAGCGCTCCAGGCCCAGTCCCGGCGCCAGCAGGCCCAATTCATGCGAGGCACCCGCGTTGGCCAGGAAATCGAGGCCGGTCCAGAATTCGGCGGGCTGGATATCGAGGTCTTCCATGGCTTTGCACAGATCGGTCACGAGGCGCAGCACAATCGCCTGCACGCGTGGATTGGCAGGGCGGATGGCGGCGTCGACGATCCAGCTTTTTACCAGGGTATCAATGTCATTGTGTGTCATTTTTGTCTCCTCTGTTGAGAATGAAATTTACTCGTTAAAGATCGTTTGCGCGGACCGAAGACGGGTGCCGGCACAATGGCATCACTTCGATCTGCATGTACGGATACAAGGGCAGCGACATCAGCAGCGCATGCAGCTCCTCGTTGCCGGCAACGTCGAAGATGCTGACGTTGGCGTACTGTCCGGCGATACGCCACAGGTGGCGCCATTTGCCTTCTTCCTGCAGGCGCTGCGCTAATGCTTTTTCTTCTTTTTTCAGCACGTCGGCCTGTTCGGTCGGCATGCCTGGTGGTATTTTTACATCCATTCTGACGTGAAATAACATGGGTTTCTCCTTGTTTAACGGCGCGCCAGGCGGCGCAGTTTGTCGGTGTCGACCTGCACCCCGAGGCCGGGACCGGTGGGTACTTGCAGCATGAAGTCGCGGTATACCAGCGGTTCGCGCAGGATTTCCTCGGTCAGCAGCAAGGGGCCGAACAATTCCGTGTCCCACGACAGGTCGGCGAAGGTGGCGCACAGGTGGGCGCTGGCAGCCGTGCCGATGCTGCCTTCGAGCATGGTGCCGCCATACAGGCCGATGCCGGCCAGCTGCGCCACGGTGGCTACCTGCTGGGCGGGAATCAGGCCGCCGGACTGGGTGATCTTCACGGCGTAGACATCGGCGCTGTTGGCGCGCGCCAGCCTGAATGCATCGATGGGGCCGTGCAGCGCTTCATCGGCCATGATGGCGACGTCAAAGCGTGCGGCCAGGCGCCCCAGAGCGGCCGTGTTGTCGGCGCGCACGGGCTGTTCGATCAGGTCCACGCCGCCGTCTTGCAGCGCAGAGATGCCGCGCACCGCTTCGAGCTCGCTCCAGGCCTGGTTGACGTCGACCCGCACGCTGGCCGCATCACCCAGGGCGCGCTTGATGGCCAGCACATGCGAGACATCGTCGGCCACGCTGCGCGAACCGATTTTCAGCTTGAAGATGCGGTGGCGGCGCAGTTCCAGCATCTGCTGCGCTTCGGCGATGTCTTGCGCCGTGTCGCCGCTGGCCAGGGTCCAGGCGACAGGCAGCGCATCGCGCACCCGGCCGCCCAGCAGTTCGCTGAGGG
Organism: Janthinobacterium woesei; assembly: GCF_051380875.1. Lineage (NCBI taxonomy): Bacteria > Pseudomonadati > Pseudomonadota > Betaproteobacteria > Burkholderiales > Oxalobacteraceae > Janthinobacterium > Janthinobacterium woesei. The sequence continues at coordinate 80,053 of NZ_JBNYXW010000004.1, forward strand.
GCACGCCCAGGCGTTGGCCTTGCGCATCGAGCAGTGCCGTCTCGATCGCGCACTTGGCGAAGCGGTTGCCCTGGATGGTCTTGCGTACTTTCGCCATGGCCTTGGCCACGGCACTGGCGTCCATGCCGACCAGCAGCGGCGCGATATGCGTCTCGATATTGGTCTTGATGCTCTCGGGGCTCTCTTCGCCATAGTTCAAGCCGCCGATGGTGGTGGCCTCGCCCCAGCCTTCGATGCCGTCGGCGCAACGCACGCGCACCAGCACCAGGGTCTGCGACTTCATGGTGGCCACCGACATCTTGTGCGCCCGGATCGTCGGTACGTCGGCGAGAATGGTTTCTATGCTGAGTATCATATTTAATTTGTATAATGTGGGCAGGTATATGTACGATATTCCCCAATTTACCCCACGTCCAACACTGTTTTGGTATGGCTTCAATACTTAGAAGGTATATATGGAACTACGTCACTTACGCTACTTCGTCGCTGTTGCTGAAGAGAAAAATTTCACGCGGGCGGCCGAGCGTCTGCATATCGCGCAGCCACCCCTGAGCCGCCAGATCCAGCAGCTGGAAGAGGAACTGGGGGTGCAGCTGATCGAAAAAGGTTCGCGGCCCCTGCGCCTGACCGAGGCGGGGCGCTTTTTTTATGCCCATGCGCAGGAGCTGCTGGCCAAGGCGGCCGACCTGAAGACCATGACCCAGCGCGTCGGCAAGATCGACCGCACCTTGTCGATCGGCTTCGTCGCGTCCACGCTGTACGGCCTGCTGCCCGAGATCGTGCGGCGCTTCCGCGAACGCTATCAGGCCGTGGAGATCAGTTTCCATGAGATGACGACCATGGAGCAGTTGACGGCCTTGAAGGAAGGGCGCATCGATGTGGGTTTCGGCCGGCTGAGAAAAGAAGATGCCGCGATTCGCCGCATCGTGCTGCGCGAGGAGCCGCTGATCGTGGCGCTGCCCATGGGCCACCGCCTGGCGGCGCAGGAGGGACCGTTGAAAATGAACGACCTGCTGCACGATCCGCTCATCGTGTACCCGAAGGCGCCCCGTCCCAGCTTTGCCGACCAGGTGCTGGCCATTTTCAGCGACCGCATGCTGGTGCCCGAACAGGTGATCGAGGTGCGCGAGCTGCAGATCGCCATCGGCCTGGTAGGCGCGGGCCAGGGCATCGCCATCGTGCCCAACAGCCTGCATGGCATGAAACGCAATGATGTCGTGTACCGCTCCATCGACGACCGGCAAGCCGTCTCGCCCATCATTTTCAGCGTGCGGCTGATGGACCGCTCGGAAGAGCTGGCCAATATGCTCAGCGTGATTTACGAAATTTACGATGCCAGCAAGCTGCCCCACGTGAAGGAAGTTCTGTAACCATCCCATGGGGCAGTCAAAGCGCGCTTAGAACGCGTGCTGCCGGCCGCGTTGGCGTTCGTCGTGTAGGCCACGCCCAGGTCGAGCGGGCCGTACAGCGTGACTTACTGGGCCTGTGCCCCCGTGCAGAGGCATCCCGCCGCGACGAGCGCCGCGCCGGCTGTGGTTTTTTTCATGCCTGCCTCCGTGTTGTGGTGTTGTGGGTGCTGTTTATTTGGCGGCTGCGGCGTTGTTTTTTGACACATTTGGCAGCCCCTGCACCGCCGGTGCGGCGTGCGCGGAGGCGGAGGCGGAGCGGCCATGGCGTATCAACGAGACGGCAATGACAGCAATCACGGCGGGAATGGCGATGGCCATGAAGTTTTGCTCCAGCGGCAGCGCCATGCCAACCAGGGTGCCAATGGCGATTGGTGCCAGGATGGCGCCGCTGCGGCCAACACCGGAAGCCCAGCCGATGCCGGTCGAGCGTATCGCCATCGGATAGAATTGGCCCGCATAGGCATAGGTGACGATTTGCGTGCCGATGGTTGACGCGCCGGCCAGGCCAACGAGCAGGAACAGGACTTCCGTCGATACCTTGAAACCCAGCAGGGTGATCGAGACGGCCGCCAGCGCGTACATCCCGATCAGCACGTATTTAATGTTGAAGCGGTCGGCCAGCCAGCCGCCACCCACCGCGCCGATGACCGCGCCGAAGTTCAGTACCAGCACGAATGTCAGCGCGGAACCCAGGCTGTAGCCGGCGCCGGCCATCAGCTTGGTGAGCCAGGAACTGAGCGCGTAGACCATGAACAGGCACATGAAAAAGGCGATCCAGAACATCGCCGTGCTGAAGCCCCGGCCATCCTGGAACAGCTTGCCGATGGGAGCGCCTTCTGCGCGGTCTTGCGAGGGCAGGGCGAAGCGGTCGCCCGCATCGGGGCGGTACGACGGTTCCATGCGCGCGACGATCTGCTTGAGTTCATCGAGGCGGTTTTCGCGGATCAGGAAGGGCATCGATTCAGGCATGCTTTTCAAGATGAAGGGTATCAGTACCACGGGCAGGCCGGCAGCGAGGAAGACGGATGACCAGCCATACGCTTCCAGCAAGCCCTTGCCCAGCAAAGCGGCAAGCATGCCGCCGACGGCGTAGCCGCTGAACATCAGGGTGACCATGGTGGCGCGGATTTTCTTTGGCGAGTATTCGGTCATCTGCGCCACCACGTTGGGCATCACGCCGCCGATGCCCAGGCCGGCCAGGAAGCGCATGGCGCTGAAGGTGTAGGGGTCGTGGGTGAAGCCCGCCGCCGCCGTGAAAATGCTGAACAGCGCGATGCAGATGGCGATCGCCTTGCGCCGCCCGATGCGGTCGGCGATGGTGCCCATGAAGATGGCGCCGAACATCATGCCAAACAGCGCGGAACTGATCATGAAGCCTGCGTTTTGCGCCGTCACGCCCATGTCCTTCATGATCGAAGGTAGGGCGATGCCGGCCACGGCAAGGTCGTAGCCGTCGCAGATGATGATGATGGCGCACCACAGCAGCACGCCGGCATGGAAGCGGTTGAAGCGTGCCCGGTCGGATAATTCGTGTACATCGATCTGTCGCATGATGATGGTCTCTTTCGTATTTTTATAGGTAGGCGTGATGCTGGGGTGCGACCCGGACGGCTGTCCGGGCATGGGAAAAAATAGTGTGGGGTATTCTCAGGTGGGCGGCGTGGCCTGCCGTCGTTTGCCATGCAGAACCCAGTAGGCAAGCATGCCGATGAGGATGCCCCAGAAGGCCGAACCCAGGCCCAGGAAACTCATGCCGGAAGCAGTCGCCAAAAAGGTGATGATGGCCGCCTCGCGGTGATCGTCGGCAGCTGCCACGCCGACGAGGTTGACGGTAATGGCGCCCAGCAGGGCCAGGCCGGCCAGCGTGGCTACCAATTCGCGCGGCAGGGCGGCGAACAGCATGACCAGCGAACCGCCGCACAATCCCGCGAGCAGGTAGAACAGGCCATTGGCCACGCCGGCGATGTAGCGGCGCGCCGGATCTTCATGCGCGTCGCGCCCCGTGCACATGGCGGCGGTGATGGCGGCGATGGCGATGGTGATGCCGCCGACGCAAGCCACGGCCAGCGAGGCGACGCTGCTTGCCGTAAGGATGGGGCGTACCTGGTTTGGGTAGCCGGCCCCCCTGAGGACGGCCATCCCGGGCAGGTATTGTCCCGTCAAGGTCGTCAGCACCAGTGGCAGCGCCAGGCTGAAGGTGCTGGCCCACGACCAGGCTGGCATGATGAGCTGCGGAGTCGCCAGTTCGAGTTTGACGCCCTCAAAATGTGTTTGTCCGCTGGCCCAGGCCAGCAGCGCGCCTGCGAGCAACAGCAGCACGATGCAATAACGTGGCAGCAGGCGCTTGAACACCAGGTAGGCGGCGATCATGCCGCAGCTCAGCACCGGCAGCGAGCCGATGGCCTTGAAGGCATTCAGGCCGAAGGGCAGCAGGATGCCCGCCATCATGCCGCTGGCCACGCCCTTGGGAATGGCCGCCATCAGCTTGTCGAATTGCCCGGACAGGCCGATGGCCAGCAGGATGGCCGCCGCCGTGATGTAGGCCCCCACTGCTTCCTGGATCGGCATGGCCGGGAACAGGGTGATGAGCAATGCGGTGCCGGGCGCCGACCAGGCCGTGATGACGGGGATGCGCAGTGTCCAGCTGAGGACGATGCCTGACAGTGCGGCGCCGATGGAGATACCCCATACCCACGACGCAAACATCGCGTTCGACATCTGTCCCGCTTGCGCCGCCTGGTAGAAAATCGCCAGCGGCCCCGCGTACGAGATGAGCACGGCGAGGAAGCCGGCGGCGACCGCCGAGAGCGACCAGTCGCGCAGGCGCAGGCCCGTGCTTGGCGCGATGGCCTGTTGCACCTGGCAAGGCGGCAGGCAGGACTGGCGCTGTTTAATGCTGTGCGGCAAGATATCACCTTTGCTGTTATCTGATATTTTGAGAGTAGATAACATCGCATGTGACGTCCAACACCGATTGGGTATCCAGTCGATACTTAAAAGGTATGCCTCTTGCTGTGTATGGGGAAAGAGTCGCAGACTGGCCGGGAGTGGCGTGGATGTTGCTGCCCTGCGCGTGCATGCTTGTGGCCGGACGACCACGTAAAAATGCACTTTCCAAGGCCGCCGGGAAATGAGCAGGCAGGGAGTCGGCAAGGAGCCGGCAACGAGCAGAGAATGGCCGGGGTGTGTGGATGCCAGGCACCGGCCTTTGCATCAAGGCTGCGCACGCTTATTTCTTTTGCTGTTGCGCCTTCTTGATGTCCGCTTCGCTGACTTTTTTCGCTGGCGCGTGCGTCGCCGGCGAGGTGGGTGCCTTGCGCGTGGCGGTGGCTTGTGCCATGACGGCGGCGCAGTCCGTATCGGGCGCCTTGTCGACGTTGATCAATGGCAAGAGTGCTGCGAGCGGCGTGACGATGGCGGCCAGGGCGACGGCGGCGCCTGCTTTCAGGGCCAGCGGTCCCTTGTAGGGGCCGACGTCCGGATCCTTGAACGTGCCTTTCGCATACAGCGGCGTGCGCAGCGAGATGATGCGGGCGCCCTTGGTGCGCGGGCGTACGTCCAGGTCGAGAGTCTCGTGCGCCAGGTTGACGTTGCCCGTCACATTCACGACGGCCGTGTCCGTGTCGAGCACGAAACGGCGCACATTGGCTTGGCCGTTCGTGACGGCGAAATCGCTGGCCAGGCAGTTCAGGTGCACCTGCTTGTCGCCGAAAACTTTCACGAAGACGGCGTTGGCCAGGTTCAGGCCGGCCAGTTCCAGCATGAACTGGCTGACGGAGCCTTCGCTGACGGTGGCCGCCAGTTCGCCATTCGCGCTGGCCAGCATGGCCGAGATGGAATTGCCGTGGCCCGTCAGCGCTGCATCGCCATATACTTCGCCGAAGCTGGCCTGCATCGATTGCAGCTTGGGAAACAGTTCGCGTATCTTCAAATGGCGCGCCGCCACCTTCGCTTGCGCGGCGATGGTTTTCTGGCGCCCGTCGAGTGTAATGTTCGAGGTGATGTCGCCACCGGCCATGCCGAAGTTGAGCGGCGTCAAGCTCAGCACCTTATCCTTCATGTGCACATTGGCGACGATGTCGGTCAGGGGAATATCGTGCGTGCGCACCAGTTTCTTGCCGGTAAATTTCACGTCTGCATCGAGTGCATCCCATTTGGCCGTATTGAACTGCTCCACGGGCAAGGCTTTATTGTCTGGCTGCACGGGTGCCTTGCCGCGCGCCTGTTTTTGCGCGTTGCTGTCGGCCCCGATAGTGGGGCCCAGGTCTTCCAGACGTAATTGCTGCGACGTCACTTCGCCGCGCAGCAGCGGACGCGGCTGGCGCGGCAAATATTGCAAGGTGCCGGCCAGGTCGCTCTTGCCCACGCTGCCCTTGAAGTTTTGATAGGTCCAGTTCCAGATGGCGCCGTCTTTCTTGCCCAGCAGCCGGCCCTTGGTGGCGTATTCCGGCGTTTCCGGCAGCAGCACGCCCGTCAGCGGGTACAGGTCGGCCATGCTGGCGCCGGCCAGGCTCAGCTGCAGATCGATGCCGGACAGTGAGCGCGGGTCCGTCAGGGTGCCGCTTATGCCGGCCTTGTTCTTGCCCAATACGGCATGGGCCTGCACGGGATACACCGTCTTGTCGCCGGTTAATGACAGCACGGCGCCCGCCTTGCCGCCGCCCGTCACGGGCGCCTTGCGGTAGCTGCCGCCCAGGGTGAATGCGATGCCGTATTTTTCCACCGGGGTGCTGCTTTGCGCGTCGCCCGGCGTGGCGTCGGGCACCGTCGAGCTGACCTTGGCGCGCACGTCCAGCGCGATGCCCTCGTCGAGGTAGCGGATGGCGCCGTCGCCGAAGGCCATGCGCTGGACTTCCACCTCCCATTGTGAGGGGCCATTGTCTTTGAAGGTCCAGCTATTGCTGCCATCGGCGCGCCGCTGCAGGGCGATGTTTGGTGTATCGAGTGCCAGGTCCGTCAGTACCAGGCGGTGCTGCAGCAGGGGCAGGGGATGGATGAGCACGTCGATGCGCTTTGCGCTGGCCAGTTGCGGACCGGCCGTGACCCAGTCGGGATTGCTCATGCGCACGTCCTGGGCGCTGATGAGTGGGCGCGGCACATAGCGGCGCCAGCCTGGCTCGGTTTTCAAGCCTTGCTTCCATTGCACCTGCAAGTCACCGGCGATGACGAAGGTGCGTCCCGTGCTTTCGGACACCGTGCGATTGATGTAGGGCCGCGCGCGGTTCCAGTCAAAGGTCAGCACAAGGATGACAAGCGTGACGAGGATGACGAGTACGGCGGCCAGGCTCCAGCCGAGGATTTTGAGCGGGGTTGCGCGTGTCATGGGAAGCCAATCTCGATGATTTTTTCTTCAATCTAGTCCGATTATCCATGCCGGTCGGTGCGCTGGGTTACGTAAGAACCTGACGCAAAAATTCAGGTGGCTGACATTGATTCCATAATTCAATTATTATTGAATTATGGAAAATGAACACACAGTGATGACGCAGGCGGCGCCGTTGACGAGCGCGGCCGCCATTGCCTCCCTGGCCGCGCTGGCGCAGGAATCGCGGCTGGCCGTGTTCCGCCTGCTGGTGCAGACGGGGCCGCAAGGCATGGCCGCCACGAAAATCGCCGAAGCGCTGGCCATTGCGCCATCGTCTCTGTCGTTTCACCTGAAGGAATTGGCACATGCCAATCTGGTGACGGCGAGCAAGGCGGGGCGCTCTATCATCTACGCCGCCAATTACGCGGGCATGAATGGGTTGCTGGCCTTTTTGACCGAGAACTGCTGCGCCGGTGCGCCTTGCTGTATTGGCAGCCTTGGCGAACCCACATTACCGAAGGAGAATATTGGATGAGCATCACGCATAGCACGCATATCACGATCTATCACAACACGGCGTGCGGCACCTCGCGCAATACCCTGGCCCTGATCCGCAACACGGGCGTGGAACCGGTCATCATCGATTACGTCGCGAATCCTTTCACGCGCGAGGAACTGGTGGACTTGATTTCCCGCGCGGGTATCTCCGTGCGCGCAGCCATGCGCGACAAGGGTGCCCTGTACGAAGAGCTGGGCCTGGCCAATGCCGAGCTGAGCGATGCGGTCCTGCTGGACGCCATGCAGGCCCATCCGATCCTGATCAACCGCCCCATCGTCGTCACGGAGCTGGGCGTGCGCTTGTGCCGGCCGTCTGAAAAGGTGCTGGACATCCTGCCGCAGCCGCAGCAAGGGGCGTTCAGCAAGGAAGACGGCCAGGCCGTGGTGGGCGCCGATGGCAAGCCGGTGCCCTGAGATGGAGGATTTGCCCAATATCAGTGCCGCGCACCTGGACCTGCCCAGCCTGGACAAGCTGGCGCCGCCGACGCTGTCGATGCACGCGCGGCGCATCTTGCTGCTATACGGTTCGCTGCGTGAACGTTCGTACAGCAAGCTGCTGACCCTGGAAGCGGAACGCATCCTGCGCCACTTTGGCGCCGAGACGCGCGTATTTGACCCGCACGGCCTGCCCATGGTTGACAGCGTCTCGCCCGAGCATCCGAAAGTGCAGGAGCTGCGCGACCTGTCGCTGTGGTCGGAAGGGCAGGTGTGGTGTAGTCCCGAGCGCCATGGCGCCGTCACGGGCGTATTCAAATCGCAGATCGACTGGCTGCCGCTGGAAACGGGCAGCGTGCGTCCTACGCAGGGGCGCACGCTTGCCGTGATGCAAGTGTCCGGTGGCTCGCAATCGTTCAACGCCGTCAATGGACTGCGCGTGCTGGGGCGCTGGATGCGGATGGTGACTATTCCGAATCAGTTTTCGGTAGCCAAGGCCTATCAGGAATTCGACGATGCTGGGCGCATGAAACCCTCGCCGTACTACGCGCGCCTGGTCGACGTCATGGAGGAGTTGTATAAATTCACCCTGCTGGTGCGCGACCGCCGCGATTACCTGGGCAGCCGCTACAGCGAGCGGCTGGAGGGTGCGTGAATTGGCGGGCGCCGCCATGGAGCATGAGGGCAAGTAATAACCCGTCAGTAATTAAGTAAAAAGTAGTTGCAGGCAGTAAAAAACGGCGCCATCGGCGCCGTTGTGCTATGCAAACCGCGATCAGTGATTGCGGTCCACGGCAAACGTACACAGTTGCAGCAAGGATTGCTTGTAGGCGCTGTCCGGCCAGCCGGAAATGGCATTGGCGGCGCGCTGGCCAGCGATTTCTGCCTGTTTGCGCGTGTAGTCGAGGGCGCCACTGCTGGTGATGGCGGCCAGGATGGCATCGAAATGCTGCTCGTCGCCCTGCTCGATGCAGCTGCGCACCAGGTCGCGCTGTTCCGGCGTACCGTTTTCCATCAGCCAGATCAGCGGCATGGTTGGTTTGCCTTCGCGCAAGTCGTCGCCAATATTCTTGCCGATTTCGGCGGCGTCGCCTGCGTAGTCGAGCACGTCGTCGATCAGCTGGAAGGCCGTACCCAGCGAACGGCCGTATTCGGCAGCCGCATCGATATCGTCTTCGCTGGCGCCGGCGATCAGGGCGCCCAGTTGCGCCGAGGCTTCAAACAGCTTGGCCGTTTTCGAGCGGATGACGTTCAGATAGCTTTCCTGCGATACATCCGGATCGTGCATATTGAGCAACTGCAGCACTTCGCCTTCGGCGATCACATTGGTGGCATCGGACAGGATTTGCATGACGCGCATATTATTCAGCGACACCATCAGCTGGAACGAGCGCGAGTGCAGGAAGTCGCCCACCAGCACCGAGGCGGCATTGCCGAACAGGGCATTGGCCGTCTGGCGTCCACGGCGCATCGACGACTCATCGACGACGTCATCGTGCAGCAAGGTGGCGGTGTGGATGAATTCAACTACCGCAGCGAGCTCATGGTGCGCCGTGCCGCGATACGCGTGGGCATTGGCCACCAGCAAGATCAGCACGGGGCGGATGCGTTTACCACCTGCGCTGATGATATATTCAGCGATCTGGTTGATCAGAATTACATCGGAGTGCAGTTTTTGGCGGATCACCGTGTTGACTGCGTCCATATCGGCGGCAATCGTTTGTACGATGGTGTTTTGGTTAACGTGTTTGTTAGCGTCAGACAAGGCGAACCTGCAATAGATTGTGGGTGCCGCGATTATACGACATGGCTTGCGTGCGCGTGACGTTTGCCTATGGCTGTAGAGCAATTGATTGCTCATTGGCGCGCGTTGTCCTGTCCGCCGTGCGCAAGCCTGACATTGTGTCCAGGTTGTCGACATACCACGATCATCGGGCTTTGTGAATAGTTTTTGACGCCATTTCGCAGGCCATGTATAATTGCAGGTTCCCCCTGTTGTGTACGGCTTGCTTTACGTGGCAGGGTGACAAATTCTTTCAACATTTGATGAGGTTTCAAATCATGTACGCGGTCATAAAAACCGGTGGCAAACAATACAAAGTTGTCGCTGGCGAAAAACTTAAAGTAGAACAGATACCGGCAGACATTGGTTCCGAAATCACCATCGATCAAGTTCTCGCAGTAGGCGCGGGCGACACCATTAAATTTGGTGCGCCATTGGTCGAAGGTGCAACGGTACTGGTTACGGTTGTGGCGCATGGTCGCCATGATAAGGTCAAAATTTTCAAGATGCGTCGTCGTAAGCATTACCAAAAGCATCAAGGCCATCGCCAGAATTTTACCGAAATCCAAATCGTTTCGATCAACGGCTAATCGCCGCTGTTTGAATTAATCAGCTATCAAGGAGTCTTAAATGGCACATAAAAAAGGCGGCGGCACAACGCGAAACGGCCGTGATTCAGAATCAAAGCGTCTGGGCGTTAAAGTCTACGGCGGCCAAGCTATCAATGCTGGCGGCATCATCATTCGTCAACGCGGCACCCCAGTGCGCGCCGGCGAAGGCGTAGGCATGGGCAAGGACCACACTCTGTTCGCGTTGATCGCAGGCAAAGTCAAGTTCGTGATCAAAGGTGCTGGCTCGAAGCAATTCGTGACCGTTGTACCAAACGAAGCAGTACCAGCGTAATTCATCGCGGAGCGCGTGTTCCGCTGTGATCGCATGATGTAAGGCGCAAGCCTTCAATCGAAAGGCTCTGCCCAAGGTAGAGCCTTTTTAGTTTTATGGCGGCAAAATTATGAAGTTTATCGACGAAGCAAAAATCGAAGTCATCGCGGGCGATGGCGGCAACGGCTGCGCATCTTTCTGCCGTGAAAAATTCCGGCCTTTCGGCGGCCCCGATGGCGGCGATGGCGGTAAGGGCGGGTCCATCTGGGCCGTGGCCGACCGCAATATCAACACGCTCGTCGATTTCCGTTTCTCCAAAATGCACAAGGCTCGCAATGGCGAGCCTGGCCGTGGCGCGGATTGCTATGGTAAGGGCGCTGATGATATTCACATGCGCATGCCTGTGGGCACCTTGATCATCGACAACGCGAGCGGCGAAATCCTGGCCGATTTGACCGAGCACGGCCAGATCGAATTGCTGGCCAAGGGCGGCGAAGGCGGCTGGGGTAATATCCACTTCAAGTCCTCGACCAACCGCGCACCACGCCAAAAAGGCGAGGGCAAGGAAGGCGAACGCCGCGAACTGCGCCTGGAACTGAAAGTGCTGGCTGATGTGGGCCTGCTGGGCATGCCGAACGCCGGCAAGTCGACTTTCATTTCGGCCGTATCGAACGCGCGTCCCAAAATTGCTGATTACCCATTTACCACCCTGCACCCGAATCTGGGTGTGGTGCGCGTGTCGCACGAGAAAAGCTTTGTGATCGCCGATATTCCCGGCTTGATCGAAGGCGCTTCCGAAGGCGCGGGCCTGGGCCATCAATTCCTGCGCCACTTGCAGCGCACGGGCCTGCTGTTGCACATCGTCGACCTGGCGCCGTTTGAAACCAATGTCGATCCTGTCAAGGAAGCCAAGGCGCTGGTCAAGGAATTGAAGAAATATGACGAGTCGCTGGTCGACAAGCCGCGCTGGCTGGTGTTGAACAAGCTCGACATGGTGCCGGAAGAAGACCGCAAGAAACTGGTCAAGGACTTCATCAAGCGTTTCGCCTGGAAAGGTCCCGTCTTCGAGATCTCCGCGCTGAACCATCAGGGTTGCCCGGAACTGGTGAATGCAATTTATCAACATCTGGAAGCGAAGAAACACAGCGAAAGCCGTGCCGAAGAAACGCAGATGACCGAAGAAGCACGCGGTATCTCGTCGATCGACCCGGATGATCCACGTTTCAAGATTCTCGATTAAGGCTTTATCCTGATGTCGGTACAGGCGGTCGCTGTCGCGCCATCGCGCAAGCAAGCGTGGCAGCACCGTGTATTGCATCTGATCGCGACTGCTTACGGGCTGAGCGCGGTCGCCTGTTTGCTGTTCGCCGACGAGATGGCGGCCGGCATGGGCATCTTTCTCAACGGCGTCAACGGCTACAGCCAGTTCTACGCCTCCCATGTCGGTGTCTGGGGTGCTACCGCGCTCCTGGCGCTGTTCGCAGCACGGCAGGGCGAACCGCCCGTCTTCAGCGATATCACTGCAATGTTGGTCCTGGCGCAGCCCGCCGGCCGTTTGTTTGCGGCCATCAGCTTCGGCTTGCCCCAGGGTTTTGTGTTGTTCATGTGCGTAATGGAGCTGCTGGCGGGGCTGGCCTTGCTGCTGCTGCGTCCTGCACGCTGACGTCTATCAAAAGTGAAGAGCGCCGCCCCATGGATTCCGTGATTCAAAAAGCAACCCGCATCATCATCAAAGTCGGCTCCTCGCTGGTCACCAACGATGGCCGTGGACTCGACCATGCCGCCATCGCGCGCTGGGCCGCGCAGATTTCCGGCTTGCGCGCGCTGGGCAAGGAAGTCGTGCTGGTCAGTTCCGGCGCCATCGCCGAAGGCATGCTGCGCCTCGGTTTCGAGCGGCGCCCCACCGATATCCACGAATTGCAGGCCTGCGCCGCCGTGGGCCAGATGGGCCTGGCGCAAATCTATGAAAGCAGCTTTCGCGCCCACCAGCTGGGCACGGCGCAAGTGCTGCTGACGCACGCCGACCTGGCCGACCGCGAACGCTACCTGAACGCCCGCTCTACCCTGACGACCCTGTTGCGCCTGGGCGTGGTGCCAATCATCAATGAAAATGATACCGTCGTCACCGATGAAATCAAGTTCGGCGACAACGATACCCTGGGGGCGCTGGTCGCCAACCTGATCGAGGCCGATGCGCTGGTCATCCTGACGGACCAGCACGGTTTGTTCTCGGCCGATCCGCGCAAGGATCCGGACGCATACCTGATTACGCAAGGCATCGCCGGCGATCCGGCCCTGGAAGCGATGGCCGGCGGCGCCGGCAGCAGCCTGGGCCGTGGTGGCATGCTGACAAAAATCCTGGCCGCCAAGCGCGCCGCCAAGTCCGGCGCCCACACGATCATCGCCTGGGGCCGCGACAGCGACGTACTCAGCCGTCTTGCCCAAGGCGAAGCGATCGGCACGGAGTTGCGCGCACAAATGGGGCAATTGACGGCGCGTAAGCAATGGATGGCCGATCATTTGCATACGGCAGGCGCCGTCGTGCTCGATGCGGGCGCCGTGCAAAAGCTGCGCCAGGAAGGTAAGTCGCTGCTGCCGATCGGCGTGACGGGCGTCGATGGCGAGTTCGGCCGTGGTGCCGTGATCACCTGCGTCGATGCAGACGGTGCGCCGGTAGCGCGCGGCCTGTCCAACTACACGAGCGGCGAAGCGCGCCGCATCATGCGCAAGCCTTCTGCCGAGATCGAAGCGATCCTCGGTTATATGGAAGGCCACGAGCTGATCCATCGCGACAATATGGTCTTGCTGTAAGCGTCAGCTTGCACAGTGTGACATGTCAAAACGGCCCTTGCGGGCCGTTTTTTGCTTTACACCACCGCCGGCATGGCCGACTTGCTCTTGAAATCGCACAAATCGGCGATCATGCAGTTCCAGCATTGTGGCTTGCGCGCCGTGCACGTGTAGCGGCCGTGCAGGATCAGCCAGTGGTGGGCGTCGAGCAGGAACTCTTTTGGCACGAACTTGAGCAACTTTTGCTCGACGATATCGACATTCTTGCCCGGCGCGAGGCCGGTGCGGTTCGACACGCGGAAGATATGCGTGTCGACGGCCATCGTCAGTTCGCCAAAGGCCGTGTTCATGACTACATTGGCCGTCTTGCGGCCCACGCCGGGCAAGGCTTCCAGCGAAGCGCGGTCGCGCGGCACTTCGCCGCCGTGCTGGTCGAGCAGGATCTGGCAGGTGGCGATGACGTTCCTGGCCTTGGTGCGGAACAGGCCGATGGTGCGGATGTAGCTGGTCAGCTCATCGACGCCCAGCGCCAGCAGCTTGGCGGGGGTGTTGGCCACCGGATACAGCAAGCGCGTGGCTTTGTTGACGGACACGTCCGTCGCCTGTGCCGACAGCAGGACGGCGATCAGCAGTTCGAACGGCGTCGTGTATTCGAGCTCTGTTTTTGGCGAAGGATTGGCGGCGCGAAAGCGCGTAAAGATTTCCAGGCGTTTGGCAGCGTTCATGCGTCTTTTTTCGGGGCATTGGGGGCGAGCGCTTCGGACTTGGCTTCGGCGCTGGCGGCGGCCTTGGCGCGCGCGCGCTCCATGGCGGCAGCGATGATGGCGCGCTTGCGTTCCTTTTCCGCCTGTTCGTCGGGCGTGGCCGGCACTTCCTGCGTCACTTCCTGCATCTTGGCGACGGCCTTGGCGGCCAGGCGCGCCTCGTTTTCTTCGGTTTCGCGGCGCAAGCGCTGCGTGCGCGCATCGTGGCGCGCGCGCGCAGCGTCGGCTTCGGCCTGGCTCCAGGCATTCCAGCCGGTGGCGTCGCCGCTGACGGGATACATCACGATGCAGTCGACGGGGCAGGGCGCCACGCACAGGTCGCAACCCGTGCACAGGTCGGTCACTACCGTATGCATCTGCTTGGCGGCACCGACGATGGCGTCCACGGGGCAAGCCTGGATGCACAGGGTACAGCCGATACACAGCGATTCGTCGATGTAGGCGACAGATCGGGGGCGTTCGAGGCCGTTGACGGGGTTGAGCGGAATGACTTTTTTACCCAGCAAGTTGGCCAGGCGCATGATGCCTTGCGCGCCACCTGGTGGGCACTGGTTGATGTCGGCGCTGCCTGCGGCAATCGCCTCGGCATAGGGGCGGCAGCCGCTGTAGCCGCATTTGGTGCATTGCGTTTGCGGCAGCAAGTCTTCGATCTGGTCGGCAAGTGAGGGAGGGGCAGGAAGCGGCACGGTCATCTTCAATACGCTAAAACGTCATTATCGGCCATCTGGGCCGCGCACAAGGAAAAACCTGTCTCCCACGAGGCGATAGCGTGCTGGGCGGCGGCTTGTTGCAGGCGCGCCGCAAGCGTATTTTATTTCTCGTGGGAACATCAAAGTGCAAATAAACAACTTTGAAAATTCACTATTTTGTGGGAGCATGATTTTTATCAAGTAAGTTATCAAGAAAGCCGATCGCCAGTCCTGCATGTGTCCGCCAAGTCAGGTGCGCCAGGCCATAGGAGCAAAGCATGCGTTTCCTCCGGGCAGTTGGTTTGCCCTTCTGTTTATTCGTACAGTCTGCCGTTGCGCACGGTCAGGCGAGTTCCCCCATTGTGGCGCCCGGCGCCTCTGTCTCGCGCATCGTCCGCTTCGCCGCAGAAGACTGGCCGCCCTTCATTTCCGCCAGTCAGCCTGCCGATGGCATGTCCGGCGCCATGGTCAGCGCCATCTTCGAGCGCCTCGGCTATGCCGTCAAATATGAATATTTCCCCTGGAAGCGCGCCATGCAGTTTGGCGTGGCGAGTCCCCGTTACGCCGGTTTCCTGGCCGTCTGGCGTACGCCTGAGCGCGAAAAGCTGTGCCACTTCTCTGTGCCTGTGGGTAACACACAAGGCGTGCTGGCGTACTTGAAGGAAGATGGGGCGCCTGGCGCCACCCTGGCCGAGCTGGGCAAGCTGCGCATCGGCACCGTGGCCGGTTACTCGAACGGCGAGCAGTTCGATGGCATGGTGGCGCGCGGCGAGCTGAAGACGGAAGAGGGATTGAACGATGCTACCAATGTCAAAAAATTATTGATCAAGCGCTACCGCGTGATCGTCATCGAACGCCATGTGCTCCAGCATTTGCTGATGGGGCGTGGCTTCAGCAAGGCCGAGCGCGAGCGCATCGCCGTTATCGATACGCTCTTCAGGGAGCGCCCCGTGCATGTCTGCTTCCAGCGCACGGCGGACGGCGCGGCGCAGCAGATGCGCTTCAACGAGGCGGCGCGCGACATGGATATTGCCAGGCTGGAGCGCGATTACTGGAAGCGCCTCGACCAGAGCCTGGGCACTGCCCTAGTCAGCCCCTGAAGCGTCGCGTGCGGCACAGCTGACACGTCGCCGCATGAAAAAAGGCACGCCAGCTTGAAGCTGGCGTGCCTTTTTTGTGGGAACGAGGCGTATCAGGCGTGTTTCTGGATGAATTCGCCGATTTTTGGGCAAATGACTTCGCGCCAGCGGCGGCCCGAGAATATGCCGTAGTGGCCGCATTTCGGCGCCACGAAGTCTTGCTGCATGTCGGCCGGTATGCCGGAACACAAGTCGTGCGCCGCCTGCGTCTGGCCGGCGCCGGAAATGTCATCCAGCTCGCCTTCCACCGTGAACAGCGCCACATTCGTGATGTCTTGCGGACGCACCAGCTGGCCGCCCACTTTCCAGGTACCCATCGGCAGGCTGAATTCCTGGAACACGGTCTTGATCGTGTCCAGGTAGTACTCGGCCGGCATATCCAGCACGGCGTTGTACTCGTTGTAGAACTGGCGATGGCCTTCCGCCGGCTCGTCGTCGCCCGTCACCAGGTGCATATAGAACTCGCGGTGGCTTTGCGCATGGCGACCCGGGTTCATGGCGATGAAACCGGCATGCTGCAGGAAGCCGGGATAGACCTTGCGGCCAAAGCCCGGGTAGTTCGGCGGCACCGCGTAGATCACGGTGTTTTCGAACCACGAGAATTTCTTTTCCGTCGCCAGGTTGTTGACCTGCGTGGGCGAGCGGCGCGGGTCGATCGGGCCGCCCATCATGGTCATGGTTTTCGGCATGTGCGGATCTTTTGCCGTCGCCATCAGCGAGATGGCGGCCAGGACGGGCACGGTCGGTTGACAGACGGAGATCACGTGCAGGTCCGGCGCCAGCAGGCGGATGAATTCCTGCACATAATAAATGTAATCGTCCAGGTGGAACGGGCCTTCCGTCAGCGGTACCATGCGCGCGTCCGTCCAGTCGGTGATGTAGACATCATGTTCGGCCAGCAAGCCGCGCACGGTATCGCGCAGCAGGGTCGAGTGGTGACCGGACAGGGGGGCAACCAACAAAACTTTGGGCTGTTGCAAGCCAGTGGCTTCTTTTTTGAAATGAATCAGGCGGCAAAACGGTTTTGTCACCACAACGTGTTCGAGAATGTCGACGCTCTCGCCATTGACGAGAACGGACTGGATATCGAATTGTGGCTTTTCGTAGTCTTTGCCAAGGCGGTACATCAGCTCGTAGCCGGCTGCGATGCGTTGCGAAAACGGGGTGTGGGCTAGTGGAGAAACCGGATTGGTAAATAACTTGGAGGACATGTCAGCCCATTGCATCACCGGAGTGAGGAAGGAGCGTTGCAGTTCGTGCAGTTGGTAAAGCATATAGAGTCCTTGTTCAATTCCAAGCGCCAATATCGGCTCAAATATCATAATCCAATTTTACGATGTTTGTTGAGGACAAAATGTGCTTTAACGCGCATAGCGCGACCATTTGCGTATGTATTTGACAACCCACCTGAATAATATGGACAGACTTGCAATCATGTTTTAAAAGTAAAAAAGCAGCGTTTCCGCTGCTTTTTTGCCTAGCATGCTGCCAGTCGCGTCGTTAGCGCACCAGCATGTCGAGCTTGTCCTTGACGTCCTTGTATTGCTCAGCTTCCGGCAATGCCGCCTTGGTCTTGGTGATCGAAGGCCAGTTGCGGGCAAGATCGACGTTGATCTTGATGAAGGCTTGCTGGTCGCCCGGCACGTCTTCTTCCGCGAAAATCGCGTTCACCGGGCACTCTGCCACGCACACTGCGCAGTCAATACATTCGTCCGGATCGATCGTCAGGAAGTTCGGGCCTTCCCGGAAACAATCTACCGGGCAGACATCGACGCAGTCGGTATAGCGACAGGCGATGCAGGATTCGGTGACAACGTGGGTCATAACAGTCCTATCAATATTGGGGAGGTGCTGTAGCGCCTGCAGGAACCGCAGCGGCGCATACTAAAGCAAAGCATTGTATTTTAAGGCAATTCGCTATTTCTCACAAATCCCGCTTATATACAATACATATAAGCAAATTCATTTTTTGATGGGGCGCAGCCGTACGGAGTGGGCAATTCAGCGACTATCCGGGACGTTGCCATGGAGAACGCGGCAAGAAAGCGACAGTCGCCTGTCGCCGCCGGATGCAAGGCAGACACGACAGTGTCTTGTCGTGTGGTGTTTTTGCTTTACTCAAATCAATATCTGCACGCTAAGCACGCAAAATCAGGCGCTGGCGCGTATTTGTGCCAGCAAGTGTTGCCAGCGGGCACTTTCAGTGCTGCCATCTTCGGCAAAGGTGAGCGTGCGGCGCGCGGTGGGTGCGTCGACCGTGATATGCCATTGGGCAATGTCGGCGCCCACTTGTTCGCCTGTGGTCAGGTCGTGCGTGAAAAAGCCGCTGCTGGCCAGTGCCGCTTCCAGGCTGGGACCAGCCGGATGGGCTTGCGTATCGATGTCATACTGTTCGCTCAGGCCGGCAAAGCCGCCGCTGCTGCGGGCTGAAATTTTCATCAGATGTTGCTCCCTGCTGTGGATGGTGGTGTGGGGGGGGGGGCGATGCGGCGTGCCAGGAGCTGTGGCTGTGGCTGTGGCTGGCTCAGGCGGCCGCTGGCGTCTATCGGGGGGCGTAACTGCGGCACCAGTGGGCCAGGGCTGCACGCTCCATTTCGAGCAAGTGATCCGATTCGCTGTATTCGGCATGGTTCATGGTACCGCAGCAGGCGCGCCGGTCTTGCACGGCGCCCTCTTCATCGACGACATCGGCGGCAAACGTCATCTGGCTATCTTCCGTCATGGCATTGCTCTTGAACACTTCGCGCACGGTGAAACTATTGCGGATGAAGTCCAGGTAGGCGTCATTGCCGTCGCTCTGGGCAATGCTCAGCATCTGGCTGGCCACGTCGGCATACGTGGCGGCTTGATCGGGCGATGCCAGCAGTGCGCGCAAGACCAGGCTGCGCAGGTAGTCGCCGCAGCGGTGCAGCACGGCCGCGTCGTCTTCCAGCTGGGGCTCGCGTTCGTGGGCGAAGATGTCGGCCAGGATGTCGTAGATGGCGCCCGTAAATACTTGCGAGATGGCATGCACTTCCGTGCCCGCTTCCGATAATTTGATGTCGTTGTCGGCATTGCGCAAGCCGTTCGGCCGCCCCAGCGCCAGGCCGAACTGTTCGGCCAGGTCGGCCAGGAAGGTCTTGTCGTGCAGGTCGGACTTGGTCTGGGTGATCACGGCTTCTACCTGGTCCAGCTGCGACAGGGCCAGGAAGATGGCCGTCAGGTCGCCGAACGATTCGTGCAAGCCGCCCGTTTGCGGCGGATTGTTGCTGAGCAGCCAATTCGGCTTCAAGCCATCGAGCACGGCGTGGCCTGTTTCATGCGAGACGATGTCGAGCGAACGGCAGGTGTAGACGCGCTCGGCAGCGCCGCTGGGGATGAAGTCGCCGAACTTGAGGGCCTTGTCGCTGCGGCTGTAATAGGCGTTCATGACATTGGGCAAGCCGTGCGGATACACGCGCAAGGGCGCCGTATTGCTGGCGCTATTCCACTGCCATGGCAGGGGCGGCGCCGTGTCGTTGCTGGCCAGCGCGCGCTGATACATGGTGAGCGTCATGCGCACGATGGCAAAAGTGTGGACGGCATCGAACTGGTCGGTATTGGGCGAGACGATGAAGTCGCCGAAGGCGTTCGGGCTGACCTGGGCGATGCCCGGTTCGCCAAACGTGATGCGCGCGTCGCGCGGGCCTTGCAGGGTCAGTCCCGGCAGGAAGGCCTTGCGCGTGCCCAGGTCGCTGACGGATGGGTCCTGCTTCCAGATCAGTACGCGCGAACCCACGGGCACGGCAGCCAGGCCACGTTCGCCGGCCCGGGCCAGGCGAGGCCGGCCCGGCTGCAAGGTCAGTTGCGCATTCTTGCGGTGCTGGCGATAGGGCGCCGACGGCGTGGGGACATAGCCGACGGGCAGGGACATGCATTTGGTCAGCACGGCTTCGACCGGCACGATGACTTTCTGGTCCATGGTAGTTCTCCAAAACACAGGCGACTGGAACTGGAATAGTCGGCCTGCCTGGCCAGTGACGGTTTGATGCAGCGCAAGCGGTGTGCGGGAAAGTGCACTTTTTTCGACGGCCCGGCGCCTGCCATGGCCGCGCTTGCTGCTGGGTGGGCTGGTATGATGCTGGCCGTGTTGCCCCCGTTTTTAATAAAAGGATAGTTTGATGGCGGATATAAATATAGTTCAGCAACATAAGCTGACAGCGGTAAAGGCGCGTGAAGCGGCGCAGCAAGTGGCCGACAAGCTGGTCCAGGAATATGACCTGGCCTGCGCCTGGGATGGCGATGTGCTGCGTTTCGAGCGCAGTGGCGTCGATGGTTCGCTGACCCTTGAAAAAGAGCAGGCGCAACTGCACATCAAGCTGGGATTCATGCTCAGCGCCTTTGCCTCCACGATTGAAGGCAAGATCGCGGAAAAGATGCGCAAGGTGTTTGCCGAGCAAGTTTGATTGCGCGCCGCCAGCTTGTCTGGCACCCCTTGTCTGGCACCCCGTCTGGTGCTAGGAATGGCGCCACGGCGGCGGGCGAGAGAGGCTGGAAAGCAGCCTCTCTCACTGCCATACCCCATGGTTTTGCGCTTCACCGTGCGCTAGCGAACATTGCTAGCACATTTCTATTTGGAAAGCTATTGGACTTTTGTGGCTTTTTGCGTTATAGTTGAGTCATATTTACAACAGCTACACCGCGTTTCACCTTCTGCTTCGCAGTACTCCCACTCGCTGAGTGGTGAATAATTCTTTGGGTTTTACACCCGCATCCAGTTAAAAGTACGTTGATCGTTTTTTCGGTCAAATACATTTGGTGCCATGTATTTGCATGGCGCTAGCGTTGTTAAAAGTCCTGAACCACAGCCTCTTTTAGCACGCACCCGGCACCCCGGCATCGGCTTTTGCCATCCGCTGGTCACACGCGTGTCACCCCCTTTTTCTGTCGCTCCCGTGCGCTTTGCGCCGTGGCATAGCCGACGGAACGGGGTTTGCTGATTCCCGCCGCAAGCTAGCAGCTTGCTGGGTTTCATTCCATTCGTCCAATCGAGGGAGAACCACATCGTGGCAAAACAAATCATTATCGACCATGTGTTCAAAGTGTTCGGCGACCAGCCAGAAGAAGCGCTTGAACTCGTCCGCCAAGGTGCCAGCAAGCAAGACATTCTGGCCAAGACCGACTGCACCATCGGCGTCTTCGACGCCACCTTTACCATTGAAGCGGGCGAGATCTTCGTCATCATGGGCCTGTCCGGTTCGGGCAAGTCGACCCTGGTGCGCATGCTGAACCGCCTGATCGAGCCGACCGCCGGGCGCATCCTGATCGACGGCAACGATATCAATACCTTGCCGGACGCCAAGTTGCGCGCCCTGCGCCGCAAGGACATCAGCATGGTGTTCCAGTCGTTCGCGCTGCTGCCGCAAATTACCGTGCTCGACAACACAGCATTCGGCATGGAACTGGCCGGCATGCCAAAAGCCGAGCGCCATGCGCTGGCCCAGCAAGCTTTGGCGCAAGTGGGCCTGGATGGCTACGGCGCCAGCTATCCTGACGAATTGTCGGGCGGCATGCAGCAGCGCGTGGGCCTGGCCCGTGCGCTGGCCTGCGATCCATCGATTTTGCTGATGGATGAAGCGTTTTCCGCGCTCGACCCGATTATCCGCACGGAAATGCAATCGGAACTGCTGCGTTTGCAGCAGATCAAGCGCCGCACCATCGTCTTCATTTCGCATGACCTCGACGAAGCCATGCGCATCGGCGACCGTGTTGCCATCATGAAAGACGGCCACGTGGTGCAAGTGGGCACGCCGGAGGAAATCCTGCGCAAGCCTGCCAATGATTATGTGCGCAACTTCGTGCGCGGCGTCGATGCGGCGGCCGTCTTCAAGGCCAGCGATATTGCCCGCAAGAGCCAGATCGTGGTGTCGGAGTCGCCTAGCCGCGGTTCGCGCGCCGCGCTGTCGATGCTCGAAGAGCAGGATCGGGCCTATGCGTATGTCGTCAATCCGCAGCGCAAGTTCCTCGGCGTCGTCTCGGCCGATTCGCTGCGCAGCGCTCTCGACGGCCATGTCGGCCCGCTGGGCCTGGCGCATGCCTATCTGCCCGAGGTGCAGACCATCAATGCAGATGAGCCCGTGGCTGGTCTGTTCGGCCAGGTGGCGCAAACGCCTTACGCCGTCCCGGTGGTGGCTAATGACGGCAGCTTCCGCGGCGCCATCAGCAAGACCACCTTGCTGAAGTTCCTCGACCGCGATACGCCAGCCATTGCCGAGCCACAACAACAGAAAGGACAAGCATGAATCCAAGTACCGTTTCCA
The DNA here is from genome assembly GCF_051380875.1 of Janthinobacterium woesei. Taxonomy (NCBI): domain Bacteria; kingdom Pseudomonadati; phylum Pseudomonadota; class Betaproteobacteria; order Burkholderiales; family Oxalobacteraceae; genus Janthinobacterium; species Janthinobacterium woesei. The sequence continues at coordinate 102,085 of NZ_JBNYXW010000004.1, forward strand.
CAGTAGAACCTGTTGTTGAACAGGCCGCCCAGATCAATCCGTGGGCGCTGACGCCACCGACCGACGCCAGCACCGCCTGGCTCGATGCTGCTGCGCTTGCCGTGCAGCCGGAACACGCGTCCGGTTTTCATATGACGCAGCTTTTCGACGGCTCGCTGCCGCTGGAAAGCTGGATCAACCAGGGCCTGGGCTGGGTCGTCACGCATTTCCGTCCCTTCTTCCAGGCCGTGCGCGCACCGATCGACAGCGTGTTATCCGGCGTGGAAGGCGTGCTGATGGCGGCCCCGTCGCTGACGGTGATCGCCATCATCGGCTTGCTGGCATGGCAATTTACCAGCCGCACCCTGGCCATCGGCACCGTGCTGGCGCTGCTGCTCGTGTCTATGCTGGGCATCTGGCCGGAAGCCATGATCACCCTGTCGCTGGTATTGACGTCGCTGGCTTTCTGTCTGGCCATTGGCTTGCCGTTAGGCATTTTCCTGGCCAGCAGCGACCGCGCACAAAACATCCTGCGCCCCTTGCTCGACGCCATGCAGACCACGCCCGCCTTCGTCTACCTGGTGCCGGTGGTGATGCTGTTTGGTATCGGTAATGCGCCGGGCGTGATCGTGACGATCATCTTTGCCCTTCCACCGCTGGTACGCTTGACCAACCTGGGTATCCGCCAGGTGCGTCCGGACCTGATCGAAGCGGCCCGCGCGTATGGCGCCTCGCCATGGCAGTTGCTGACCCGCGTACAGTTTCCGCTGGCCATGCCTTCCATCATGGCAGGCATCAACCAGTCGCTGATGCTGTCGCTGTCGATGGTGGTGATTGCATCGATGATCGCCGTCGGTGGCCTGGGCCAGATGGTACTGCGCGGCATTGGCCGCCTGGACATGGGCCTGGCAACGGTGGGCGGCCTGGGCATCGTGCTGCTGGCCATCACCCTGGATCGCCTGACGCAAGCCATGGGCCAGCCGCGCCGCGGCGTGCGCCACTGGTATCAGACGGGGCCGGCTGGTTTCGTGCTGCGCATGGTGCGCGGCAATGCTGAGAAAAATCAAGCCCGTGGCAATGCCGAACAGCAAGCCACGCTGGCCAACGCACAATAATAACGATAAGAGAAAGGATTTACATGCATCAAACTGAGCATTTTAAAGCGACGCAAAAATCGCAACGCAAGTTCCAGTGGTTCTCGGTCCTGGCGCTTGCCGCCCTGGCGCTGACCACCAGCCTGGCCATGGCGCAAACGCCGGCCGCCGACGCGCTGCCCGGCAAGGGCATCAAGGTGCAGGCGCTGCAAAGCTCGATCGCCGAAGAAACCTTCCAGACCATGCTGGTCGACAAGGCCCTGGAAAAGCTGGGCTACGAGGTGCAGCCGATCAAGGAAGTGGAGTATCCGACCGCGCATATCGCCGTCGCGAACGGCGACGCCACCTTCATGGCCGTGCACTGGGACCCCATGCACAAGGATTTTTATAACAATGCGGGCGGCGACGCCAAGCTGCTGCGCACGGGCCAGTATGCCGGTCCGGCCGCGCAGGGTTATCTGATCGATAAGGCTACGGCGGAAAAGTACAACATCACGCATATCGACCAGTTGCGCGACCCGACCCTGGCCAAGCTGTTCGACCACGATGGCGATGGCAAGGCCGACTTGACCGGTTGCAACCCCGGCTGGGGCTGCGAAGCGCTGATCGAGAACCACATGGATGCGTATAAACTGCGCGACACGGTGACCCACGTGCAGGGCAGCTATGCGGCGCTGATCGCCGACACCCTGGGCCGCTACAAGCGCGGCGAACCGATCCTGTACTTCACCTGGACGCCGTACTGGGTCAGCGGTGTGCTGGTGCCAGGCAAGGATGTAGTGTGGCTGAAAGTGCCGTTCTCGGCCAATCCGGACAAGGTCAATACCCGATTGGACGATGGCAGCGATTATGGCTTTGCCGTCAACACGGCGCGCATCGTGGCCAATAAAGCGTGGGCGGAACAAAACCCGGCCGCAGCCAGGCTGTTTGAAGTGATGCAATTGCCGGTGGCCGACATCAATGCGCAGAACGAGCGCATGCGCAGCGGTGAAAGCACCCAGGCCGATATCGCCCGCCATACGGCCGGCTGGATCAAGTACCATCAGCAGACCTTTGACGGCTGGATCGCGCAAGCGCTGGCGGCAGCGAAGAAATAAGTCTTTATCGCTGTTTCAGCATAAAAAAGTGGCTACCAATTCGGTAGCCACTTTTTCGTTAACCAGCTGTTTTCGTGGTTTTCGGTGAGTTTCCAGGCCTTTTTTGCCTGTTTAAGCACTAAAACGGCGTATCGTGCGTTATCGCACCTTTTCCGCGCACTTACTCCTGCGACTTAATCCTTCGACTTAATCCTTCAAGTCTTCGATCAGGTCGATGTATTGCTGCTGCGCCTCTTCTTTCGAGGTGCCGGCCAGGGCCGCCCAGGCGTCAAACTTGGCGCGGTTGACGAAATCGGTCATGCCAGGACGCTCGCCCGTGGCGTCGCCGCTCGCGGCTTGCTTGAACAAGGCGTAGATTTTCAACAGGGTCATATTGTCCGGACGCTCGGACAGGGTCTTGGAATCGAGCTGCGCTTGTTCGAATTGCTCTTGTATACTCATGATGGCTCCTGTGTGCTGGGGGAATCGCTGTGGTGGGAAATGCGGCAGGCCTGGCGGAGTGGCCACCGTGCATGCTGCAGTACCTGACATCATAGTGAAAAAAGCGCGCCATGCATTAGAGGGCATACTCAAAAGATGCTTAAAAAAAGCGCCGCCGCTCAGCGTGAGGGGCGGCGCCTGGCGCGGTCATTCGAACGCTGCCTTGTCGGTTCTTATACGCCCAGCAGTTCGACGTCGAAGATCAGGGTGGCGTTCGGTGGAATCGCACCGCCGGCGCCGCGTGAGCCATAGCCCAGTGCTGCCGGGATGATCAGCTGGCGCTTGCCGCCCACTTTCATGCCTTGCACGCCTTCGTCCCAACCCTGGATGACGCGACCGGCGCCCAGTGGGAATTCGAATGGATCGTTGCGGTCCTTGCTGGAGTCAAATTTCGAACCGGCGCTGCCGTCGTCGTTTTGCAGCCAGCCCGTGTAATGCACGACAACATTGTTGCCGGCTTGCGCTTCAGCGCCTTCGCCAACAACCGTGTCGATGTATTGCAGGCCAGAAGCGGTGGTAGTGGTGGTCATGATAATCCTTGTGTAGGCGATGAAAGCTTCAGATTGTAGAGCAACGGGTTCCAAAGCGCCATTCCAGGCAAAGCGCCATGCCGGGCCCGGCAGCACGAAAAACCGGAAATTACCGTCCAATGTGGCCATTGGTCTCATTTAACAGGCATTTAGTTCAGAAAATACAGTGTTTCCACGTAAAATACATGTTTTGTATTTAACAGTGATTTCCGCCATGTTCCGCAGTCTACGCCGCCTTCTTGTTTCCTCGCTGTGCCTGGTTTCCGCAATGTCCACGGCGCAAGCCGAAGTGGTGGTGGTGCTCAATTCCCGTGATGCCACTGTGCAACTGCTGGACCAGAAAACCTATGCGCCGGTGTTCACCTTTGCCGTCGGCAAGGAACCCCATCATTTGATGGAGACGCCGGACGGCAAATCGCTGATCGTCGCCAGCTCGGTGGGCAATGAATTGATTTTTCTTGATCCTGTGACGGGCCAGATCCAGCGCCGCATCAGCAATATCCTCGACCCCTACCAGATCGGCTTCTCGCCCGACCAGAAGTGGTTCATTTCCAATTCGCTGCGCCTGGACCGCATCGACCTGTACCGCTACGATGGCAAGAACCTGACCCTGGCCAAGCGTATCGCGCTGCCAAAATTGCCCAGCCACATGGCGTTTACGGCCGACAGCAGCATGGCCTTCATTACCCAGCAGGGCAGCAACCAGGTCAGCGCCATCGACCTGGCCACGCAGACGGTGAAGTGGACCATGCCCGTCGGCCCCGCGCCGGCCGGCATCAGCATGACGCCCGATGGCAAGCACTTGCTGGTCGGCATCATGGGCAGCGATTACGTGGAAGTGATCGACTGGCGCACGCAGAAAACCGTCAAGCGCATCAAGGCTGGTGCGGGCACGCATAACTTCCGCGCGCTGGGCGACAACCGCATGACGTTTGTCTCGAACCGCGTCTCGAATACCATCAACATCATCGACCAGACGACCCTGGAAAACGTGGGCACCATCAATGTGCCAGGCGGCCCGGACTGCATGGAAATCACGCCCGATGGCAAGACCATGTGGGTGACCCTGCGCTGGATCAAGAAGGTGGCCGTGATCGACCTGAGCACGCGCAAGGTGATCAAGATGATACCCGTGGGCCGCTCGCCCCATGGCGTGTATTTCGCCTCGCACTCGCCGCGCATGTGATGAAGGGCCACTTGACCATGCGCCGCCTGACTCTCCGTGGCGGCATGCCCGCCATGCTGCTGTGCGCGGCTGCACAGCTGTTGCCTGCGCACGCGGCCGCGCCGGCCGTGCCTGCCGCCTGCAAGGGCACCATCTACATGACGTTTGACACGGGCAGCCAGTCGCAAGCCGCACTGATTGCCGACGTGCTCAACAAGCGCCATATCAAGGCCACGTTTTTCCTGGCCAACGAAAAGACCACGCGCGGCGACTATTCGCTCGATCCATCCTGGGCGCCATACTGGAAGGCCCGCGTCACCGAAGGCCATGCGTTCGGCACGCATACGTTTGACCACGTGTACTGGAAAAAGGATCTGGCCAACGGCTTGATCCAGGTCAAACCCCAGTTTGGCAAGGATGGCGGCAAGCTGGCCTCCTTCACGGACAAGCAGTTCTGTGAAGAGTTGCGCCGGGTCGACACGCGCTTCGAGGAATTGACCGGGCACAAGCTCGACCCGTTCTGGCGCGCGCCGGGCGGCTACACCTCGCCGCGCACCTTGGCCGCCGGCAGCGCCTGCGGCTACGAGCATGCGGGCTGGGCGCCGGGCGGCTACTCGGGCGATGAGCTGCCCAGCGACAAGTATCCGAATGCCATGCTGCTGAGGAAAGCCCTGGCGAACTTGCGCAGCGGCGATATTTTCATTTCGCACATGGGCATCTGGTCGCGCAAGGATCCCTGGGCGCCCGCCAACCTCGATGCCTTGATAGTCGGCTTGCAAGACAAGGGGTTTTGTTTTGCCACCCTGCGCGAGCATCCTGCCTACGCGGGCAAGAAGGGCCAGCCATGATGGACGCCGCCATCACCCCCGTCATCGACGCCATCGTCGATACCTTTGGCGAAGCGCAAGGCTGGCTGTTCCAGACGCTCGTCAATCCTCTCGTGTACCACCTGGGCTTCGGTGAATTCACCGAAGAGGCGTTCGAAGGCACGGAGTGGCTGCTGATCGGCCTGTGCGAGCTGGTGCTGCTGTTCCTCGTGCTGCGTCCGCTCGAAGCCGTGCTTCCCGCGCAAAAGATGAGCGACCCGCGCGCCCGCTGGAACGATTTTTTGTATACGGTGCTGCACCGCATCGGCCTGTTCCCGCTGCTGATCTTCTTCACGCTCGATCCGCTGATGGATGGTCTGGCTGGCGCGTTGCGTTTCGATAATATTCATCCATTGAACCTGGAGTCGCTGTTGCCCGGCATCAGTGCGCTCCTGAGTTTTATCATTTACTTTGTGATATTGGACTTGGTTGACTATTGCTATCACCGCGCTTCGCACCATGTTGGCTGGTGGTGGGGCTTGCACAGCCTGCATCACAGCCAGCAAAACATGAACTTGTGGAGCGACGACCGCAACCACCTGCTCGACGATTTCCTGCGCGATGTGGTCATGGCCCTGGTGGCGCTGGGCATCGGCGTGCCGCCCGGACAATATGTGCTGCTGGTATCGATTTCGCGCATTTTGCAAAGCTTGCAGCATGCGAATGTGAGAATACACTTCGGCCGCATCGGCGAGCGGCTGCTGGTGTCGCCCCGTTTCCACCGCACGCACCATGCCATCGGCGTGGGGCATGAGTCAAAAGGCAAGGGCAGCATGGGCGGTTGCAACTTCGGCGTGGTGCTGCCAATTTGGGATATGCTGCTGGGCACCGCGAATTTTTCGACGGAGTTTGCCCGCACGGGCGTGCGCGACCAGCTGGCCCGCATCGACAGCCAGGGCGTCGGCCGGCCGGGGCGCAACTATGGACGCGGCTTCTGGCAACAGCAATGGCTGGGCCTGCGCCGCATGGTGGAATTTGCAAGAATAAAACGAAAAGGACGCCGTTGATGCGTAATGTGTTGAACGCGTATGGCCGCGCCTTGCTGTCGCAATTGCATGGCAAGATGCTATTGCTGAGTGTGCTGCCGTTCTTGTTGTCCGTTGTCCTGTGGGGCGGCTTGCTGTATGTCGGCCTGCAGCCGCTGATCGACAGCCTGCATGCCATCTTCACGCAATACGACTTTTTCCGCACCAGCGGCCAGGTGCTGGCCACTTTCGGCCTGGGCGTGCTGAAAGCCGTCATCGTGCCATTGATCGCCATGTTCATGCTGTTGCCGCTGATGATACTGACGGCGCTGATCTTCATGGGCCTGTTTGCCATGCCGGCCATCGGCCGCCACATCGGCGGGCGGCACTTTGCGCAACTGGAAAAGAAACATGGCGGCAGCCTGTTGGGCAGCGTCGGCACCTCGCTGGCCACCTTTTTGCTGTTTATCGTGGCCTGGGTGGTCATGTTGCCCCTGTACGCGTTTCCGCCGGCTGCGCTGGCGGGGCAAGCCGTGCTGTGGGGCTGGCTGACGTACCGGGTCATGGCATATGACGCGATGGCCGACTACGCCAGCGTGGAAGAGCGCAAGGCCATCATGGGCGAACAGCGCTGGCCCCTGCTGGCCATCGGCATGGTCTCCGGCGCGGCCGGCGCCGTGCCGGGCTTGCTGTGGATGGGGGGCGTGATGTCGGTCGTCTTCTTCCCCTTCCTGGCGGCGTTCGCCATCTGGCTGTATGTGCTGATCTTTATCTTTACGGGCCTGTGGTTCCAGTATTACTGCCTGGAAGCGCTGGCGCGTTTGCGCGGTGTGCGCGGCATGACGGACGTGGCGCCGGCTGACGCCTGAGCTACATTCAACGAATCGAACGGGGAAGTATTATGGCTATCGGATTGATCATCATCGGCGACGAAATCCTGTCGGGCAAGCGCACGGACCAGCATTTCCCCAAAGTGGTGCAAATGCTCAAGCAGCGCGGCTTGCAGCTGAGCTGGGCGCAATATGTGGGCGACGAGCCTGCGCGCCTGGTGGCCTTGCTCAAACGCAGCTTTGCCAGCGGCGATATCGTCTTCAGCTTTGGCGGCATCGGCGCCACGCCGGACGACCATACGCGCCAGGCGGCGGCCGATGCGCTGGGGTTGCCGCTGGTGCTGCATCCGCAGGGCAAGCAAAATATCCAGCAGCGCATCACAGAAATGGGTGAAGAAGCCGGTGTGCCGGCGGACTTGAACTCGCCGGAAAACCTGCACCGCCTGAACATGGCGCAATTCGTGCAGGGCGCCGAGCTGATACCGAATCCGTACAACAAGATTGCCGGCTTTGCCGTGCGCGAGCATTACTTTGTGCCCGGTTTCCCCGTCATGTCCTGGCCCATGATCGAATGGGTGCTCGACACGCATTATGCGCACCTGTTCAACCAGGTGCCGCATGCGGAACATGCCTTGCTCGTGTATGAAACGGCGGAGTCCCTGCTGACGCCGCTGATGGTGCGCCTGGAGGCAGAGTTTCCGCTGATTAAGGTTTTCAGCCTGCCCAGCGTGGGCGATGCGCACACGCGCCAGCATATCGAACTGGGCGTCAAGGGCGAACCGGCGCAGGCGGCGGCTGCCTTTGCCGCGATGCGCGCCGAGCTCGACGCCATGCAGGCCGAATACACCACCATCTGATATGGTGCCAGCCCGGCGCCAGCGGCTTTCATGCTGGCGTCCGGTCCGCTTCGCTCCCATGTTTGCAAGCGGACAGTCCAAGACGTTGTTTTTTTGCGAAAATCTTCAATGAAGCAAGATTTTTGTGCGCGCTCGTCCGTCGTTCTTATGCCGATGTGGTGGAATGGTGAACAGGGGTCTGGCGTGCAAAACGCGGGGCCGCCTGCCTGTGCAGTAGAGCATATTTTTGATTCACCGGTCTGGACATCATGTTAAGCAAGCTTCGTTGTTACCGGCCCCGGCTGGCCTTGCCCCTGGCCATGGTCTCACCTTGCGCCGAATGCAGCCATTGCCGCACCAGCGTGTGGTGTCGCTACCGCATTTCCGCGCTGTCCAAACCCAACCTTACCCCAGCATCCCATGAATGACACAGGCGTCAACTTGGCCGCGCAAGAGCGGCCCGAAGCAGATCCAGTCCCGCCGGCGCCGCCGCCGGTGAGTCCGCCAAAGAAGCGCCGTTCGCGCATCTGGCCCATCTTTGCCATCATCGTGCTGGCGCTGATCGCCGGCGTGGCCTGGTTCGTCATGCGCGAAGTGCGCACCTCGGCCCTGCAGGCGGAATTTTTTACGCGCCTGGACCGCCAACTGACGTTCAAGGTCGAAGCCGGTCCGGCGCCGGCTAGCGCCATCCGCTACCCGCAGCATGGCCCGTATGACGAGCGCCTGGGTTACGCCAGCCTGCCGGACTTCATCACCAAGCTCAACGCACGCGACTACGCCGTCACGGCGCAGGCGCGCATGTCGCCGAAGATGGTGCAACTGGTCGACCGGGGCATCTTTGCCACCTATCACGAGAAAAGCCGCGCCGGCCTGACGATCCTCGATTGCCGCGCTGCGCCCCTGTTTGCCGCCAGCTATCCGGAACGCATGTTCGACGGTTTCGCCGCAGCGCCGCCAGCGCTGGTGCAAAGCCTGCTGTTCATCGAAAACCGCGAATTGCTCGATCCGGCCACGCCCGAGCGCAATCCGGCCGTGGAATGGGACCGCCTGAGCAAGGCCATCCTCGACAAGGCGTTGAACCTGTTTGGCGGCCACCGCGGCGGCGGCGGCAGCACCCTGGCCACGCAAATTGAAAAATACCGCCATTCGGAAGATGGCCGCACCAGTTCCATGCAGGACAAGCTGCTGCAAATGCTGTCGGCCAGCTTGCGCGCTTACCAGGATGGCGAAAACACCATGGAAGCGCGGCGCAAGACCGTCGTCAATTACTTGAATACCGTGCCGCTGTCGGCGAAAAGCGGTTTTGGCGAAGTCAACGGCATCGGCGATGGCATGTGGGTCTGGTATGGCCGTCCATTCGCCGAAGTGAAAACTTTGCTGAACGGCAATATGGACCAGCCGGGCAGCGCGCTGGCTTACAAGCAGGCGCTGAGCCTCCTGATCGCGCAGCGCCGTCCCTCGCATTACCTGGTGGCGGGCGGCGCCGACCTGGAAGAATTGACGAACAGCCATCTGCGCCTGCTGGCGCAGGCGGGCGTGATCTCGCCGCAGCTGCGCGATGCCGCCATCGCCGTAGCGCTGCGCCCGTCGACGGCCTCGGGCGTGCAGTCGGAAGCCTCGACGTCATTCGTCACGCGCAAGGCCTCGAATGCCGTGCGCAACCATCTGGCCAGCATGCTGGGCGATCCGCGCCTGTACAACCTCGACCGCCTGGACCTGAAAGTGGTCAGCACGCTCGATGCGCAGGCACAAAATGCCGTCACCAAGGTCTTGCGCGAGCTGCGCGATCCGGCCGTGGCGAAAGCGGCCGGCCTGACGGGCAAGGGCATGCTGGGCAATGGCGACCCTGCCAACGTGGTGTACAGCTTTACCTTGCTGCAAAAGGGCGAGCAGGCCAACTTGCTGCGCGTGCAGACGGATAATTACGACCAGCCGCTCGACATCAACGAAGGCGCCAAGCTGGACCTCGGTTCCACGGCCAAGCTGCGCACCCTGGTGACCTACCTGGACATCATCGACCAGTTGCAGCAGCGCTATAGCGGCATGAACGCGGCCGAGCTGGGCAAGATTGCCGTCGATCCGAAGGACATGCTGTCGCAATGGGCAATTGCCTATCTGAAACCATTGCCACTCGGCGAGGCGCGCAATCTGCCCGCCATGCTGGCCGCCGCCATGGAGCGCAAGTATTCGGGCAATCCGGGCGAAGGTTTCTTCACGGGCGGCGGCTTGCATCATTTCGGTAACTTCTCCAAGCTCGACGACAGCCGCATCATGACGCTGCAGCAGGCGCTGCGCCAGTCGACCAACCTGGTATTCGTGCGCCTGATGCGCGACGTGGCCCGCTACTACATGTTTTCGCGTCCCGATTCCTCGGCCTCCTTGCTGGCGGACGCCGATGATCCGCGCCGCGCGCAGTACCTGAGCCGTTTTGCCGACAAGGAAGGGCGCGAATTCCTGCACCGTTTCTATCAGAAGTACCGTGGCAAGAGCGTCGACGAGCAGGAAAAGATTCTGTTGGCGAGTATCCGCCCGACCCCCGTGCGCCTGGCGAACATTTTCCGTACCATCAATCCCAAGGGCACTGTTGCGGAATTCGGCGATTTCCTCAACGCCAACTTGACGTCGCAAAACGAAGTGCCGCCCGAGCGCGTGGCCAAGATGTACCAGCAGTACGCGATGGAAAACTGGTCGCTGGCCGACCGGGGCTATTTGGCCAATGTGCATCCGCTGGAACTGTGGATGGTGGCGTATTTGCGCCAGCACGAAGGTTCCACCCTGTCGCAGATGGTGGCAGCGAGCGAGAAGGAGCGCCAGGAAGTCTACAAATGGCTGTTCAATACGCACCGCAAGCATGCGCAGGACCGGCGCATCGCCAACTTGCTGGAAGTGGAAGGTTTCCTGGAAATCCACCGCCAGTGGAAGAAGATGGGTTACCCGTTCGATTCCCTGGTGCCGTCGTATGCCACCACCCTGGGGGCTTCGGCCGACCGGCCCGCCGCGCTGGCCGAGTTGATGGGCATCATCATCAACGATGGCGTGCGCAAGCCCAGCGTGCGCATCGATTCCATGCATTTTGCGGCCAATACGCCGTACGACACCATGGTCAAGCGGGGCGCCAAGGTTGAGGCAGAACAAGTCCTGTCGCCGGACGTGGCCAAGGCGGTCGCCAAGGCGATTCGCGAAGTGGTGTCGGACGGCACGGCCAAGCGGGCGAAGACGGCCTTTGTCGGCGCCGATGGCGTGCCCATTCCGATGGGCGGCAAGACGGGCACGGGCGACCAGCGCTTCGATGTGTATGGTGCCGGTGGCCGCCTGATCGAATCGCGCTATGTGAACCGCTCGGCCACCTTCGTGTTCAATATTGGCGAACGCTTCTATGGCAGCATGACGGCGTATGTGCGGGGGCCGGAATCGAAGAACTACGATTTCACCAGCGCCTTGCCGGTGCAATTGCTGGTCTCGCTGGCGCCCAGCCTGATGCCGCTGATCGAGCCGCCGGCGCCAGCCGATGGCGTGGCCAGGCAGTGCACGAATTAATCTGCGGTTTTAGCAAAACGCCGGCTTGCACGCCGGCGTTTTTTCTTGTTAGCCAGCAAACACGGCCGTCTTGTCCGCCAGGCGCGCATGGTAGCTGGCAATGGCGCGATATTCGGGGCGCGACAAGGCAGGCAAGGGCGCCATCAGCCAGCGCTTGACGGACAGGCCCAGCACGATATCGGCCACGGTGAATGCTTCGCCGCACACGAAGGCGCCCGTGCGCTGCAGTTGCAGCTCCAGCACGCCCATCATCTTGTTCCACCCAGCAATACCGGCCGCCAGCTGCGCCGCATCCTGGTGCGCGGGGCTGTGGCGCACCAGCGACATGAAGGCGTAGCGCCAGCTATTGTTCAAGTCGCCCATTTGCCAGTCCATCCATTTTTCCACTTCCGCGCGGGCGCGTGGATTGTTCGGCAGCAAGTCCTCGCGCCCCGCCTGGGCGCACAGGTAGCGGCAAATCGTGTTCGATTCCCACAGTACCAGGTCGCCATCGACCAGCACGGGCACCATGGCGTTCGGGTTCAAGGCCAGGAAGGCGGGGTCGTCCGTGGCGCGAAAGCCGCTGCCCCAGTCTTCGCGTTCATACGGCAAGTCCAGTTCATCGCAGGCCCACAAGACTTTGCGGACATTGATCGAGGCGGCTTTTCCAAGAATTTTCAGCATGCATGGCTCCAGGGGCGGGTGGTTTAAGCTGCACTGTAGCCGAATTGTCCACGCCGCGCCGGCGAAAGTGCCTTGCATAGTTGGGCTTTTCTTGGCATCGTAGCCACCCATGAAACCTATGCGCCACCACATGTCCAAAATCCTCGCGTTCAGCCGCTTTTCCGTGCGCGATTTCCTCGCCACGGCCGGCCCCACCCTGCTGCTGGTCGGCGCCTTTTGTGCGCTGGCGTACTGGCTGGTCGATCCGGCGCCGCCGCGCCAGGTGCGGCTGTCAACGGGGCAGGACAATAGCGCCTACGAAGAATTCGGCAAGAAGTACGCGGCCACGCTGGCCAAGCATGGCGTCAAGGTGGCCTTGCAGCCATCGCTGGGCTCGCAGGAAAACCTGCAGCGCCTGAATGGGGGTACGACCGATATTGCTTTCGTGCAAAGTGGCTCGACCGAACACGCGGACGCCGAACGGCATGGCTTGATTTCCCTGGGCAGCTTGTTTACGGAACCCGTCTGGCTCTTCATGCGCGAAGACAAGATGGTGACGGAATTGACGCAATTGAAGGGCATGAAGATCAACCTGGGGCCGGAAGGCACGGGCGTGCCCAGCCTGTTCCGGCAGTTGCTGTCCGTCAATGGCGTGGAAGCGAATGAACTGACGGTGAGCGATTTGCAAAACACGCCCGCCACGGTGGAACTGCTGGAAGGGCGCATCGATGGCCTGGTGTTCAGCTCGGCGCCGGAAGCGCCGCTGATCCAGATGCTGCTGCAAACGCCGGGCATCAAATTGTTTGATTTTTCGCAAGCCGAGGCTTATACGCGGCGCCTGCCTTTCCTCACGCATGTAGTCTTGCCGCGCGGTATCGTCGACCTGGGGCGCAACATCCCGGCGCAGGATTATCAGCTGATCGCGCCGACGGCCACCCTGGTGGCGCGCGAAGACTTGCATCCGGCCCTGATCGACCTGTTCGTGCAGGCTGCGGCCAGCATCCACGGCGGCACGGGCTGGTTCCAGCAGCAGGGGCAGTTTCCGTCCGCGCGCTACACGGAAATTCCCGTGGCGCCGGAAGCGCTGAAATTCTACAAGGATGGCGCGCCCGTGCTGCAGCGCTACATGAGTTTCTGGCTGGCCAATTTCTTTGACCGCATGTGGGTGCTGGTGGTGGCGCTGGGCGCGCTGATCCTGCCGCTGTCGCGCGTGGTGCCGCCCTTGTACGTGTGGCGCATCCGTTCGCGCGTGTACCGCTGGTACGGCCAGCTGCGCACCGTCGAGCAGGCGCTGGAAGACGTGCCGCAAGAGCAGCGCGCGCAAGTGTATGCGGAGCAATTGAAGCGCCTGGACCAGATCGAGGAAATGGTCAACCAGATCTCGATCCCCCTGTCGTTTGCGGACGGCCTGTATGGCTTGCGCAGCCACATCAATTTCGTGCGCAAGCGCATCTTGACCCTGATGGGCGAACACCCTGCGGCGCAGATGGGCGCGCAGGCCTGAGCGGCCAGGCTAGCCGTGTGGCGCGGTGCGGCCCCTCAGGCGCCCAGCCACGGCAAGCCCGCCTTGCACCAGCCGCCTACCTGCTTGCGGTGGCCGTCGGCATCCTTGTCGCCTTCGAAGCCTTCGAGGATGTCGAAGCAATGCGCGTAGCCGTGCTCGGTGGCCAGCTTGGCCGCATGGCGTGAACGCACGCCGGAGCGGCACAGGAACAGCAGCACCTGGTCCTTGCTTGCCAGGCTGTCCAGCTGCTGCATGAAATCAGGATTGGGCGCGCCGCCCGGATAAGTGGCCCACTGCACCGCACCATGCTGGGTATCGGCGAGGTCGGCCCGGCCGACCCAGTCGCGCTCGGCATTGGTGCGTACGTCGATCAGCTTGACTGCGCCATCAAGCTGCAGCAGTGCATACGCTTCCTGTGGCGTCACGGCGCCGGCATATGGCGTTCCCTCATTGGCGCGGCTGCGGGCGGTGTTCAGGATATCGGTGGCGGTGCTCATGGCGTCCTCGCGGAAAGTGGAAAGGTGTGGACGATTATAGTGCGCTGCTGGCGTCCTGCAAGCGCGAATGCAGGGCAGATTATGCATGCACCATAACAAGGCATTTTCTGGAAATTTCCCTTAAATGCACGATAATAGTGCGTTATTTGTTTTTTGCACTTGTATAGTGCATTCTTGATTGGGTGCAAACCGTGCGCGCAAATCGCGGGCACGAAAACTTTCACTGGGATGGACAGGCTTTTCCCCTTGCCACTGGGAGCCTTCTAAAGCTGGCATGGAATCTGCTATGATCCCTATGAGTTTTGGTGGCACGCAATGTTTGCTTCGCTTCATCAGCCCAGACGCACTAAGGTCGGCTCACCCCACATTCATTTAGGAGATACGCATGGCAATGACAGCCGCAGAAGTCTTGAAGATGGTAGAAGAGAACGAAGTCAAATTCGTTGATTTCCGCTTTGCCGATACCCGTGGTAAAGAGCAGCACGTGACGGTTCCCGTGTCGCACTTCGACATGGACAAATTTGAATCGGGCCATGCCTTTGATGGCTCCTCGATCGCTGGTTGGAAAGGTATTGAAGCCTCCGACATGATTTTGCTGCCGGATCCAAACACGGCCAATATCGACCCGTTCATGGAAGAAACGACCCTGTTCATGCAGTGCGACGTGATCGAACCGTCGGACGGCAAGGGCTACGACCGCGACCCGCGCTCGATCGCGAAACGCGCAGAAGCCTACCTGAAATCGTCGGGCATGGGCGACACCGCCTACTTCGGCCCAGAGCCAGAATTCTTCATCTTCGACAGCGTGCGCTGGAAGATCGACATGTCGGGCTGCTTCGTCAAGATCGGTTCGGACGAAGGTGCATGGTCGACCGGCAAGGACATCGAAGGCGGCAACAGCGGCCATCGTCCTACCGTCAAGGGCGGCTACTTCCCAGTGCCACCAGTGGACAGCTTCCAGGACATGCGTTCGGAAATGTGCCTGATTCTGGAATCGCTGGGCATCCCGGTTGAGGTACATCATCACGAAGTCGCTGGCGCAGGCCAGAATGAAATCGGCACCCGCTTCTCGACCCTGGTCGAGCGCGCCGACTGGACGCAAAACCTGAAATACGTGGTGTGGAACGTGGCGCACAGCTATGGCAAGACCGCTACCTTCATGCCAAAACCTATCGTTGGCGACAACGGTTCGGGCATGCACGTGCATCAATCCGTATGGAAAGATGGCAAAAACCTGTTCGCTGGCGACGGCTATGCCGGTTTGTCCGATTTCGCCCTGTACTACATCGGCGGCATCATCAAGCACGCCAAGGCACTGAACGCGATCACCAACCCGGGCACCAACTCGTACAAGCGTCTGGTACCAGGCTACGAAGCGCCAGTGAAACTGGCGTACTCGGCGAAAAACCGTTCCGCCTCGATCCGTATTCCGCACGTTGCCAATCCAAAAGGCCGCCGCGTGGAAGCGCGTTTCCCGGATCCACTGGCCAACCCGTACCTGTGCTTTGCTGCACTGCTGATGGCTGGCCTGGACGGCGTTGCCAACAAGATCCATCCGGGCGAAGCTGCCTCGAAAGATCTGTACCATCTGCCTCCAGAGGAAGATGCACTGATCCCTACCGTGTGCGCTTCGCTGGAAGAAGCACTCGACGCGCTGGACAAGGACCGCGAGTTCCTGACCCGTGGCGGCGTGTTCAGCGATTCGATGATCGATGCCTACCTGGAACTGAAAATGCAGGACGTACAGCGCATGCGCATGACCACGCATCCTGCCGAGTTCGACATGTACTACTCGCTGTAATGGCGCCATGCCGGCAACTTGCCGGTAGTAAATAAAAAACGCGGGTGAGGCGATGGTCTTGCCCGCGTTTTTTTATGCTGTACGCCAATGCGGCGCCAGTGCGCTGTTGTATAGTCGGCGCAGGATCGTTGCGGCAAGAGCCGGCAGGAGTTGAGATTGACCAAGCATTACAGAATGGCGCTGATGGCAGGATTGCTGGGCGCGGCAGCGCAGGCGCACGGGCAGCTGTATGTCTGCGCCGATGCACAGGGACACAAGACGTACACGGACAAGCGCGCCGGCAGCCATTGCCAGCTGCTCGACTTGCCCGGCGCCATGACGGAACCACCGCGCAAGACGGCGCCGCTGGCCGGTGCGCCCTTGCGTCCCGCCATGCAGGCGGCCACGGCGGCGCCTGCCGCAGGCGCGTTTCCCCGGGTCGATGGCGCCGAGCAGCGCGCGCGCGACCTGGACCGGCGCCAGATTTTGCAGGATGAATTACGCAGCGAAGAGCTGAAGCTGGCGGCGCAGCGCCTGGAATTGAATGCAGGCCAGCCTGAACGCCAGGGCAACGAACGCAACTACGCCAAGTACCAGGAACGCGTGGTGCAGTTGAAAGACAATATTAGCCGGACGCAGCAGAACGTCGAGGCCCTGAAACGCGAAATCGCGAATATTCGGTAATCATATGACCCCAGATAACCATTCCAGCCGTCCCGCCCACCTGGCCGGCCTTGATTTGCTGGCCTCGGCCGTGATCTTGCTCGACGGTGACGGGCGCATCAGCTATGCCAACGCGGCGGCGGAAAACCTGCTGGAAAGCTCGTTGAAAGCCTTGTCGCGGCAAAAGCTGACGGCCTTGTTCCTCAATCCCGAGGAATTGGCCGGCATCTGCGCGCAGGCGCTTGAACATAAATTTTCAGACTTGCGCCAGGACCTGAGCCTGGAACGGCCGGGGCGCGATCCGCTGCGCGTGCATAGCATCATCAGCGCCCTAGACGCGCCGCCCGACAGCGTGCTGATCGAGCTGCGCGAAAACGTGCAGCAATTAAAGCTCGACCGCGAGGAACGCATACTCGACCAGAGCCAGGTCAACAAGGAGCTGATCCGCAACCTGGCGCATGAAATCAAGAATCCGCTGGGCGGCATCCGTGGCGCGGCGCAGCTGCTGGAGCTGGAATTGCCGGCGCTGCACCTGAGCGAGCTGCGCGAATACACGCAAGTCATCATCAAGGAAGCGGACCGCCTGCAAACGCTGGTCGACCGCCTGCTGGCGCCGCACCGCCGGCCGCACATCGTCGGCGACGTGAATATCCACGAAGTGTGCGAACGCGTGCGCAGCCTGATCCTGGCCGAGTTTCCCAGCGGACTGACCATTTCGCGCGATTACGACGCCTCGATTCCTGAGTTTCGCGGCGACAAGGAGCAATTGATACAGACCGTCCTGAATATCGCGCACAACGCGGCGCAAGCCCTGGCCGAGCGCATCGAGGCGGGCGACGCCGAGCTGATTTTCAAGACGCGCGTGGCGCGCCAGGTGACTCTGGCCAAGGTGCGTTACAACCTGGCATTAGACTTGCATATCATTGACAATGGACCGGGCATCGCACCGCAGATCCGCGACCGAATTTTCTACCCGCTGGTGTCGGGCAGGGAAGGCGGCAGTGGTTTGGGGCTGACCTTGGCGCAAACCTTCGTGCAACAGCACCTGGGCGTGATCGAGTGCGAAAGCCGGCCTGGATACACCGATTTCAGGATCGTTTTACCCTTGCCATAAGCGAGGGAGTATCCCACCCATGAAATCCATTGCGGGACGCACACACAAATGAAGCCAATCTGGATAGTTGACGACGACGAATCAATCCGCTGGGTGCTGGAAAAAGCCCTGGCGCGGGAAAATCTCGCCACCAAGAGTTTTGCCAATGCGCGCGACGCCATCGCTGCGCTGGAGTTTGACACACCGCAAGTACTCGTGTCGGACATCCGCATGCCGGGCGCGTCCGGCCTGGAATTGTTGCAGACGGTTAAGTCACGCTTTCCCGGCTTGCCTGTCATCATCATCACGGCCTTTTCCGACCTCGATTCGGCCGTCGCGGCCTTCCAGGGCGGCGCCTTTGAATACCTGGCCAAGCCCTTCGATATCGACAAGGCCGTCGAGCTGATCCGCCGTGCGCTCGAAGAGAGCCTGCGCGAGACCAGCGTCGAGTCGGGCCCGTCCGAAACGCCGGAAATTCTCGGCCAGGCGCCGGCCATGCAGGAAGTCTTCCGCGCCATCGGCCGCCTGTCGCAATCGAACGTGACGGTGCTGATCACAGGCGAATCCGGTTCCGGCAAGGAACTGGTGGCGCGCGCGCTGCACAAGCACAGTCCGCGCGCGGCGCAGCCTTTCATCGCCTTGAATACGGCGGCCATTCCCAAGGATTTGCTCGAATCAGAATTGTTCGGCCACGAACGCGGTGCCTTTACGGGCGCGCAAACGACGCGCCGGGGCCGCTTCGAGCAAGCCGAGAACGGCACCCTGTTCCTCGATGAGATCGGCGACATGCCGTTCGACCTGCAGACGCGCTTGCTGCGCGTGTTGTCCGACGGCCATTTTTACCGGGTCGGCGGACACCAGCCCATCAAGGCGAACGTGCGCGTCATTACCGCCACGCACCAGAACCTGGAACAGCGCGTGCGCGACGGCCTGTTCCGTGAAGACTTGTATCACCGCTTGAACGTGATCCGCTTGCGCCTGCCCAGTTTACGGGAGCGGCGCGAGGATATCCCCATTCTGGTGCGCCACTTCCTGGTGCAAAGCGCGCGCCAGCTGGGCGTGGAAGCGAAACGCATGAGCGAGCCGACCATGCAGTTTCTCAGCAGCCTCGATTTGCCGGGCAATGTGCGCCAGCTGGAAAACCTGTGCAACTGGATCACCGTCATGGCGCCGGGCCAGACGGTGGAAATCAAGGATTTGCCGCTGGAATTGACGCAAGGGCAGGGCGATGGCGGGGCCATGGCCGTGCCCGATGTAGCGGCGCCGGTGGCCGTAGCCCATGCGCATGGCGGCCAGGTGTTCGAGGCGGCTGCGCCCGTCAATGGCGCGCCGCCGGGCTGGATCGGCTTGCTGGAACTGCAGGCGGCCGGCATGCTGGGTGCGGGGCAGCAGGAAGTCATGGCCGTGCTGGGGCGGCAATTCGAATCGGCCCTGATCAAGACGGCGCTCAAGCATACGCATGGACGCAAGAATGACGCGGCCGTGCGCCTGGGCATCGGCCGCAACACCATCACCCGCAAGATTTCCGAACTGGGCATCGACGGCGCCAAGGACGATTGATGCACTGCCGGACGGGGAGCCCGGACGGGGGCCTCTCCGTCCATTTCCCTCGCTGGCGTCTGTTGCACGCCACAATGCACAATGTAGGCGACCGATCAGGTAAGCTGGCGCTTGCCGGACTGTTTCGTCCGGTCTTAACTTTCATTGTGGAACTGTATGTTGATTAATTGCGTGGCCTACCAGGATGGTAAAAAACTGGCCGACTTGCCGGTCGAGGATATCAGCGATTACGTCGAGCGTCCCGATTGCTTCGTCTGGGTGGCCTTGCTCGACGCCACGCCTGCCGAGCTCAAGCAAATGCAGCACGAGTTTAGCCTGCACGAGCTGGCTGTCGAGGATGCACAGCGGGGACACCAGCGACCGAAGATCGAAGAATATGGCGACTCCCTGTTTGCCGTGGTGAAAACCGTGGAAATGGTCGAGAACGAACTGGTACTGGGCGAAGTCGATATCTTTGTCGGCGCCAATTACGTGCTCTCTTCGCGCAGCAACAGCTCGCAAGGCTTCCTGGGCGTGCGCGCGCGCGCCGAGCGCGAACCGCATCTGCTGCGCCAGGGCTCGGCCTTCGTGCTGTATGCATTGATGGACGCCGTCGTCGACCGTTATTTCCCCGTTCTCGACGCGCTGGAATCGGAGCTGGAACTGATCGAGGACCGCATCTTCGACCGCGGCACCGAGCGCGACAACATCGAACGCCTGTACCAGCTCAAGCGCAAGGTCATGGTCTTGCGCCATGTGGTGGCGCCCCTGATGGAAGCGGTGGGCAAGCTGCATGGCGGCCGGGTGCCGCCGCTGTGCCACGATACCCAGGAGTATTTCCGCGATGTCCACGATCACCTGGCCCGCATCAATGGCACGCTCGATACCATCCGCGATACGATCAGCACCGCCATCCAGGTCAACCTGTCGATGGTGGCCATCGATGAGAGCGAAGTGAACAAGCAGTTGGCGGCCTGGGCGGCAATCTTCGCCGTCTTCACGGCGTTTGCCGGCGTGTGGGGCATGAACTTCAAGTTCATGCCGGAACTGGACTGGCAATACGGCTATCCCGTTGCCGTGGGACTGATGAGTTGCGTCTGCGGTTATATGTATTACTTGTTCAAACGTTCTGGCTGGCTGTAAAATTTCCTGAAAATCTGTATTATTAAGCAATAGTCAGGGGTACAATCGCGGCAAGTCCGTTCGTTCGGGCCATGGCGAAAGGTTGCCGCGCCGGCAGGTTTGCTTGCGCTTCCAGTGCTGCGCAGGAGCATTCATGAGTATCCCCTTGTTTGATGTGAATTCGCAAGAACCCCTGTTCGATCCCGAGCAGCGGCGCACCTTGGCGGAAGCGGCCCTGCGCTCGATTACCACCTCGACGGCGCGCGCCCGTGGCGACGATTTCCTGCGCATCCTCGTCAAGGACCTGGCCATAGCACTCGACGTGCAGTATGTGATCGCCGGCCGGCTGATCCGCATGGACGACGGCAGCGAGGGCATTCGCACGCTGGCCCTGTGGGGCGGCGACGGCTATCGGCCGAATGTGGAATACAGCCTGCAGCACACGCCTTGCCAAAATGTCACCTGCCAGAGCATGTGCTTTCATGGCAGCGATATCCAGCGCCGTTTCCCACACGATACATTGCTGGTCGACATGCACGCGGAGAGCTATGTCGGCATGCCGCTGATCGATACGGATGGCAAGACGCTGGGCATCCTGTCGGCCATCGACACGCGTCCCATCGATGAAAACAAGCGCTTGCTGGCCTTGCTGCTGCTGTCGATCTTTTCGGCCCGCAGCGCGGCCGAGCTGCAGCACCAGGAGCGCACCTTGCAGCTGGAAGAAATCGTGCGCCAGCGCACCGAGTCGCTGTTGATGGTGCAGGCCAACCTGATCGAGCAAGAGCAGATGGCGGCCCTGGGTTCACTGGTGGCGGGTGTCTCGCATGAAGTCAATACGCCGATCGGCGTGGCGCTGACGGCAGCGTCGAGCATGGGCAGTTATGCCGACCAGCTGGTGCAGTTGCTGGGCGGCGCCAAGGTCAGCCGTGCCGAGCTGATCGATATTGCCGCAGTGCTGAAAGACGCGGCCGCCTTGATCGAACGCAACCTGGCGCGCGCCGCCGACCTGATCGGCAATTTCAAGCAGTTGGCGGTGGACCAGGTCAGCGAATACGTGGCCGACCTGGCGCTGCATGACTATGTGCACGGCCTGGTATCGGCGCACAGTCCGGAACTGCGCAAGGCCGCGCTGGGCGTGGAACTCGACATTGCGCCCGATTGCCATGTGCGCCTGGCGGCCGGCAAGCTGTCGCAAATCCTCTCGAACCTGTTGATGAACAGCGCCCGCCACGGCTATCCGCACGGTGGCCCGGGGCGCATCACCATCCGCGCACGCATCGAGGCGAATGCCGGGGCTGTGGATGCTGGCGCTGGCGCTGCCGCAGTGCCATGGCTGCTGCTGGAATTTTCCGACGACGGCATCGGCCTGGCGCCCGCCGTGCGCGAACACATGTTCGAACCGTTTTTCACCACCAAACGTGGCCAGGGCGGCTCCGGCCTGGGCATGCATATTGTGTATACCATCGTGCAGCAACTGGGTGGCCAGGTCAGCGCCGTCGATGGCACGCCCGGCTGCCACATTCATATCAGGCTGCCGCTGGCGTGACGCCTGCGGTGAAAATTCCGCACTGATATAGCGCAACAGCGCCAATTTTTTGGTGCATAAGCTACACCATCATTGTGCAAAACTGTATTACTGAATTGTAATTGTTGTTTTTGGTAACGTTGATCCAGTACATCGTTGACACTTTCCAATCCCGCGTGTTTTGATGAATCATTAAGGTTCAGTTAGCCAATGGCGACTGGATTTTTTACCGAGTAGTGGGATGGCGGCTATGCATTCTCCATTAAGTTCAGATAGCCATTTTCCAGTGGCCAGAATGCAGTTTTTATAACAATAAGAATTTAAATGGGCTGATAGCCGCAATTCACGGAGCGCCATCTCGACGTTCGATGGTGCCGAATTTACATGATGATCATGCAATAAAAAACTATCAAAGGGAGTTTGCAATGATGATGGAAACAGTCATATCTCGTTCTGTACGTTTGATGTTCACCGGTGGTGCGGTCATGGCAGGCCTTGCCATGCTGGCCCAGCCAGCCATGGCGCAGCAAGCCGATGCGCCAATCCAGCGCGTTGAAATTACTGGCTCGGCAATTAAACGTATCGATGGTGAAACATCCGTCCCGATTACCATTCTGAAAATGGATGATTTGAGGAAACAGGGCATTACCACTATCGAGCAAGTCATGTCGAACCTGAGCGCCTCGCAGGCATCGCAAGGTACCAGCCAGGTCGTCGGCCTGGGTACCGGTGGTGCGTCGTTCGCTGACTTGCGCGGTATCGGCGCCAACAAGACCCTGGTCTTGCTGAATGGCCGCCGCCTGGCCAACAATGCGCTCGACAGCTCCGCTCCCGACTTGAACATGATTCCGTTCGCCGCGCTCGAGCGCGTCGAGGTATTGCGCGATGGCGCATCGTCCCTATACGGCAGCGATGCGGTGGGTGGTGTGATCAACTTCATTACGCGCAAGGATTTCCAGGGCGGTATCGTCAGCGTAGGTGCCGATATGCCGGAGCAATCTGGCGGCTTCTCCAACAGCGCCAATATCGGCTTCGGCTATGGCGATCTGGAAAAGGACGGCTTCAACATCTTCGCCATGCTCGACCACCAGTCGCAGCGCGCCATCACGGGCACTCAGCGCCCTTACAACACGCGCTTTCCCGGCGGCCTGTCGCCAACCACCAGCCCGGCCAATTACTACCAGGACGGCAAGAGCGGTAATCCGTCTGCACCAAGTTGTGCCAGCGGCACTTTCCTGATACCGCTGGGCAGCGGCTGCCAGATGACGACGTCGAGCTTCGTCGATTACGTGCCGAAAAGCGAGCGTACGACGGGCCTGATCAAGGGTACGCTGAAAATCAACGCGAATCATGAACTGAGCCTGGAATATCTGGGCAGCGAAAGCAAGGTTTACAGCCACATTGCCCCCGTCCCATACGGTGGCCTGTATCAGAACCGTACCCGCCTCGACGGCTCGCTCAATCCATTCTTCCCAGGCAACGGCAATTTCACGCCGAATATTCCACTCAGCTCGACCTATACGGAAGACACGGCGCCGGCCGGCGCCAAGCCGGGCTTCGTGCATGTCAAATGGCGCGACTTGCCGAACGGTTCGCGTTCGGACGAGAACATCAACAAGCAGCAGCGCCTGGTGGCCGCCCTGACCGGCAATATTGCCGGCTGGGATTACAACGCCGCACTGACGTATAACGAAAACAAGGTCAAGGTCAACCTGAAGGGCTATAGCGACGGCAGTATCATCACCAACGGTGTGTTGAATGGCATCATCAATCCCTTTGGCGATCAGGATGCCGCCGGCATGGCTTTGATTCAGAGCGCCGCGCTCGATGGCAACGTACAGAACGCGAAGGGTTCGACCAAGGGTGCGGACTTCAATGCCAGCCGTGAATTGAGCGACTGGCTGGGCGCCGGACGTTCGGCCGCGCTGGCTATCGGTGGCCAGGCGACGCGTGAAAATTTCCTCAGCACGGCCAATTTCGATTACGCCAGCAAGGTTGTTGCCAGTACCGGCATCGACCCTGAGCTGCATAATGAAGGTTCGCGCAATACCCAGGCGCTGTATGCCGAATTGAACGTGCCTATCATCAAGACACTGGATGTGACAGCCGCCGTACGCTATGACCGTTATAGTGACTTCGGTAACACCACCAATCCGAAGGTGGCGTTCCGCTTCCAGCCTAGCAAGGAAGTCTTGCTGCGCGGTTCCTACTCGACGGGCTTCCGCGCGCCGTCGCTGTACGAAATCAACTCGGCCCAGACCTACACCAATACCAGCCAGCATGATGATCCCATCAACTGCCCGGGTGGCGCTGCGCAGCCAGGCAAGCCGGAAGCGGCGAACTGCAGTCAGCAATTCCAGGCTTTGTATGGCGGCAACAAGAATCTTCAGCCTGAAAAGTCGAAAAATGCCACTTTTGGCATCGTCATCGAACCGCTCAATAACCTGAGCGTGGGGATCGACCTGTGGGCCATCAAGCTCGATCATTCGATCGGCAGCCTGAGCGAAGATGATGTGTTTGCCGACCCTGCTACTTATGCCGCGGTATTTCATCGCACGGCATCGGGCAACCTGGCGACGGACGGCTCGCAATGTCCGAATCCGGCCACCTGCGGCTATGTCGACTTGCGTACCCAGAACCTGGGTGGCGTGAAGACCCGCGGTATCGACTTGAGCGTGAACTACCGCTTGCGCACGAATGACTTCGGTACGCTTGCCTTGGTGACCAACAGCACGTATGTCAACAAGTACGAGTACCAAAGTTCAGAAGGCGGTGAGTGGAAGCAAAACGTCGGCGTGTATTCGGGTACCGGTCCGGTCTTCCGCTGGCAGCATAATGTCACCTTGAACTGGAACAGCGGCATTTTCAGCGGTGGCATGTCTGGCCATTACAAGTCCGGCTATATCGACCAGGATCCGGAATTCAATGTGGCGTCGTACACGACCTTCGATGCTTTCGCCGGCGTCGCTGCGACCAAGAACGTGACCTTGACGGCTGGTGTGCGCAATCTGTTTGACCGCGCACCACCGCTGAGCTATCAAACGACGACGTTCCAGGCTGGCTATGATCCACGCTACGCCGATGCCATTGGCCGTACTGTCTATGTACGCGGCAGCTACAAGTTCTAACTAGTTGTAAGCTGAAAGTTGAAACGCCCGGGCATGCCCGGGCGTTTTTTTTCGTACATGGCGACAGATAGGGGCTTACTTGCCGCGCGCCGCCATCGACAGGGCCACAGCTTCAGCCACCTTGATGCCATCGACGGCCGCCGACAGGATGCCGCCCGCGTAGCCGGCGCCTTCGCCGGCGGGGAACAGGCCGCGCGTGTTCAGGCTTTGCAGGTCGTCGTCGCGGCGCTTGATGCGGATCGGCGACGACGTGCGCGTTTCCACGCCAGTCAGCACGGCGTCGGCCTTGTAGTAGCCCTTGATCTGCTTGTTAAACGCAGGAAATGCTTCGCGCATGGCCGTGATCGCATATTCGGGCAAGGAGGGCGCCAGGTCCGTCAGGTGCACGGCAGGCTTGTACGACGGCACCACGCTGCCGAACTCGGTGGAGGCGCGGCCCGCGACGAAGTCGCCCACCAATTGCCCAGGTGCATCGTAGTTGCTGCCGCCCAGGGCGAACGCACGTTCTTCCAGGTCGCGCTGCAGCGCAATGCCGGCCAGCGGGTCGCCCGGGTAGTCGGCCGGCGTGATGCCGACCACGATGGCGCTGTTGGCGTTGCGTTCATTGCGTGAGTACTGGCTCATGCCGTTCGTCACCAAACGGCCCGGTTCCGAGGCCGCCGCCACCACCGTGCCGCCCGGGCACATGCAGAAACTGTAGACGGAACGGCCATTGCTGGCGTGATGCACGAGCTTGTAGTCGGCCGCGCCGAGAATCGGATGCCCGGCGCTGGGGCCGAAGCGGCAGTTGTCGATCAACGATTGAGGGTGTTCCACGCGGAAACCGATCGAGAATGGCTTTGCCTCGATGTACACGCCCCGCTTGTGCAACATTTCAAAGGTATCGCGCGCGCTGTGGCCGATCGCCAGCACCACGTGGTTGCTGGCGATGGTTTCGCCATTGGCCAGCACCACGCCGCGCACCTGGCCGCCGTCGGCACCGGGTGCGATGTCGATATCGACGACTTTGCTGCTGAAGCGGTATTCGCCACCCAGCTGCTCGATATTGGCGCGCATTTCTTCCACCATCTTGACCAGGCGGAAGGTGCCGATGTGCGGCTTGCTCACATACATGATTTCTTCGGGAGCGCCAGCCTTGACGAATTCCGTCAGCACCTTGCGGCCGTAATGCTTGGGATCCTTGATCTGGCTGTACAGCTTGCCGTCCGAGAAAGTGCCGGCGCCGCCTTCGCCGAATTGCACGTTCGATTCCGGGTTCAGTTCGCGCTTGCGCCAGAAACCGAAGGTGTCGACGGTGCGTTCGCGCACCTGCTTGCCCCGTTCGAGAATGATGGGACGCAAGCCCATCTGCGCCAGGATCAGCGCCACGAACAGGCCGCATGGGCCTGTGCCGATGACGATGGGACGCGGCTCAGTGCTGTGGCCGGCCGGCCGTTCGCCACCGGCGACGAAGTTGTAGTCGGTGTCGGGTGCTGGCATCAAGTGGATATCGTGGCTCAGGCGGGCCAGGACCGCCGCTTCATTCTTGACTTCAACATGCAGCGAGTAAATCAACACCACGGCGCTGCGCTTGCGCGCGTCATAGCTGCGTTTGAAGACGC
Source organism: Janthinobacterium woesei (assembly GCF_051380875.1). Taxonomy (NCBI): domain Bacteria; kingdom Pseudomonadati; phylum Pseudomonadota; class Betaproteobacteria; order Burkholderiales; family Oxalobacteraceae; genus Janthinobacterium; species Janthinobacterium woesei. The sequence continues at coordinate 128,558 of NZ_JBNYXW010000004.1, forward strand.
TAAAGCCGAGCAAATCGGCGGCGGCGATGCCCAGGCGCGCCAGGATGGCGGCGGGCAGGGCCGCTTTGTCGTGTTCGAGGGGGAGTTTTACTTCGTTGAGTCGCAACATGATGTGTATCTATAAAAATGGCTGGGCTCCGTATCTAGCGGAGAGTCTGTGAGGCGGCGCGCGCGGCGGCATCAAGGCGCTATTTTACCTGCTGCGAAGACTGTTGATGCAATGGTCGGGAGCCGGACGGCGCCGGCAATCGCATCGCTGTCGGGGACGCCAGGGGAGCGATGGCAGCGCACATATCGCGGGAATGCATAGATAGACACAGTCGCAATAAATACAGCACGGCGGCTCTGGGCGAAAGGCGAATGGAATTGAAGTAATGCTGGAAAAAATGAAGAAGCGGGCGCGAATTTATATTCGAAGTATATATCGATATATATCTTCCGAATATAAGCGGTGGTCTTGCGGTATTTTTAATTAAAAAATAACTCTGTATTGCGGGTTATTTGAATTTTAAAAATCGCGCACGTTTGTTTATGCGCCGTGAAAGTTGCGTTCTCAAGTGGATAGTAATGTAGTGTAAAAAGTGAGTTTTTGAAAGTATAAGTTCATTATGTTGCATTTTTACAACGATTAATTTTCCGTTAGCGCATGTCCTGCCGCACGCTCCGCCACCGTCTCAAGCCGCCTTGTGGCGTGCCGGCCGTGGGCAAAAGTAGCTGGTCAGATTGTGCCAAGTTGGTGCGCAATAGCTGCCGTAGCAGGAGGGTTGGAGGATTCAGGCAGATTTCTTTTGATGTCTGTGCCGTATCCGTGCGCCCTCGCCGTCCAGTCAGGCGCCGCACCAATAACTGCAGAGTAGAGCATCTGCAAAATGTGTCCGCACCAATCTGGTGCGCGCATGGTTGTTGTGAAGTGTAGCAATTTTTCTTATGAAGGGAAATTAAAACGGCCGCGTGGGAAAAAGTGTTGTTTCTTTGTTGAATCCGCTTTTGAGTATTGTTGACAGTGCTGCTTTGAAAATGGTTTGATGACGTAATGTCATAGTAACCTGGCTGGCTCGCTCATAAAGTGAGAAACGGTTTGACACAAGGCCGACAGTACGGATTCAGAAAGACATTAAACATAATTTTATGTTTACAAGAGCCTGACTAGATCAGTAGGTAGTATTTCAAATCGGAGAACTTATGCATCAACGCACCAAGATTGCCGTAGCAGTAGCGATGGCATTGAACTCGCTTACAGCATTTGCCCAAGAGCAAGCTGAAGCCCCGCAGCGCGTGGAAATTACCGGTTCCCGCATTCGCCAAGTAGACTTGGAAACCGCGCAACCTGTTCAAAAGATTACTGCTCAGCAGATTCAGGCTACTGGTCTGGTCACTGTCGGCGATATTCTGAATCAAATGACTTCGGCGGGTACGCCAGCCTTCAGCAAGGGCGCCGTCCTGACCTCGAACCGCGAACAAGGCGGTCAATACATCGACATGCGCAACCTGGGCGCCAACCGCCTGCTGGTGCTGGTCAATGGCAAGCGCTGGACGCAATCGGTTGACGGCTACACCGACATGTCGACCGTACCGTCGTCCATGATCGAACGCATTGACATCCTGAAAGATGGCGCATCGTCGATCTACGGCTCCGATGCAATCGCCGGCGTGGTCAACATCATTCTGAAAAAACGCCTTGAAGGCGCCGAGATCAGCGTCTACAAGGGCATCAACGAAAAAGGCGACGGCAAGACCGAAGACTATTCGCTGTCGTATGGCGCAAATGCCGAAAAAGCCTCGATGATGTTTGGCATTTCGCATAGCAAGACTGAGCCAGTATGGGCCAAGACGCGCGACATCACCTCGCAAAGCTACGGTACGGGCGACTTCTTCGGTCAGGGCTTTGGCGCCGCGCCATGGGGCCGCATCACGCCAGTTACTGCTGCCGGCACCAGCAATACCGTTGCTGCAAATGGCGGTTTCAATAAGATATTGAACCATACCGGCGGCTTTGATGGTAGTGGCGTTGGCGCGGACTCGCGCAACCCGGCGAACTATCATAATTTCGCCAACTCGAATGACGACAAATACAACTCGTCGCAGCAGATGATGTTCCAGTCGCCGACCAAGCTGACCTCGATCTTTACCAAGGGCACGATCGAACTGCCAGGCGACTTGCGTTTCACGACGACGGCCATGTACGCCGAGCGCAGCTCGACGCGCCAGGTCGCTGGCTATCCGATGAACAGCCTGTCGCAGCCTAATTTCCCTGTGTATATCGACAAGGATAGCTATTTCAACCCATACGGCAACCAAGTCGCCGGTGCTGGCAAAGGCCAGGACCTGTTCTTCGCCCGCCGCACGACCGAGCAGCCGCGTATCACCGAAAACAACAACCAGACCTTGCACATCGATGCAACGCTGGAAGGTGAATTCACGCTGCGTGGCCTGCCATGGAGCTGGAGCGCTGGCTACAACCACAATTCGCTCAAAGGCGAAAACTTGAGCACGGGTAACCTGAATCTGTTGAACCTGAAGAAAGCCCTGGGTCCATCGTTCCTGAATGGCGCTGGCCAAGTGCAGTGCGGTACCGCAGCGAGCCCGGTTCCATTCTCGCTGTGTACGCCTTTCAACATCCTGGGCGGCCCATCCGTGTCGAACCCGGAAGCCTGGAAATACGTTTCGGCTAATGGTCAAGGCACCTACGGCAGCACCGTCAACAGCATCACGGCGGACGTCTCCGGTGAACTGTTCACCTTGCCAGCTGGTGCGGTTGGCTTCGCTGGCGGTATCGAGAAGCGCGACGTGCGCGGCTACGACCGTCCGGGCCAATTCGATCAGGCCGGTTATTCGACCGATCTGGCTGCGAACACGACCAAAGGCCGCTACTCGGTAAAAGAAGTTTACCTGGAAGCGAACATCCCTCTGCTGAAAGGTCAGAGCTTTGCCAAGCTGCTGTCGCTGGATCTGGCTTCGCGCTACTCCGACTATGACAATTTTGGTTCGACGACCAACAGCAAAGCCAGCGTCATGTGGAAACCAGTTGACGACTTGCTGGTCCGTGGTACCTGGGCTGAAGGCTTCCGCGCACCTGCGCTGGGCGATACCTTCGGTGGCGGTGGTCAAAGCTTCGACTCCTACCTCGACCCATGCGACAGCCGTTGGGGTCTGGCCGCACGCAACCCAGCCGTTGCTCAACGTTGCACCGCCACCGGCGTACCGGCAGGCTACCGTCAGTTGGCACAATCCGGCGCTGCAGTACCAGCCGCTGGCGCACAATCGACCGTGCCTTTCCAAACCGGCGTGGGTAACGATACGCTGACGCCAGAAACGGCAAAAACCAAGACCTTGGGCTTCGTTTACAACCCATCGTTCGTGCCAGGCCTGTCGGCTAGCCTGGACTGGTTCAAGATCAACGTGAAAGACCAGATCTCTGGTTGGACCGCTGCTGAAGTCATCAGCAATTGCGTCGTTGAAGGTCTGCAGAAATACTGCGGCGATATTGTGCGTAACTCGACTGGCGCCATCACCGGCCTGTCGCGCGGCACGATCAACAAGGGTGAATTGTCGACGGAAGGTTTCGACATTGGCCTGGGCTACCGCCTGCCGCGTACGGCATACGGTAACTTCGCTATTCGTACTGAATCGACTGTCCTGCGTTCGTTCAAGCAAAAAGCTAGCGCTACTACCGACTGGCAAGAGTACGCAGGCGAGTTTACCTATGCCCGTCTGAAGTCGAACATCAGCCTGGATTGGATGATGGGGAACTGGAGCTCGACCCTGACCGCGCGTTACACCAGCGGCGTCAAGGATCTGTGCCTGGACTCCGAACTCCAATGCTCGAATCCTGATGATCAAGGCGTCAGCTATGACGGCGGCGGCTACAACAAGCGTGGTTCGACCACCTACATCGACCTGAACGTGGCGTACAAAACGCCTTGGAAAGGCCAGATCTCGGTCGGCGCGAACAACCTGTTTGACCGCGCTCCACGCCTGATGTATGCAGCAACGAGCCAAGGCGTTGGCGTTTCGTCCTCGTCGGCTGTTGATCCTAACGCGCCTATCGACCGTTTCGTCTACGTGCGTTATAACCAGTCCTTCTAATTCCACGCTCCGCAAGGAGCATGGGATGAACGTCTGAAAAAACCCGCCAGGTTCGCCTGGCGGGTTTTTTATGTGCGTAAGGTATCGACTTGCGGAAACTGGTGAAAGAGTGCGGCGCTGCAGGCGCGATCCTGCCGGTGGTGTGAAGGGGGATGCGGTGGCGCCGGCCTTGTCGCAACAGCTGGCGGCTGGCGTGTTCCTACATCCCGCCCCACAAGGCACCCAGCGTCGCCAGCGCCGTCAGGCCCGCCGTTTCGGTGCGCAGGATGCGCGGCCCCATCGACAGGCCGATGGCGCCGGCGGCCAGCGCGGCTTTTTCTTCCGTTTCCGAAAACCCGCCTTCCGGCCCCACCATCAGCGTGATCGCCTGCGGTGGCTGGTGACGGGCCCAGTCGGCCATTGATTGATCCGCCCGCGGCGTCAACAGGACGCGCTTATGCAGATCCTGCTGGCGACTCCAGTGACTGAAGTCCTGCAACGGCGCCAACTGCGCCAGGCGGTTGCGGCCACATTGTTCCGAGGCGGAGACGATGATGCCTTGCCAATGGGCCAGTTTCTTTTCCGCCCGTTCGGCCGACAAACGCACCACGCAGCGCTGCGCCGCCAGCGGCACGATGCCAGTCGCGCCCAGTTCGATGGCTTTTTCGATGATCCAGTCCATTTTCGACGCTTCCGGCAACGCTTGCGCCAGGGTCGCGCAATACGGCAGTTCCGCTTCGCGCGCCACCTGCGCCCTGATTTCAGCCGTCACGCTGCGCTTGGCGACCGACACCAGGCTGGCCTGCACTTCGCCGCCTTCGCCATTGAACAGGGTGATGAATTCGCCCGGCGCCAGGCGCACGACTAAGATATGGTGGGCGACGGCCTCCGGCAGGGAGATAGTGGTGCCGGCGACGAGCGGCTGGGGACAGTAAAAACGCGGCATGCAGATCCTAAATGGGGCTAATTGAGGTGGAAAGACATCAAAGTATAGCCAGTTGGCTGGCCAGTACGCCGCAATTCTAATTTGCGGCCCCCCAGTCTGGTAAAATAGTTGACTACATAAAGCAGCCGGCCTGGGTTCTTTCTTGTCCGTGCTGTTGCAAACGAATCCCAAACTCGCGACTGACCCACACCATCATGACAACTACGCTCCCGACTACCAAAATGGCCAATGCGATCCGCGCACTGGCAATGGACGCTGTACAAAAGGCCAATTCCGGCCATCCAGGCATGCCTATGGGCATGGCCGAGATCGCAGTTGCCCTGTGGAGTGGTCACTATCGCCATAATCCCGCCAATCCAAAATGGCAGAACCGCGACCGTTTCCTGTTGTCGAACGGCCATGGCTCGATGTTGCACTACGCGTTGCTGCACCTGACGGGCTACGACCTGTCGATGGACGACATCAAGGCCTTCCGCCAGATGCATTCGAAGACCCCCGGCCACCCGGAAGTCGATGTCACGCCAGGCATTGAAACGACCACCGGCCCCCTGGGCCAGGGTATCGCCAACGCCGTCGGCATGGCCCTGTCGGAGCAATTGCTGGCCGCTGAATTCAACAAGCCAGGTTACGACATCGTCAACCACTACACCTATGCTTTCGTCGGCGATGGTTGCCTGATGGAAGGTATTTCGCACGAAGTGTGCGCGCTGGCCGGCACCCTGGGCTTGAACAAGCTGATTGCCCTGTACGATGACAACGGCATTTCCATCGACGGTAAAGTGGAAGGCTGGTTCACCGACGACACCCCGGCGCGCTTCGAAGCGTATGGCTGGAACGTCATCCGCGCCGTCGACGGCCACGATGTTGCCGCCGTGGCTGCCGCCATCGCTAGCGCCAAGGCCGCCTCGAAACCAACCCTGATCTGCTGCAAGACCATCATTGGCAAGGGCTCGCCTAACCTGCAAGGCGGCGACAAGGTCCACGGCGCCGCGCTGGGCGACAAGGAAATCGCTGCCGTACGCGAATACATCGGCTGGGACGCCGCGCCATTCGACATGCCGGCTGACGTCTACGCGGCCTGGGATGCCAAGAAGCAAGGCGCCCTGCTGGAAGCGGACTGGAACGAGCGTTTTGGCGCCTACAGCCGCGAATTCCCGCAGCAAGCCGCCGAACTGAAGCGCCGCATGCAGGGCGAGCTGCCAGCCGCGTTTGAAACGGCATTGTCGGCCGCCATCGCTTCTTGCGTGGAAAAGAAGGAAAACATCGCCACCCGCAAGGCCAGCCAGAACGCCATCCAGGCACTGGCATCGTCACTGCCGGAATTTTTGGGCGGCTCGGCCGACCTGACCGGTTCGAACTTGACCAACTGGAAAGAGTGCGTGGCCGTGCGTTCGGGCCAGCCTGGCAACCACATCAACTATGGCGTGCGCGAATTCGGCATGAGCGCCATCATGAACGGCATCACCCTGCACGGCGGCTACATCCCGTTCGGCGCCACGTTCCTGACGTTCTCCGACTACAGCCGCAATGCGCTGCGCATGGCTGCCCTGATGAAACTGCGTTCGATCTTCGTGTTTACCCACGATTCGATCGGCCTGGGCGAAGACGGCCCGACGCACCAATCGGTCGAGCACGTCTCGTCGATGCGTTTGATCCCGAATCTGGACAACTGGCGTCCATGCGACACCGTCGAGTCGGCTGCTGCCTGGGGCGCTGCCGTGCGCCGCAAGGATGGCCCGTCGACCCTGATCTTCTCGCGCCAGAACCTGCCGTACCAGGAGCGTAGCAGCGAACAGATCGAGAACATCTACCGCGGCGGCTATGTGCTGAACGACGTGGCCGATGCCAAGGCGATCTTGATCGCCACCGGTTCCGAAGTGGAACTGGCCGTCGCTGCCGCCAGCGCGCTGGCTGCCGAAGGCATCAATGTGCGCGTGGTGTCGATGCCGTCGACCGACGTGTATGACCGCCAGGACGCCGCCTACAAGGCCAGCGTGCTGACGAAGGGCGTGCCGCGCGTGGCCATCGAAGCGGGCGTGACCAGCTACTGGTACAAATACGTGGGCCTGGAAGGCGCCGTGGTCGGTATCGACACGTTTGGCGAATCGGCGCCGGCCGGGGTGCTGTTCAAGCACTTCGGCTTTACGGTCGAGAACGTCGTAGCCAAGGTTAAAGCGGTTATCGCTGGCTAATATTGATTTTGAGCAGACCCCTGGCAAGCTAATGCCGGGGTGCTGTGCTGATACCTTTTTTTTAATCAGGAGCAGAGTATGACGATCAAAGTTGCAATCAATGGCTACGGCCGCATCGGGCGTAATGTGTTGCGTGCTTTCTACGAAGGCGGCAAGAAACAGGATATCCAGATCGTTGCCATCAACGACCTGGGCGATGCCAAATCGAACGCCCACCTGACCCGCTACGACACCGCGCACGGCAAGTTCCCGGGCACGGTTACCGTCGAAGGCGACAATATGATCGTGAACGGCGATCCGATCCGCGTGTTTGCACAGCGCAACCCGGCTGAAATTCCATGGGGCGAACTGGGCGTGGACGTGGTGCTGGAATGCACGGGCTTTTTCACCACCAAAGAGAAAGCTTCGGCTCACTTGAAGGGCGGCGCCAAGAAAGTCATCATCTCGGCACCAGGCGGCAAGGACGTCGATGCAACCGTCGTGTTCGGCGTGAACCATTCGGTACTGAAATCGACGGACACCGTCATTTCGAACGCTTCGTGCACCACCAACTGCCTGGCACCGCTGGTCAAGCCTTTGAACGACGCCATCGGCATCGAAACGGGCCTGATGACCACCGTGCACGCCTACACCAACGACCAGGTACTTTCCGACGTGATGCATGAAGACCTGCGCCGCGCCCGTTCGGCCACCATGAGCATGATCCCGACCAAGACCGGCGCTGCCGCTGCGGTGGGCCTGGTGCTGCCTGAGCTGAACGGCAAGCTGGACGGCTTCGCCATCCGCGTGCCGACCATCAACGTCTCGCTGGTCGACCTGACCTTCATCGCCAAGCGCGACACCACGGTGGAAGAAGTCAACGCGTTGATGAAGTCCGCTTCGGAAGGCGCCCTGGAAGGTATCCTGACGTACCAGACCGAGCCGCTGGTATCGATCGACTTCAACCACAACCCGGCGTCGTCGAATTTCGATTCGACCCTGACCAAAGTGTCGGGCCGCCTGGTGAAAGTATCGTCGTGGTACGACAACGAGTGGGGCTTCTCGAACCGCATGCTCGACACCACCGTCGCATTGATGTCGGCCAAGTAATTCCTGGCTACGCAAGAAAAACGTCCTCCGGGGCGTTTTTTTATTTATGGCTGTGCGACGCCTAACAAAACCGTAGCGAGCGGAAGTGAGTTGTGGCTAAGAAGCGCAGCTGTGCTTTAGCACAGTGAGCATCGCAGGCCGCAAATCGCGACGCGCAGTAGGTTTTGTTAGGTGTACTACAGGCGGCGCCGGTAGAATCGCCACAGCAGGCGCAAGTCGCGCAGCACGGGCACGCCGGACAGCAAGGTCAGCACGGCGGCGAGGATGATGGTGGCGGCGGGAAAGCCGATATGCTTGAACGCCAGTGCGCCGCTGACGCCGCCGATGAAGAAGCAGGCAATCAGCAGGCTGTGCGTTTTCAGCTTGCCGCGGTTGACCCTGACCACGCGGTCGGGCAAGGCGCGCCGGTTGTAATACGCCATCTTGCCCAGTTCGATGCCGATATCGGTCGACAGGCCCGTGACATGCGTGGTGCGGATGGCGGCGCCGGAAATCTTGGTGATGATGGCGTTCTGCAAGCCCATCACAAAGCACAGCAGCAAGATGGTGACGGGGCCCAGCACGCCCGGCATGGCGGCCAGGTAGTTGCCCGCCAGGCCAAACAGCAGCAATAAAGCCGCTTCCAGCAGCAGGCTGGCGGCAAACTGGCTGTGCAGCCGGCGCCGCTTGCCCCAGTTCACCATGATGGCGGTCACGGCCGCACCGCTGACGAAGGCCAGCCAGGCGCCCAGCGCGGCCAGCGCCAGCGTGATATTTCCCAGCGCCAAGTCGTCCGCCATGCCCGAGACGATGCCCGTCATGTGCGAGGTATAGCCGCCGATGGCGAGAAAACCGCCCGCATTCACGGCGCCAGCCACCAGCGCCAGCACGCAGCCCAGCTGCAGATTGGCTTGCGTATCGCGCGCCGCGCCACTCAGGCGGGACAGGTAGTGTAGCGGCATGCCTGGGCCGCCTCAGGCCGCAGCGCCGAAGATGGCTTGCCACAGCCGCGTCACATTGTCCGCATGCTCGCGCACCCGTTCCGGTTCGACGCGGGCCAGGTCTTGCCCCTGCAGGCGCAGCTGGTGCTGCAACTTGCGCAGCGCGCGGTAGGCGTCGGCTACCGAGGCGGCCAGCTGCGCGTCGATCAGATGCAATTCGCCGCACAGGCGCAAGAGGGCAATATTGCCGGCGTTGGCCGTCAGCTGGGGATACTGCGCCGCATGCTGCAGCACCAGGTATTGCACCATGAACTCGATGTCGATCATGCCGCCCGGATCCTGTTTCAAGTCAAAGTTGCCCGGGCGGGGCGGGTGGGCGTCCAGCATTTTCTTGCGCATGGCCAGCACTTCGCCCTTGAGCGGGCCATTTTCAGGCCGTTCCTTGCACAGTATCGTGTCGCGTATGCGTTCGAAGTGCTGGCCGATGGTGGTGTCTCCCGCGCAAAAGCGCGCGCGCGTCAGCGCCTGGTGTTCCCATACCCAGGCCGCGCTGCCCTGGTAGCGCTCGAATGCCTGCACGCTGGAGACCAGCATGCCCGAGGCGCCATCGGGGCGCAGGGCGATGTCGATGTCGAACAAGATGCCGGCCGACGTGTGCGAAGTCATCCAGGTAATGAAGCGCTGCGCCAGCTTGGCATACAGGCCGGGCGCTTCCTGGTCATCGTCGTCAAACAGGAAAATGACGTCCAGGTCGGAAACATAGCCCAGTTCCTTGCCGCCCAGCTTGCCATACGCGATGACGGCGAATTTCGGCACTTCGCGGTGGCGCGTGGGCAGCGTTTGCCAGACGGCTTGCACCGTGGCGGCGACGATGATGTCGGCCAGCTGCGACAGGTAATCGGCCAGCTTTTCCACGCTCAGGTCGCCCGCCAAGTCTTGCGCCAGGCACTGGAACAGCTGCGCATGGTGGGTTTCACGCAAGATATCCATCTGCCGCTCCGTGTCGCCGGGGGCGTCGTCGAGCTGGCGTTGCAAATCGAGTGCCAGCGCGGCCGGGTCCGGCACGCTGTGGCGGATGCGCTCATCGAGCAATTCGTCGAGCAAGATCGGGTGCTGCGTGAGGAAGGTGGCGGCCCAGCCGCTGGCGCACACCATGCGCACCACGCGCACCAAAGTATGTGGGTATTCTGTCAACAGCGACAGATAGGCCGAGCGGCGCGCAATCGCTTCCAGGAAATCGAGCAGCCGCCCCAGCGTGGCCAGCTGGCTGGCCTTGCCTGTGGTGATGGAACAGTCGGCGATCAGGGGCAGGGCGGAGTTGACGAGGGCCACCAGACGCGTGCGGCTTGCTTCGGGCAAGGATTGCAAACGCGGCGCTTGCCAGGTGGCCAGCAGGCGCCGCGCGCAGGCGGCCGGTTCGTCGAAGCCCAGCGCGGCAAAGCGCGCCTCGATGGCTTCCTGCTGGTCCGACGCGGCGCACTCGTTCGACGTTTGCGGATCGATGCCCGTGTCGGCCGGCGGTGTGCCGCTGCTCTTGTCGCTGAACATTTCGTCAAATTGACCGGCGACAAACACGCGCTGCGCTTCCAGCTGGGCCAGCAGGGTGGCTGTGTCGGGCATGCCCATCATTTGCGCCACGGTGAGGCGGTCGGCCTCGTTCGCGGGCAGGGTGTGGGTTTGCGCGTCGTCAAGGTATTGCAGCCGGTGTTCGAGGTTGCGCAGGAAAGTGTAGGAACCGAGCAGCTGTTCCACGATGGCCGGTTCCAGCAAGCCTTTTTCCGCCACCGTGCGCAAGGTGGCGCGCGTGGAGCGCTCGCGCAGCTCGGCGTCGCGCCCGCCGCGTATCAATTGAAACACTTGCGCCAGGAATTCGATTTCGCGGATGCCGCCACGGCCCAGCTTGACGTTGTTGCTGCGGTCCGGATGCAGCCGTTCCTGGCGGTTGACCTCGGCGCGGATCTGGCCGTGCATGGTGCGGATGGCATCGATGACGCCAAAATCGAGGTAGCGGCGGAAGACGAAGGGGCGCACGATGGCGTCGAGCGCGGCAATATCCTCGGCCTTGCCCGTCACGGCGCGCGCCTTGACCCAGGCGTAGCGCTCCCATTCGCGCCCTTGCACGATCAGGTATTGCTCGACCATGCCCAGGCTGGCGGCCAGTGGGCCCGAGTTGCCGTTCGGGCGCAGCGCCATATCCACACGGAAAGTAAAACCGTCTTGCGTGATTTCCGCCAGGGCGGCGATCAGTTTCTTGCCCATGCGAATGAAAAATTCGTGGTTGGACAGGCTGCGCTGGCCCGGTACGCTCACTTGCGTGTCGCCATCTTCCGGGTAAACAAAGATCAGGTCGATGTCCGACGAGACATTGAGCTCGCCGCCACCTTGCTTGCCCATCGCCAACACCATCAATTCCTGCTCCTGGCCCGACTCTTCGCCCACCGGCATGCCATGCTGGGCCACCATCTCGGCCATGATGGCATCGACATGCGTGCGGATGGCGAAATCGGCAAAACCCGTCATGGCCGTGACGACCTCGTTCAAGTCGGCCTGGCCGTCAAGGTCGCGCTCGATCAAGCCGCAGACCAACAGGTTGCGCAGGCGCCGCATGGCCCGCTCGGGGGGCAGCGGTGGCGTGGCCACGTTCGCCTGCTCGGCCAGCGCGGCGGCAAAGTCGAGCCCGTCGAGCGGTGCGCGCACCAACTGTGCCACTTGTGCAGCGCGTTCGGGGGCGGCACCCAGCCAGCGCTGGTAGAAACGGGAGGCGGAGATCAAAGGCATAGGGCTCATGGTATCGGTAGGTGCTTGGTGGATGCTGCGTGCATGGTTCTTGGTTTACTTGGCTGCGAACGGCGGGGGATGCGGTAAAATTGTGCCGCTGGCAAAGTTGCTGCCGGCAGTGCGCGGTCTCCCGGACGATGGTAAGGGAGGCTTTGTTCAGAAGCAAGCGCAAGGATGCAGGCGCGCGCCACGAATGCAGACGTTTTTTGCCATTATTTGACGCCAGGCCAGTTTATTAGCTTATTAATGCAAAAATCGCCAGAAGCAAGCGTGACAGAACATGTGCCGTTGGCCCTGCGCTGGCAGCGGCTGCGTGCCGCCTATCGTATGGCCAACCTGGCCACCCACCACGTGCTGGGTTTCGTCGTCAAAGTCGTGTTGCTGGCGTATTTCGCCTTCGCCGTGCTGTTTTTATTCCTGCGCTACGCCATCCTGCCCAATATTGATTACTATAAAGGTGATATCGAGCGGGCTGCCAGCCGCGCGCTGGGTAATCCCGTCAGTATCGCGCGTATTTATGCCTCCTGGCATGGCGTGCGGCCGAATCTGTTCCTCGGCGACGTCACTTTGCGCGACCAGGCGGGCCGCCAGGTGCTGAGCTTGCCGAGCGTGTCGGCCACCGTGTCGTGGTGGAGCGTGCTCGGTGCCGTGCGTTTCGAGACACTGGAAATCACGCGGCCCGACCTGGACGTGCGGCGCAGCAAGGATGGCCAGCTGTATGTGGCTGGCGTGCTGGTCGACAGCCGCCAGGGCGGCGATGGCAAGGGCGCCGACTGGCTGTTGTCGCAGTACGACATCGTCATTCGCGACGGCAAGGTGCGCTGGACGGACGAGCTGCGCGGCACGCCCGAGCTGGCGTTGGAACAGGTGAACTTGTTGCTGCGCAATCGCTGGCGCAGCCACCGCCTTGGCTTGCAGGCGACGCCGCCCGCCAGCTTGGCCGCGCCCATCGATGTGCGCGCTCACTTCACGCATCCGCCTTTCAGTACGCGCATCTCGGATGTGTCGATGTGGAAGGGCGAGCTGTACGCCGACCTGAAGAATGCCGACCTGGCCGCTTGGCGCCGCTATCTCGATTACCCGTTTGAACTGAGCCAGGGCAAAGGCGCCTTGCGCGCCTGGCTGAGCCTCGATCACGCGCGCCTGGCCGGCTTTACGGCCGATGTGGGCTTGACCGATGTGCAGGCCCAGCTGGGCGAGCGCATCGCCCCGCTCGACCTGCTGTCGGTGAGCGGACGCATTTCGGCCAAGGAAGACTTGTCGGCGCAGGTAGCGGACGGCAAGCCAACCTTTGGCGCCAACGGCCATCAGGTGGAGTTGACCAATTTCGCCTTGCTAACGCGCGATGGCCTCAGCCTGCCACCGACCACCCTCTCCGAGCGCTTCATTGCCGCCACCGGGCGCAAGCCGGCGCAGACGGAAATAACGGCCCAGTCCCTCGATTTGCAGACCCTGGCCGCGTTGGCAGACAAGTTGCCGCTGGGCCAGCAGCTGCGCCAGCGCCTGGACGCCCTGGCGCCACGGGGACGCCTGCAGGATTTTTCCGCGCAATGGCAGGGCGACATGGCCACGCCCGCCAGCTACCGCCTGCGCGGCAAGCTCATCGAACTGGGCTTGAACGCCCAGCCGGCCCGCCTGGCCGTGGCGAAGACGGCCAGCAGCCCCGCACAGGCAGCCGCCCCGGCCATTCCCGGCTTCGAGCATTTGAGCGGCACGATCGACGCCAGCGACAAGGGCGGCACGATCGCTATCGACGCGCAAGACATGGTGCTGCAATTGCCGTCCTATCTGAGCGAACCTGCCATGCCGTTCGAACAATTTTCCATGCAGGCGCGCTGGACGTTTGAAGCGGACAACATGCTGCAAGTGGCGCTCGACAAGCTTGACTTCAATCAACAAGGCTTGCGCGTCGCCCTGCACGGCTCGCACCGCATGCCGCTCGATGGCAAGAACCTGGGCCAGGTGGACTTGACGGGCACGCTCGACAATTTCCAGATCAATACCATCGGGCGCTACCTGCCGCTGCAAACGCCCGAGCACCTGCGCCACTGGCTGACCGGTGCGCTCGAAGGCGGCATGGCGCGCGGCATCAGCCTGCGCCTGCGCGGCGAACTCGCGCATTTCCCGTTCAAGGCCGACACGCCGGCGCAGCGGAGTGCCGCCCAGCGCAATGCCGCCCAGCGGAGTGCCGCCCAGCGGAGTGCCGCCCAGCGCAACCGCGGCGAATTCCGCATCGCCGGCAAGATCGAGAACGGCACCTTGAACTATGCACCGGGCGAATTTGCCGGCAGCGGCCCGTTAGCTGGCAAGGCGCCGCTGTGGCCGCAGGCGGAAAAGATCAAGGGCAGTTTTATTTTCGAGGGCGCGCGCATGGAAATTCGCGGCGACACGGCCACCACGGGCGGCGTGGCGTTGACGAATGTAAAAGCCGTGATTCCCGACCTGAGCGTGTTCGACACCTTGCTCGATATCGAAGGCAACGCGGCCGGTCCGATGCAGGAATTCCTCAAATACGTGACGGCCAGCCCCGTGCTGGGCTGGATCGAGCATTTCACGGATGAAACCACCGCCACCGGCAACGCCAAACTGGCGTTGAAGTTGCATCTGCCCATCGAACGCATGCTCGAATCGACGGTGCAGGGCAGCTTGCAGCTGGCGGGCAACGACGTGGTGCTGTTCCACGACATGCCGCCCGTGCTGGGCGCGCAGGGCAAGATCGAGTTCAACGAGAAGGGCGTCAACCTGAATGGCTTGAATGGCAACCTTCTGGGCGGACCGCTGGCCATCTCCGGCGGTACGCAGCCGGACAATTCCATCCAGGTGAAAATTGCCGGCAACATGACGATCGACGGCTTGCGCAAGACCTACCCTGCAGCCGTGCTGCAGCGCCTGGCGAAACACTTGAATGGCGGCGCCCGCTACAGCGGCCTGATCACGGCGCGCGAGCATCAGGTGGTGGTCAATGTAGAGTCGCCCTTGACGGGGCTGGGCCTGGATTTCCCCGCGCCCTTGAAAAAGGCGGCTGGCGACAGCCTGCCCATCAAATTCACCCTGACGGGCAATGCGGCCAACGCGGCCGGTTTGCGCACGGACGACATCCGCATCGCGCTCGGTTCCGGTATCGCTGCGCGCTACCAGCGCCAGAAGCAGGGCAAGGAGCCATGGCGTTTGATGCGCGGCGGCATCGGCGTGAACGTGCCGGCGCCCGAACCGGACAGTGGGATGATGCTCAACGTCAACATGAAGTCGCTCGACGTGGACAGCTGGATCGCCGTCGGCAGCGCCATCGCCGGCAGCAGCGCGGCCAGCGTGGCGGCCGACGCGGCCGATGGCGATGCGCCCGATATCGCGCAATACGTGGTGCCCGATATGATGGCGGCGCGCGCCGGCGAGCTGCTGCTGGGCGAGCGCAAGCTGGAAAACGTAGTGGTGGGCGCCACGCACCAGAAGGATGTGTGGCAAGCCAATATTGACGCAAAACAAGTGTCAGGCTATGTGACGTGGCTGGAAACGCCGTCCGGCCTGGGCAAGATGACGGCCCGGCTGTCGTCCCTGATCATTCCGGAATCGGCCGCCAACGACGTGAAAAATTTGCTGGAAGGCAAGAGCGGCGCCCAATCGATCCCCTCGCTCGATATCATCGCCGAGCAATTTGAATTGTTCAACAAGAAGATCGGCCGGCTGGAGTTGCAGGCTTATAACACCATGGCCGCTGGCGGGCGCGAGTGGCGCGTGGGCAAGCTGCAATTGTCCAATCCCGATGGCGCTCTGAGCGGCAATGGCAAATGGGTCATCAAGGATGGGCAAAGTACCACCAGTTTGCGTTTCGGCCTCGATATCGCCGACGCGGGCAAGTTGCTGGACCGTTTCGGCTTTGCCGATACGGTGCGCCGTGGCAAGGGACGCCTGAGCGGCGACATCGCCTGGAATGGCTTGCCGTATTCGCTCGACATTCCCACCCTGTCGGGGCAGATCGAGATGAATGTGGAGTCGGGCCAGTTCCTCAAGCAGGATCCGGGCGCGGCCAAGCTGCTGGGCGTGCTGAGCCTGCAAGCCTTGCCCCGCTTGCTGAAACTCGATTTCCACGACGTGTTTTCCGAGGGCCTGGCGTTCGATGGCATCACGGCCAATGCCAGCATCAAGCGCGGCGTGGTGAGCACCGATAACCTGAAAATGCACGGCGTGGCAGCGACCGTGCTGATGGATGGCACGGCCGATATTGCCAATGAAACGACGAATCTGCACGTGGTGGTGATCCCTGAATTCAACCTGGGCACGGGCCCGCTGGTGTACGCACTGGCCGTCAACCCGGTCATCGGCATTGGAAGCTTCCTGGCGCAATTGTTCCTGCGCGCGCCCGTGATGAAGGCCTTGACCTACCACATGCAGATCGCCGGCCCGTGGAAGTCGCCCGTGGTGACCAAGCTCGATGGTGGTAAATTGGAGCTTGTGGCCCCTGCGGCGGCGCAGGATGCCGTGGCGAAATAATCTGCCACGCAGTCAGTACTTACGTAAAACAGGTGAGTTATGCATAGAGTTGCAGCGATACAAATGATTTCCACCCCTTCCGTAGCGGAAAACCTGGCCACGGCGCGGCGCCTGGTGGCGCAGGCGGCCGCTGGCGGCGCCGAACTGGTGGTGTTGCCCGAATACTGGGCCATCATGGGCAAGCTGGAAACGGACAAGCTGGCCCACGCGGAACAGCCCGGTAGTGGCCCCATCCAGGACGGCATGGCGCAGATGGCGCGCCAGCACGGCATCTGGCTGATCGGCGGCACCTTGCCCCTGATCTCGGGCCAGGAAGGCAAGGTCTTGAACACGACGCTGGTGTACGACCCGCAGGGCGCACCAGCCGGGCGCTACGACAAGATCCATCTGTTCGGCTTTACGCGCGGCACCGAGTCCTACAATGAATCGCGCACCATCGTGCCGGGCGCACAGGTGCGCTCGATAGAGACGCCGTTCGGCCGGGTTGGCCTGTCCGTCTGCTATGACTTGCGCTTTCCGGAGCTGTACCGCGCCATGGGTGATTGCGCGCTGATCGTCGTGCCGGCCGCATTTACCCATACGACGGGCCGCGCCCACTGGGAAGTGCTGCTGCGCGCGCGCGCCATTGAAAACCAGTGCTATGTGCTGGCGTCGGCGCAGGGCGGCCTGCATCCGAACGGCCGCCGTACCTGGGGCCACAGCATGCTGATCGACCCGTGGGGCGAAGTCAAAGCCGTACTGCCCGAAGGCGAAGGCGTGGTGAGCGGCGCGCTCGACCCGCTGTTCCTGGCCGGCGTGCGCGAATCCCTGCCTGCCCTCGCGCATCGCACCATGTGAGAGTACCTGGCATAAGCTACTGCGCGTCGCGCTTTGCGGCCTGCGATGCTCACCGTGCTCTAGCACGGTTGCGCTTCTCAGCCACAAATCACTGCCGCTCGCTACGCTTCTGCCAGGCACTGCAGAAGAATTGAATTGTGAGAAAAGAGCCATGAATCCATTTGAACCTAATCTCTCCAGTCTGGCCGTGGCGCGCGAGATCCTGCTGACGCCGTTCGGCCTCGACGAAGACAAGCTGTTGAAAGCCCTGGGCACGATGTTTACCCACAAGGTCGATTATGCCGACCTGTATTTCCAGTCGACCAGGAGCGAAGGCTGGAGCCTGGAAGAGGGCATCGTCAAGACGGGCAGTTTTTCCATCGACCAGGGCGTGGGCGTGCGCGCCGTGTCCGGCGACAAGACGGCTTTTTCGTATTCCGACGAGATTTCCGAGCGGGCCCTGCTGGAAGCGGCAGCGGCCACGCGCACCATCGCGCGCGCTGGCGCCGGCAAGATCAAGATCGCGGGCCACACGCAACCGCAGGGGGGACGTTCGCTGTACCTGCCAAACGACCCGCTCGCTTCGCTCGATGCGACGGCCAAGGTGCAGCTGCTTGAACGCGTGGAAAAGATGGCGCGCGCGAAAGATCCCCGCGTGGTGCAGGTGATGGCGGGCCTGGCCGGCGAATACGACGTGGTGCTGGTGCTGCGCAGCGACGGCGTGCTGGCGGCCGATATCCGTCCGCTGGTGCGCGTCTCGCTCACCGTCATCGCCGAGCACAATGGGCGCCGCGAAACGGGTTCGGCCGGCGGCGGCGGGCGTTTCAGCTATGATTATTTCAGCGATGCCGTGCTGGAGCAATACGCCGCAGACGCCGTCAAATCGGCGCTGGTGAACCTGGAGGCGCGCCCCGCGCCGGCCGGCCCCATGACCATCGTGCTGGGGCCGGGCTGGCCCGGCATCTTGCTGCACGAAGCGATTGGCCATGGCCTGGAAGGCGATTTCAACCGCAAGGGTTCGTCCGCGTTTTCCGGGCGCATCGGCGAGCGCGTGGCCGCCAAGGGCGTCACCGTGGTCGATGACGGCACCTTGCAGGGCCGTCGCGGTTCCCTGAATATCGACGACGAGGGCAATCCCACGCAGTGCACGACCCTGATCGAGGACGGCATCTTGAAAGGCTATATCCAGGACACCATGAATGCGCGCCTGATGAAGATGGCCGTGACGGGCAACGCGCGCCGCGAATCGTTCGCCCACCTGCCCATGCCGCGCATGACCAATACGTATATGCTGGGCGGCGACAAAGACCCCGGTGAAATCCTTGCTTCCGTGAAAAATGGCTTGTACGCCGTCAACTTCGGCGGCGGCCAGGTCGACATTACCAACGGCAAGTTCGTCTTCTCGGCCAGCGAAGCGTACATGATAGAAAACGGCAAGCTCAGCTATCCGGTGAAGGGCGCCACCCTGATCGGCAATGGCCCGGACGTGCTTAACCGCGTCTCCATGATCGGCAACGACATGCAGCTCGACTCGGGCGTGGGCGTGTGCGGCAAGGAGGGGCAAAGCGTGCCCGTGGGCGTGGGGCAGCCAACCTTGCGCCTGGATGGCATCACGGTCGGCGGCACGGCCTGATTTTCTGCTGTCACTACTTGCCCCGGCGCACAAAGCCGGGGTAAGTAGCTTGTTTCTCCTCAGAACCTGTATTTCACATCCTCACTCAAAAACTGTCCTGCCGCGCCCGTGTGGCCTGGCTGGGATTCGATCTGGATCAGCAGTGTGTCGCTTGCCATCGCTAAAATGGACTTTGTGTGGCGTGTGCGCCACGACGGGCACAGCGGTGGCGTCTGGCCGATCCGCGTACGCCGTGCGCAACTTTTTATGCTTTTTTGCGCACTTTGCGGTGTAAAACGGCAGCGCCATGCGGCTTTGCCGACAATTATGCTTGCCAACCCTTGCAATTTGGGTTTATAGTCGATCATCACTTACGGAAGACTCGCATGTTCGCTCGCCACTTTTTTACCGCTTATTTTTATTTTAGCAATTCCAACCCAAAGGCGGTGGAGTAGCGGTCGGTTCACGTAGCAGCAAAAACGAGATCCCAGCAAATTCTAAAAAACCGCCACTGATGGCGGTTTTTTTTTACCCAGATGGTTTACCCCTGTTCAAATTTTGGAGAAAATGATGCCCCGCACCGATGATCTGCGTATTCGCGAAATGAAGGAATTGACCCCGCCGTCCCACCTGATCCGCGAATTTGCCTGCTCGGAGCAAGCCGAACAGACCGCTGCCGACGCCCGTATCGCCCTGCACCGCATCCTGCATGGCCAGGATGACCGCCTGATGGTGGTGATCGGGCCTTGCTCGATCCACGACACCAAGGCGGCCATGGAATATGCGCGCCTGCTGGTCAAGGAGCGCGCGCGCTTCGCCGGCGAACTGGAAATCGTCATGCGCGTGTACTTCGAAAAGCCGCGCACCACGGTGGGCTGGAAGGGCTTGATCAATGACCCGTACATGGACAACAGCTTCCGCATCAACGATGGCTTGCGCATGGCGCGCGAACTGTTGCGCGATATCAATGAGATGGGCTTGCCGGCCGGCACTGAGTTCCTCGACGTGATCAGCCCGCAATACATCGCCGACCTGATCAGCTGGGGCGCCATCGGCGCGCGCACCACGGAGTCGCAGGTGCACCGTGAACTGGCCTCGGGACTGTCCTGTCCGGTCGGCTTCAAGAATGGCACGGATGGCAATGTGAAAATCGCCGTGGAAGCCATCAAGGCCGCCTCGCAGCCGCACCATTTCCTGTCCGTCACGAAGGGCGGCCACTCGGCCATCGTCTCGACCAACGGCAACGAGGATTGCCACATCATCTTGCGCGGCGGCAAGACGCCAAACTATGACGCGGCCAGCGTGGACGACGCTTGCAAGGCCATCGCCGCACAGGGCCTGGCGGCGCGGCTGATGATCGACGCCTCGCATGCGAACAGCTCGAAGAAACCGGAAAACCAGATTCCCGTGTGCGCCGACATCGCCGCCCAAGTGGCGGCGGGCGATGGCCGCATCGTTGGCGTGATGGTGGAATCGCACCTGGTGGCAGGGCGCCAGGATTTGATCCCGGGCAAGGAATTGATCTATGGCCAGTCCGTCACGGACGGCTGCATCGACTGGAGCGCCAGCGTGGCCGTGCTGGAAAATCTGGCGGCAGCCGTGAAGCAGCGCCGTTTGCAGGGCGACAAGGAATAAAGTGGCTCGCAGCATGAAAAAAAGCCCGGAAAACTAAGCTTTCCGGGCTTTTTCAGTTGTTAGCTGGTATCAGTTGCGTATCAGCTTAGAACTTGTAGGTAGCACGCACGTAGAATGTACGGCCCAGCGGATCGGCGAAACGCGGATCGTAGCCGGACTGGAAGGTACCGAGCTGGTTACTGAACGGTGGATCTTCATTCAGCAGGTTTTTCACGCCCACGGTCAGTTCCGTGTTCTTGAAGCCCGAGTACGCGCCCGACAGCGACCAGACCGAGTAGGCTTTGACGCTTTGCTCGAATTGCGGGTCGACATAATTCTGGTCGCGGTAGCCGCTCATGTACTTGTTCGACAGCGTGGCGTTCCACTTGGCCAGATTCCATTGCAGGGAGGCATTATGTCTCCAGCGGAATACCGGTGCATTGTCGCCATACACGCCCACGTTTTGCACGAACTCGCCATCGCGTTCGTTCTGGTACTCATACTTCTGGACCCAGGTACCGTCGAAGTTGAACGTGAAGTTGCCGTACTGGCTACTTGGCAATTTCCAGTTCAGGCCCAGGTCGATGCCTGAGGTGTGCATTTCGCCCAGGTTGGCCAGGGTTGCCACCACGTATTCCAGCTTGGTGCCGCCGTTGGAATAGATGAAGTTGTCCTGGTACTTGCCGTAGTTGTCGAACAGGGTCTGTTCGGCGACAGTGCCGATCTTGTCGCGCAGCTTGATCTGGAAGTAATCGAGCGAGACGGTCAGCGATTTCGTCGGCTCGATGACGATACCGGCGCTCAAGGTTTTCGATTTTTCAGGGCCGATATCCGGATTGCCGCCAGAACGGATGTATTGCTGCGCGCCGCAGGCGACGTTGCTGTTAGCGCCAGGAATGGCTGTGCCGCCTGGGCACAGGCGCGGATCGTCATACTTGTTGGCGGTGAAGGTCTTGGTTTGCGGGCCATGCAGGTCATACAGCGTTGGCGCGCGGAAACCCGTGTTGTACGAGCTGCGCAGCAGCACCTGGCTGGTTGGCTGCCAGCGTACGCCGACTTTCGGGTTGAAGCTGCCGCCGACGTCGTTGTAATGGTCATAACGGGCTGCCAGCGACAGTTCCAGGTCTTTCACGACAGGAATGCTCAGTTCCGAGAAGATGGCGCTGATGTTGCGGCTACCCGATTGGTTTTGCGCTTCCGCATAGCCGGAGCTCGACGCTTGTCCCGCCAGGGCGGTGTCGATATTGTATTCCGCCTTTTCGTTGCGGAATTCCGTGCCGACGGCGAAACCGACGGCGCCTGCAGGCAGGTTGAACAGTTCACGGCTGATCTTGGCGTCGACCGCGGTGCTGGTCATCTTGGCGCTCAGGTATTCACCTTTCAGGACGGAGTCGTTCAGGTACGCTTGACCGGCGGCGCTCTGTTCGCCGAACGGGTTCAGCAGGCCGCTGCCGACACCATCGATGATGCGCTGGTCGTTCAGATAGCCGCCCGTGAAGGCGCTGGTGGCCTTGCTGACGGAGTAGCTCAGGCCTACATTGTAGTCCCAGGCGCCCAGGACGCCTTCGGACGCCAGTACCAGGCGGTCCGAGGTGCTGGTATCGAAGCCGGAACGCTGGCCCGATGCCACTGGACGCCAGCTGATGTCCAGATCTTCGCCCGACAGGCCAGGCACGGCAGGCACGCCGGCGCTGCCGCCTGGATAGTAAGGCGAGCTCGACGACATCAGGATGCCGATGTTCGACATTGGCGGCGGCGAGATGCGCGCTTCGTTGGTGCTGCGCGAATGCAGGTATTCGATGGTGGCCAGGTGATCCTGGTTCAGCTTGAAGCTGGCCTTGCCCAGGAAGGACTCTTGCTTGGTCTTCGGAATGGCCTGGATGAACGGCGTGACGTCCATGGCGCAGGTGCTCTTGCCCGAAGTGTTCTTGTATAGGTTCGCGCCCACGCAACCGGCGGCGAACGCCGGGTTGCCGGTCAGGTTATTGCCCGTGTCGTAGAAGTTGGCCGGGAAGGTGGTGCCGCTCAGGTTGTCCACGCCCTTGCTCGGGATGTAGCCGCTTTTCGAGAAGGAGCGGTCGGATGCGTTCAGCGCCGACTGGCGATGCACGTCGACCACGCCGAAGACATTGAAGCCATCTTTGTTCAGGTCGCCATAGCCGCCGGACAGGTTCAGGCGCGACTCGTCGCCGCCGCCCGATTTCTGTGGTTCGTAATGCTCGACGGTCACGGAACCGCCCTTGACCGAACGCTTGGTGATGAAGTTGATCACGCCGCCGATGGCATCGGTACCGTAGATGGCGGAGGCGCCGTCACGCAGCACTTCGACGCGTTCCAGGGCTGAAATCGGGATGATGTTCAGGTCGACAGACGAGCCGTTGAACGGGTGGCTGGCAATACGACGGCCGTTCAGCAAGACCAGGGTTTTGTCGCCGCCGATGCCGCGCAGGTCGGCAACGGATTGGCCGCCCGTACCGGAGCCGACGGATTGCGAGCTGCTTTGCGAGCTTTGATTCATGGAAATGGTGGACAGGACTTCCTGTGCCGTCGTCAAGCCTTGCTTGGCGAAATCGTCAGCCTTGATCGAGGTGATCGGCAATGCTGTTTCCGAAGCCAGGCGTTTGATGCTCGAACCCGTTACTTCCACACGCTGCATGGCACCATCTGTTGTTTCTTGAGCATATGCAGCATGCATGCCGAAGGCCAAACTGCCAGCAAACATGAGGCGCAGCGACCGCGATATTACACTTTCAATCATCATTCGTAATTCCTTGTTTTTGTGATAAAGGTAGCAATTATCTTGATATAAGTTGTTGCTTGCTAACAATTTATTTGTTTATTTTTAATTTTGCCAGTTTAAATTTGGTAAATTTTCCAGCCCGTCATCAAAACATTCACGATTCAGATTGTCAATTTCGAACGGAATTTTTGGACGAAATGCAACAAATTGCTAATATTTTTACATTACTTCAGTAATAAAATATCTCCAGCCCTTGTCAGGCGTACTCAGGCGGGTAAAATAAAACGGCGCACATCATCGCTGATGGCGCCGTCCTTGGCATGGCTGGCACACGCTTGCCAGCGCTGCCTGGTAGATCTCTTTCCCGCAAATCCCCGTTAAAACGTATAGCTGCCGCGCAAATAGTAGGCGCGCCCGATCGGGTCCGTGTAGCGTGGGTCATAGCCTTTCTGGAACAGCGTGCCCTGGTTCGAGAATGGCGGCTCTTTGTCGAGCAGGTTTTTCACGCCGGCCGTCAGCAGCAAGCCGTGCCAGGCATAGCTGCCCGACACGCTCAGCAGGCTGTACGAAGGCACCTCGTGCTTGTACTGCGCATCGACCTGGTTTTGGTCCGTATAGCCTGACTTGAACGATTGCGACACGGTGGCACCCCAGTTGCCCATGCGCCAGTTCAGCGCAGCCGTGTGTTTCCAGCGGAACACGGGGTTGTTATCCGCATAGCGGCCCACGTTGGCAATGAATTCGCCGCCGCGCTCGTTCTGGTAATCATACTTGTGGGTCCACGTGCCATCGACCGACACGCTGAAATCGCCATACGTGCTGCGTCCCAGGCGCGCGTTGAGGCTGACGTCGATACCGTCCGTCTTGACTTCGCCCAGGTTGTCGTTCAGGTCGAGAATGGCGAATGGCGAACCGTCGGGATTGCGCAGGAACAAGTCCTTGTATTTCTCATAATTGCCGTAGATCGATTGCTCGGGCAGCGAGGAAATCTTGTCCTTCAGGTGAATGTTCCAGTAATCGATGGCGAGCGTGATTTCCTTGACGGGTTCGAGCACCATGCCAAAGGCGAAGGTGGTGGATTTCTCCGGTTTCAGCTTCTCATTGCCGCCTTGCAACTTGAACTGCTGCAAGTCGCAATCGCGCAGGGGATTGGCGCCTGGCTGGGGCACGCCACCCGGGCACAGGATCGGGTCGTCATAAGAATCGTTGGTATCGTTCTTCGATGGCGGCGCATTCTTTTCAAATAGCGTCGGTGCGCGGAAACCCGTGCTGGCCGAACCGCGCAGCACCAGCGCGCTGCTGGCCTGGTAGCGCAGGGCCACCTTGGGATTGGTGGTGCTGCCCACATCGCTGTAATGGTCGAAGCGGGCCGCCAGTTGCACTTCCAGGTTCTTGATCAGGGGCAAGTTGACTTCGCCGAAGATGGCTTCGATATCGCGCGAACCGTCCTTCGATAGCGATCCTGACAGGCCGGAACTGCTGGCCTGGCTGGCGATGTCGCGGTTCACATTGAATTGCGCCTTTTCCCGCCGTAACTCGCCACCGAGAGCGATGGCCATCGGGCCGCCCGCCAGTTGCATCAGCTCGCGGCTGCCTTTGATGTCGAAGCCCGTGGTAGTGACCTTGGCGCTCTGCACTTCGCCGCGCAGGGCCGTGCTGTCCAGATAGGCTTTACCGGCCGCATCCTGCAAGCCGAAGGGATTCAGGATACCGTTCAGCACGCCTGCGGCGAACGAGGCATCCTGCACATAGCCCCCCGTGAATTTTTCCGCCGACTTGCTGATCGCATGGCTCAGTCCCGTTTTGTAATCCCAGCCCGCCAGTTCGCCTTCCAGCGCCACCACCAGGCGGTCGGCCTTGCCGTCCGAATCGATCTGCCGCTGGCCCGCTTCGACGGGACGCCAGTTGACGCTCAGCGGTTCACCGGACAAGCCTGGCTGGGCCGGCACGCCGCCCGCGTTGCCCGGATAGTATTTGCTGGTATTGGGCAAGATCAGCCCCGTTTGCGGCGGCGGCGCCGTGCGTGCCTTGACCTTGTTTTCCGAGTGCAAGTATTCCACGCTGGCCAGGTGGCCGCCACCGAGCTTGAAGGCGCCCTTGCCGAAGAAGGCCACTTGCTCCTGTGCCGGCAAGTTGTCGATCTGGCGCGTGTAATCCTGGCGGCAGGTGCCGTTCGCCGCGGCCACTGACAAGGGCGGGTTGCAGCCCGTGGCCGCGTAGGGATTGCCGGCCTGGCCATTGCCGCCATTGGCGGCAGCATCAAAATAATTGCCGGGGAACGTCGTGCCGCTGGTAACGGACAGGCCGCGCTCGGGAACGATGCCCGTCTGCGAGAAAGCGCGGTCTTGCGAGGTCAGCACATTTTGCTTGTGGTAATCGACGACGCCGAAGATATTGTAGCCATCGCTGTCGAGCTTGCCGAAGCCCGTCGACAGGTTGAGGCGGTGCTCGCCGCCGCCCTTGTGTTCGGGGGCTACCACCTCGGCGGTGATGTTGGTGACATTGATCGAGCGCTTGGTGATGAAGTTGATGACGCCGCCGATGGCATCCGTGCCGTAGATGGCCGAGGCGCCATCGCGCAGTACTTCGACACGTTCCAGGGCGGAAATGGGGATGATGTTCAGGTCGACGCTGGCGCCGTCATACGGATGGTTGGCGATGCGCCGGCCATTGAGTAGCACCAATGTCTTGTCGCCGCCCAGGCCGCGCAAGTCGGCGCTGGCCTGGCCGCCCGTGGGCAAGCCGCTGGTGTTGCCGCCGACGGCATTGCCGCTGCCCATGCTGGACGAGTTTGAGGGGATCTTGCTGAGCACTTCCTGCGCCGTGGTCAGGCCCTGCTTGGCGAAATCCTCGGCCTTGAAGATGGACAGGGGGGTGGCTGTTTCGGATACGAGGCGCTTGATGGAGGAACCCGTGACTTCGACACGTTGCATGCCGGGGGTATCGCCGCTGTCTTGCGCCAGTGCCGGCTGGCTGAGAAGGCCGGCGGCAAGCCCGCTGGCGCAGATCAAACGGATGGAGCGTGACAGGCGTATTTCTCTAATCATGTTCAAGACTCCTGATAAAGCGGTTGGCTAAAAGGTCAAGAACGGTCGCACTGGTAAGCGCGTCCGAGAATATTGAAAAATTGTTTATATCTTTTCAATTAAACGAATGTAATGATTGGTGAAACTCTTTGTCAACACTGCTTTGTGCTTTGTGTTTTTAAACAACGGCTCGCGCTCAATCAAGTTGATTTAAAACAAAGCACCTCCGTTTTGTGGTGTATTTCCCCACCGAAACTATTTCTTTTTGCTGCATAGCGCATGCCCCGGCATCGAATGCTGTGCTGCAGCGTAGATACGCTACGCCTATGCTCTTTTTTTATCGATGGAAATAGGGTGTGCTGCGTCGCAGCAAAATAGGGCGTGGCGCATTGCCGCAGCGGCAAGGATGGGATTTCTCTTTGTCCGTGAGGCGGAACTGCGTTATCGTTACGCGTTTTTCAGACAGTCGAAACGGCTGCTAACAAGGCATAGATCTTGCGAGGATGGACTGGTTTTGGTGGTGGAATCCTGTATCCCAGGGGCAAGCCAGTACAAGCGCACCAATACGGTGCGACAGATAATCGAAATGAAGGGTATTACATGAAGTCACCATGGATGCGGCGCGTGGCGCTGCTCGCCTGCCTGGCCACCTTGCCGCTGGCGGCCATTGCCGCGGATGCCACCCCTGCCCCTGCGGCTGCGCCGGTCAAAACCTTGCGCTATATCCTGCCGGCCGCCGAGACGGGCTTCGATCCGGCCACCGCGCGCGACCTGTATTCGAACCACATCACGCAGGCCGTCTTCGATACCCTGTACACCTATGATTACCTGGCACGCCCCGTGAAGGTGGTGCCCGCTTCAGCGGCCGCCATGCCGGAAGTCTCAAGCGACGGCAAGACTTATACCATCCGCCTGAAAAAAGGCATCCTCTTCACGCCGGACGCCGCCTTCGGCGGCAAGCGCCGCGAGCTGACGATGGCCGACTACGTGTATTCATGGAAACGCCTGTTCGACCCGCGCCTGGCATCGCCGCATAGCTGGCTGTTCGAAGGCAAGGTGGTGGGCCTGGACGACTTGGCGAAGGACGCGGCCAAGTCGAACAAGTTTGACTACAACAAGAAGGTGGCGGGCCTGGAAATGCTCGACCCGTACACCTTGCGCGTCACGCTGACCAAGACCGATTTCAATTTCCCCATGATCCTGGCCTATGTGCCGACGGCCGCCGTGGCGCGCGAAGTGGTGGAAAAATACGGCGACGTGAAGGGCGAGGTGGGCTCGAACCCCGTCGGCACCGGCTATTACACGCTGGGTGAATGGACGCGCGGCAACCGCATCGTGCTCAACCGCAACCCGCAGCATTTGCCCGAGACGTGGAATTTCCTGGCTGGCGACGATCCGGACGACCAGCGCATCGTGCGCCAGATGCAGGGCAAGCGCATCCCCGCCATCGACCGCATCGAAATTTCCGTGATGATCGAAGACCAGTCGCGCTGGCTGTCCTTCCAGAGCGGCGGCACGGACGTGTTCTGGCTCGATGGCCCGCTGGCGCCGAAAGCCTTGCTGAACGGCAAGCTGCGCCCGGAGCTGGTGGAGAAGGGCGTGCAACTGTCGCGCCTGCTGGACCCGGAAATCAGCTATTACTATTGGAATATGCAAGATCCCACCCTGGGTGGTTTCAGCAAGGAAAAAATCGCCCTGCGGCGTGCCATTGCCATGGCACACAATATCGATGAAGAAATCCGCATCATCTGGAATGGCCAGGCCAAGCGCCTCGACTATCCGATACCGCCGGGCGTGGTGGGCTACGATCCCCATTACAAGAGCCTGCTGCAATACGATCCCGTGCTGGCGAACAAGTTGCTGGATAAATTTGGCTACAAGAAGGGCGATGATGGCTGGCGCACTTTGCCCGATGGCAAGCCGCTGTTGATCCGCTACGCCTCGCGCAATGAAGCGAACGGCGTGCTGCAGGCGGAAATGTGGCGCAAGACCTACAACTCGCTGGGCATCCGCATGGAAAACGACCGCATGATCTTTTCCGACATCTTAAAAATGGAAAAACAGTGCAAGATGCAGACGCGCACGGCGCCCTGGCTGGCCGACTATCCGGACGGCGACAACTTCATGCAGCTGTTCTACGGTCCGAACACGCACCAGAACAACAACGGCTGCTACCAGGACCCGGAATACGACAAGTGGTATGCGGCCAGCCAGGCCATGCCGGCTGGCCCCGAGCGCAACGTGCTGTACCACCAGATGGCGCGCCGCCTGGAAGTCAATGCGGGCGCCCTGATCGGCTATGCGCGCTACCGCAACATGCTGGCGCAAAAGACGGTGCAAGGCTACAAGAAGCACCCGATCCTGTTCCAGGAATGGGCCTACATGGATATCGACAGCGACGGTACGCCCGTGGCCAAGCCCGTCACCAAATAAGCGCAGCTTATAACAACAAGGAATTATTATGTTTGCTTATATCCTGCGCCGTTTGTGGCAGATGCTGCCGACCATGCTGGGCGTGGTCTTGCTGGTCTTCATCCTGTTCAACTGGGTGGGCGGCGACCCCGCCTACATCTTGGCCGGCAAGATGTCGAGTGCGGAAAGCATTGCCAACATCCGCCGCCAGCTGGGCGTCGACCAGCCGTATTACGTGCAGCTGTGGATCTTTATCAAGCAGATCGTCACCTTTGACTTCGGCCAAAGCTGGGCCACGGGCGAATCCGTGTCGCACATCATCACGTCGCGCCTTGGGCCGTCCATGATGGTGCTGATCCCGCTGACAGTGCTGGAAACCTTCTTTGGCGTGGCGCTGGCGCTGGCCATCGCCTTCGTGCGCGGCTCGCTGACGGACCGCGCCGTCATGATCGCCTGCACGGTGGGCATGTCGATCAGTATTCTGGTCTACATCATCGTCTTCCAGTACGGCTTCGCCTACAAGCTGGGCCTGTTCCCCGTGCAGGGCTGGGGCGACAGTTTCTGGGAAAACCTGCTGCGCTACTCGACCCTGCCGATCCTGATCGGCCTGGCCGTCTCCATTGCACCCACCCTGCGCCTGTTCCGCACCTTCGTGCTCGACGAGGCGAACCAGGATTACGTGCGCACGGCGCGCGCCAAGGGCTTGAAGGAAGGGCGCATCATGTGGGTCCACGTGCTGCGCAATGCCGGCATTCCCATCATTACGTATGTGATGTCGAACTTGCCGGCACTGCTGATCGGCGCCTTCCTGCTGGAACGCTTCTTCGGTATCCCCGGCATCGGGCGTGAAGTGATCCTGGCCGTCGAGCGCAGCGACTTTCCGGTGATCAAGGCGATCACCGTGTATGTTGCCGCCGCCACCATGCTCTTCAACCTGCTCACCGACCTGCTGTACCAGGCGGTCGACCCTCGCGTACAACTGAAGTAGAAAGTGACGATGTTGAAACCTCATACTTCGCCCGGCCTGTGGGCCCTGGCGTGGCGCCGTTTGCGCGGCGACAAGATTGCAATGCTATCGCTGGCCGTGGTCGGCGCGTTTTTCCTGCTGGTGCTGGCGTCCGCCAGCGGCTTAGTTGGAGCGAACTGGGAAGATGAAGTGGCCGTCAGCTATGCGCCGCCCACCTTTGCCGGCGCCGATACGGACGCCGTGGGCGATGGCGCGATGCATGCCGGCGTGCCCGATGAACGCAGCACGCCCACTCCCGTCAACGTACTCGACCCGCTGGCCGACGATATCGCCGAATTGCGCGCGCAGATGGGCAGCAACCCGGCCGCCGGCGTCGACATGTACGGCGTGTCCGACCCGCTGGCCGACGACTTGACGGCCTTGCGCGCCGGCATGGGCAAGACGAAAAAATTGATCGCGCACAAGGCGGCGACCTTGCCGTTCGGCGCCGACAAGTGGGGCCACGATATCGTCCAGAAAACCATCAAGGGCGGTGAAACGTCGATCGTGGTGGGCCTGGTGGCCGCCTTGCTGGCCGTGGTGCTGGGCACGCTCTTTGGCGCCGTGTCCGGCTACTTTGGCGGCGCCGTCGATGACTTCTTCAACTGGTTCTACAGCATCTTCACGTCGATTCCGTCGATTTTGATGATTTTGACGGTGGCCGCCGTGCTGCAGCAAAAGGGCGTGCTGACCATCGTGCTGATCCTAGGGCTTACGGGCTGGACCGGGCCGTACCGCCTGATCCGCGCCGAATACATCAAGCACAAGGCGCGCGAATACGTGATGGCGGCCGATGCCATTGGCGCCTCGCACTGGCGCAAGATGTTTTCGCACATCTTTCCCAACGTCAGTCATGTTGCTTTGGTGCAAATGTCGATCCTGGTGGTGGGCTTCATCAAGGCCGAAGTGATCTTGAGTTTCCTCGGCTTTGGTGTGCCGGTGGGTACCGTCTCGTGGGGCAGCATGCTCAACGAGGCACAAAATGAACTGATCCTGGGCAAATGGTGGCAGTTGACGGCCGCCGCCACGGCGATGGCCGTGCTGGTGACGGCGTTCTCGCTGTTTACCGATGCCTTGCGCGATGCGCTCGACCCCAAAGTGAAATAGGAGTTGCTCATGGACCAGAATAACCTGTTGGAAGTGCGCGACCTGCGCGTCACCTTCCGCCTGGACAAGAAGACCACGTTCGAGGCCGTCAAGGGCATCTCGTTCAACGTGCCGCGCAACAGCACCGTCGCCCTGGTGGGCGAATCGGGCAGCGGCAAGTCCGTCAGTTCGCTGGCAGTGATGGGCTTGTTGCCGCCAGACAATACTATCATCGACCAGCAATCGCGTATCTACTTTGGCGGGCGCGACTTGCTGCAACTGTCGATTGCCGAGCGGCGCACCATGTGCGGCAAGGATATCTCGATGATCTTCCAGGAGCCGATGTCGTCGCTGAACCCCGTCTTCACGGTAGGCTTCCAGATCGCCGAAGTGTTGCGTCAGCACATGGGCATGAACCGCAAGCAGGCGCGGGCGCGGACCCTGGAATTGCTCGACGAAGTGGGTATTCCCGACCCCGCCAGCAAGATCGACGCCTACCCGAGCCAGATGTCGGGCGGCCAGCAGCAACGCGTGATGATCGCCATGGCGATTGCCTGCGAGCCAAAACTGTTGATTGCCGACGAACCGACGACGGCGCTGGACGTGACGATCCAGAAGCAGATCATGGACCTGATCGCGGCCTTGCAAAAGAAACACCAGATGTCCGTGCTCTTCATTACCCACGACCTGGGCCTGGTGGGCGAGATTGCCGACCAGGTGATCGTCATGCGTAACGGCGAAGTGCGTGAGACGGGCGAGGTGCGGCAAGTGTTCGAAGCGCCGCAGGACAGCTACACCAAAGCGCTGCTGCATTGCAGGCCTTCGCTGGACGAGCGCCCGTGGCGCTTGCCCGTGATCGCCGATTATATGGATGGCAAGGCTGGCCCCGGCGTGGAAATCAAGCAGCGCACGCGCGGTTACATTGCGGGCGACGAGCCGGTGCTGGTGGTGAAGAATCTCAGTAAAAGCTTTTATACGCGGGTAGGGCTGTTCGGCAAGCGCGAATTCCAGGCCGTCAAGGATGTGTCGTTCACTTTGCCGCGCGGAAAAACGCTGGGCGTGGTGGGCGAATCCGGTTCCGGCAAGACGACGGTGGGCTTGACCCTGCTGCGTTTGCACCAGGCAACGGGCGGCACGGCGATGTTCCACGGCAAGGATTTGATTGCCATGCCGAACAAGGAATACTTGCCGTATAAACGCCGCATCCAGATCATCTTCCAGAATCCGTATGCCTCGCTGAACCCGCGGTTTACGGTCGGGCAGATTCTGTTAGAGCCGATGCGCATCCACAACATCGGCGCCAATGACAAGGAACGCATCGCCAAGGCCTACTGGCTGCTCGACAAGGTGGGCTTGCCGGAACAGGCCTTCCACCGCTATCCGCACGAATTCTCGGGCGGCCAGCGCCAGCGCATCGCCATTGCCCGCTGCCTGACCATGCAGCCGGAAATTTTAGTCTGCGACGAATCCGTGTCGGCGCTGGATGTGTCGGTGCAGGCGCAAGTATTAAATCTGCTGCAAGACTTGCAGGATGAATTTGGATTGTCGTACATCTTTATCTCGCACGATTTGTCGGTGGTCAAATACATCGCCGACCAGGTGATGGTGATGCACAAGGGGCAAGTGGTGGAGCTGGCCGATTCGGACGAGCTGTACCGCAATCCCGTGCATCCGTACACGCGCACCCTGCTCAGTGCTATCCCGAAAGGCATACAAATATAAGGGGATTTTTACGGTAAGATAGCGGCCATGCCCAACCTCATTTACCTGCTCGAACATTATGGTGTCCTGATCGTCTTTGGCATCGTGCTGGTGGAGCAGCTTGGCCTGCCGATTCCCGCCTTCCCCATCCTGGTGGTGGCTGGCGCGCTGGCCGTCGATGGCGACATGAATGGGGCGCTGGTGCTGGCCGCCGCGCTGGGCGCCTGCCTGATCAGCGACTTCACGTGGTTCCGCGCGGGCCGCCACTTTGGCAAGCGCATCTTGCGCTTGCTGTGCCGCATCTCGCTGTCGCCCGATTACTGCGTCAGCCAGACGGAAGACAAGTTCAAGCGCTGGGGCCCGAAAGCGCTGATCGTCTCCAAATTCGTGCCGGGATTCAATACCGTGGCCGCACCCATGTCGGGCGCCCTGGGTACGCCGCCTGGGCTGTTCTTCCTGTATGCGGGCCTGGGCGCCTTGCTGTGGAGTGGCACGGGCATTCTTGTGGGCGTGATATTCCATGCCAGCGTGCAACAAGTGCTCGATTTGCTCAGCGCCATGGGCGGCACCGCCTTGCTGATGCTGGCCACCTTGCTGGGCCTGTTCCTGCTGTATAAATTCCTTGAGCGCCGACGCTTCCGCCAGGCCCTGCAGATCGAGCGCATCGGCATCGATGCATTACTCGAACTGATAGAGCAGGGCGAAGAGCCGTTGATGGTCGACGCGCGCAGCACCACGGCGCAGACGTTGGAGCCGGCCGTGCCCGGCGCCCTGTTCTTCAACGGCAAGGAGCCGGTGCCGGCCATGATTGCCATGGACAAGGACCGCCACATCATCGTGTATTGCAGCTGTCCCAATGACGTAACGGCCGCGCAAGTGGCCGTGCTGCTGCAGCAGCACGGCTTCCACCGCGCCAAGCCCCTGCATGGCGGCCTGGACGCATGGAACGCCGCTTACCGCTCCGACCAGCCGGCGCCTGCCAGCCTGCTCGGTGCAGGCTTGCCGTCCTGATTTCAGCCTTCCATGGGCGTTTGCGGCGGGCAAGAGTAGGTAGTAATAATACGAAAACACGCGTGATCGGCCGCCAGGGCAGGGCGGATTCCTTGCATCTTTCCCGTACACAGCTGCTTTGCGCAAACTTCGGCATACTCTCCTGTACGTGTTGTTCCTGCTGCTACGCAACATGCTTATATGGCGCTTGAAGAGTGTGAGTGCTCACTATAAAGCATTGTTTTTAGGCAATTTTTGCATTGCCTGTCGTATTTGGAGTGGAACTACCAATAAAGGCTTGTTTTGATGTACTTAAACTACAAACTTTGCTTGCCTCAGGGCGCATTCATCCTTTAAGCTTGGCGTCCCATGCGTCCCACTTCATCATTTAAAATCATGAGCGCTTCGTCTTCACCCGTACTGCCGACTTCTGCCTTCGCCGATGGGCCGCGCCTGCTGGCCGACGTGGGCGGCACCAATGCCCGTTTCGCCCTGGAAGTGGCCGCTGGCCACATCACCCTGGTGGAAGTGCTGCCCTGTGCCGACTACCCGAGCCTGTCAAGCGCGCTGCAAGCCTACCTGGCCCTGCCTCACGTGGCCGCGGCCGGCGGGCAGGCCGTGCGCCATGCCATGATCGCCATCGCCAACCCGGTGGATGGCGACTTCCTCAGCATGACAAACCACCACTGGTCATTCTCGATCAGCGCCATGCGCGCAGAGTGCGGTTTCACGACCCTGGACGTGGTCAATGACTTCACGGCTTTGGCGCGGGCCCTGCCGCTGCTGTCCGGCGAGCAAAAGCACCAGATCGGCGCTGGCACGGCGCGTCCCAACACGGCTATCGGCCTCATCGGCGCCGGCACGGGCCTGGGCGTATCGGGCCTGATTCCCTCGCACGGCGGCTGGATCGCCCTGCAAAGCGAAGGCGGCCACGTCAGCTTTGCGCCGTTCAATGAGACAGAAGTGAGCATCTTGCAGTTTGCCTGGCGCGAGTATGAGCACGTCTCGGCCGAGCGCCTGATTTCCGGCGACGGCCTGGAATTGATCTACCGCGCCCTGGCCGACCGCACCAAAGTGCCAGCCGAAGACTTGCCGGCGGCGGAAATCACGCGCCGCGCGCTGGCGGGCGAATCGGCCCTGTGCGACGAAGTCATCGAAGCATTTTGCTGCATGCTGGGCACGGTGGCGGGCAACGTCGCCGTCACGCTGGGCGCGCTGGGCGGTATTTATATAGGCGGCGGCATCGTGCCGCGTTTGGGCCAGCGCTTCGACCGCTCGGGCTTTCGCGCCCGCTTCGAGCGCAAGGGCCGGTTTGCCAATTATGTGTCGCAAGTGCCAACCTTCGTGATCACGGCGCAATATCCTGCCTTCCTGGGTGCCTCGGCAATTCTGTCGGAGAAACTCGCCTCCCTGTGACGCGAAAGTAGTCAGATGAGTCACGCCGGAGCCGGGTAAAACGCGTGTTTTGCCCGGTTTTGCGCTTTTCCGCTTTTTATCAGGTACAATTGGCAGCGTTGGATGAAACGACGACTGTTGCTCACTTGCCTGGCTGGCTTGCCGCCACAAGAGAAGCAGCTGCTCCGGATATCGTTTCATTGCTGGTTATTTAAGGCCAGCACCATGGATCGCAGGATTTTCACTGCATCCGCAAGTCCCGCTTTGCGCGCATCGGCCAAGGCGTCGGAAAAACAGCCTCAACTAGTAACCCAGCACGGCGTCATCATCGATGTCTGCCACCTGTTACGTTGAAATGAACGTTTTTTGATTTCTTTCTCTGCATACGAATTGCAACACACATCCGCACAGAATTGCTATGAATACAATTGAGGCTAAAAAAGTCCTCGAAACCGCGTTGCTGTGCGCTCGTGAATCGCTGTCGATCCACAGCCTGAAAAAGCTGTTCGTCGATGCAGACGAGAACGGCCGCGTGCGCGGCGTCGGCGTTGGTGCCGACACGATCAAGCAGTTGCTGGAAGAGTTGCGGCAGGAGTGGGAAGGGCGCGGCATCGAGATCGTCAGTCTGGCCTCGGGCTGGCGCTTTCAAAGCCGCCCGGAAATGAAGATGTATCTGGATCGCATGACGCCCGAGCGGCCGCCCAAGTATTCGCGGGCAACGCTGGAGACCCTGGCCATCATCGCTTACCGCCAGCCGGTGACGCGCGGTGATATCGAGGAGATTCGCGGCGTTGCCGTCAATTCGCAGACGATCAAGATGCTGGAAGACCGTGGCTGGGTCGATGCGATCGGCTACCGCGACGTGGTGGGACGGCCGGCCTTGCTGGCCACCACCAGGCAGTTTTTGGATGACCTGGGTTTGCATTCGCTGTCCCAGCTGCCGCCTTTGCAGCAAATCAGTGAAATGCCGGGCAATGGTCTCGAAGCCCTGGAGGCTGCCCTGCAAGAAAATTTTGATAAAGCAACGAACGAAGTTGTCCACCAGCTTGGTGCAGGTAGCAATACGGCTGTGACAGATGTGACAGCAAGCCTTGATGCCGGCCCCGATGCTTCGCCCACGGACGAAGCCTACACTCACGACCCTGCGCCAGAACTAACGGTTGACGCTGCGCCAGGTCAGCACAGCCAAGAAACGAAGAATGAATAATCCGAACACACCCGAGACAGTTACCGCCAGCGACGAAGTCATCGTTGCCAAGCCCAAGCGCCGCACCAAGGCTCAGATCGAAGCCGCTGCCGCTGCTGCATCGGCTCCTGCCGCTGCTGGCGACGCCGGCGCTGCCAAGCCGAAGCGCCGCACGAAAGCCGACGTGGCTGCCGATGCAGTCGCTGATGTTGCCGTTGCCGCCGCCACCGATACTGCGCCTGCCGTCAAGAAAACCCGCGCCAAGCCAGCCCTGAAGGCAGTGGCCGAAGCCGCTGAAGCGGCTGCCGAGGCGGTTGCCGAAGTTGCCAGCGCACCTGCGGCGCGTCCGCCGCGTGCCCGCGCCGCCGCCAAGGCCGCTGCCGCCGAGGCGGAAGCTGCTCCTGAAGCGGCTGCCGAGAAGCCAGCTGAAGCGCGTCCGACCCGCGGTCCGCGCCAGATGCGCGGCGTGCAAGCCGAACGCGCCCTGCGCCAGCCGCCGCGTGCCGAAGCACCGCAGGCGGCCGCTGCCGCACCTGCTGCGCCTGTTGCAGATGTTGCAACAGCTGCAGCGCCAGCCGCAGAGCCAGTCGCCGACGTGTTCGATGCCGAAGGCAACCTCGTTTCCGGCCCGCGCCTGCCGCGCGGTCCGCGCAACGACGTGGCCGGTGCCGGCAAGAATGCCGGCAAGAGCCGCAAAAAAGGCAAGGGCCGCCAGGCTGCACCGGGCAAGCTCAGCGATGCTGACAGCGTCTTCTCGTTTGTTACTTCCGACGCTTTCGACAGCGAAGAAGGCGGCACGGGCCGCGTGCAAAAAGTGGCCGTGCGCCGCGACCTGACGTCCGACGACGATGCGCCGAAGCTGCACAAGGTGCTGGCTGAAGCCGGTCTCGGTTCGCGCCGCGACATGGAAGACTTGATCATGTCGGGCCGCGTGTCCGTGAATGGCGAGCCGGCGCATATCGGCCAGCGCATCTTGCCAGCCGACCATGTCCGCATCAACGGCAAGCTGATCCAGCGCCGCGTCAGCAAGAAGCCGCCGCGCGTGCTGGTGTATCACAAGCCGGCCGGCGAAATCGTCAGCCATAATGACCCGGATGGCCGTCCATCTGTATTTGACCGCCTGCCGACCATGAAGGCCGGCAAGTGGCTGGCCGTTGGCCGCCTCGATTTCAATACCGAAGGCTTGCTGCTGTTTACCACCTCCGGTGACCTGGCCAACCGCCTGATGCATCCACGCTACGGCATCGACCGCGAGTACGCCGTGCGTACCCTGGGCGAGCTGGAAGAGGGCATGCGCCAGAAACTGCTGGCCGGCGTCGAGCTCGAAGATGGCCTGGCGCAATTTTCCAAGATCGCCGATGGCGGCGGCGAAGGCATCAACAAGTGGTACCGCGTGGTGATCGGCGAAGGCCGCAACCGCGAAGTGCGCCGCATGTTCGAAGCCATCGGCCTGACCGTGTCGCGCCTGATCCGTACCCGCTACGGCGCCATGACACTGCCGAGTGGCCTGAAGCGCGGCCGCTGGGAAGAAATGGATGAAAACACCGTGCGCGACTTGCTGACCGCCTACGGCATCGAAAAGAAAATGCCCGCTTCGGGCGATCCCCGTGCCGCCGGTGCCGCCAAGGGCCGCGAAGCACGCAAGGCCAGCCGCGATGACGAGCCGAATGGCAACCGCATCGATGTGAGCAACCGCAACGCCGATCCTTTCCCGGCCGCGCCGCGCCGTGGCCAGCCGCAAGGCCAGTTTGCCCGTCCGCAAGGCCAGGGCCGCCCAGGCGGCACCGGTCGTCCTGGCGAAGCACGTGGCCCGGGCCGTGGCCAGCCACAAGGTCCGTTCCAGGGCGGCCAACCGCGTTCGTCGGCATCGTTTGAAGGCCAGGGTCAAGGCCAGGGTCAAGGCCGCACGCCGCGCATGCCGGCTCAAGGCCAGGGCCAGGGACGTCCAGCCGGTGGTGAAGGCCGCGCTGCACCGCGCGCTCCGCGCCAGCCTGATCCGCTGCAAACGACATTCGGCTTCGCCAACACGGGTCCGCGCCGCAATGCGGGCGGTGCCGGTGGTCAGGCGCGCTCGGGTGGTCAGCCGCGTGGCGGCATGGATCGTGGCGGCATGGATCAGGGTATGCCGCGCCGTCGCAGCAATAAGGGTTAACAGGCATATTCTTCTCGCGCCCCGGATTATTCTGCCCCGGGTGCGCGCTCTTGTAACTGTTGTAAGCCGGGCTGCTCCTTGCGTGCGGCATTGCGGCGAAGTTAATAAGAGGTTATAATCTGCAGCCTAATAAAAGTTCTCCGCAGGGTTGTTCGGTGGGGAGTGCTTTCATCTGGTTGGGGAAACACAAGAAGATGGGCAGATGCCCATTTTTTTTTTGTTGAACCGTTTGTAATGGCTCCGCAAGGGGCCATATATGACTTGAATGCGTGTTTTTGCATCTCGTCGGCACTCAGTGCAGTGCCGCGATGCCAAAAACGGGCCTTATTTCTGGAGAATTTCTTGCAGCAGTTGGGATTAATTGAAAAGACAGTCACAGGTCTGGGCTATGAGCTCGTTGATGTCGAACGTGCCGAGCGCGGAATGCTGCGCGTCTTTATTGATTTCAGCGCCGCCGATGCCGCTGAAAAAGGTCCGATCACGGTCGAAGACTGTGCCACGGTCAGTCACCAGTTATCGCATGTGTTGACGGTAGAGAACGTTCCTTATGAACGTCTCGAGATTTCTTCCCCGGGTCTGGATCGTCCGGTGCGCAAGCTGGAAGACTTTGTCCGTTTCGCAGGCCATGAAATCATCGTCAAGCTGCACGTGGCGATGCCGGGTACGAACAACCGGAAATCGTTCCAGGGGCTGTTGCAAGAACCCGTGGGCGATAATTTGTCGTTGGAATTTGAAGGTAAGGATGGTCCGGCGATGTTGGAATTTACGCTCGCCGACGTGGATAAGGCACGCTTGGTGCCGCAGGTGGTTTTTAAGGGACGCAAAGCATGAGCCGCGAAGTTTTATTATTGGTTGACGCGCTGGCGCGCGAAAAAAACGTCGATAAAGATGTCGTCTTCGGCGCCCTCGAATTCGCGTTGGCGCAAGCCACGAAGAAACGGTATGAGGGTGAGGTAGACATCCGCGTTTCGATCGACCGCGAAACGGGCGAATTCGAATCGTTCCGCCGCTGGCACGTTGTGCCCGATGAAGCTGGCCTGCAATTGCCGGATCAGGAAATCTTGCATTTCGAAGCTAAAGAGCAGATTTCCGATATCGAAATCGATGACCACATCGAAGAGCCGATCGAATCCGTCGAATTCGGCCGCCGCTTCGCCCAGGATACCAAACAGGTTGTCCTGCAGCGCGTGCGTGACGCCGAGCGCGAACAGATTCTGGTCGACTTCCTGGAACGCGGCGATTCGCTCGTCACCGGCACCATCAAGCGCATGGAACGCGGCGACGCCATCGTCGAATCGGGCAAGATCGAAGCACGTCTGCCACGCGATCAGATGATCCCGAAAGAAAATCTGCGTATCGGCGACCGTGTGCGTGCCTTTATCTTGCGCATCGACCGCAATATGCGCGGCCCGCAAGTGATCCTGTCGCGCACCGCTCCAGACTTCATCATGAAGCTGTTTGAGCTGGAAGTGCCGGAAATTGAACAAGGCATGCTGGAAATCAAATCCGCAGCCCGCGATGCCGGCGTGCGCGCTAAGATCGCCGTCTACACGGCCGACAAGCGCATCGACCCGATCGGTACTTGCGTCGGCATGCGCGGTTCGCGCGTGCAGGCTGTCACCGGCGAGCTCGGCGGCGAACGTGTCGATATCGTGCTGTGGTCGGAAGATCCGGCGCAGTTCGTCATCGGCGCCCTGGCACCAGCGAACGTCTCGTCGATCATGGTTGACGAAGAGAAGCACGCAATGGATGTCGTGGTCGATGAAGAAAACCTGGCAATCGCGATTGGCCGCTCCGGTCAGAACGTGCGCCTGGCGTCGGAATTGACCGGCTGGAAGATCAACATCATGACGGCCGAAGAATCGGCTGACAAAGCTGTCCAGGAAACGGCTGCCGTGCGCATCCTGTTCATGGAAAAGCTCGATGTCGACCAGGAAGTGGCCGATATTCTGGTAGAAGAAGGTTTCGCCAGTCTGGAAGAAATCGCTTACGTGCCAATTTCCGAAATGCTGGAAATCGAATCGTTTGATGAAGATACCGTCAATGAACTCCGTACCCGTGCGCGTGATGCGCTCGTGACCGAAGCGATCGCTTCGGAAGAGGGTCTGGAAGGCATGGACGAGGCGTTGGTAGGTCTGGAAGGCATGGACCGCGTCACCGCCGGCAAGCTGGGTCTGGCTGGTATCAAGACCGTTGAAGCATTTGCAGCACTGGCATACGACGAATTTGGCGCAATCCTGGCCTTGTCTGCGGACCGTGCGCGTGAACTGATTACAAGTGAATTTAAAGATGTGACCGACGATGAGATGAAGTTGGTTGACTCGAAATACGACGATCGTGCCAAGGCGTTGCAAGCCAAGGCATGGAGTCTGGCCGAATCCGCAAAGGCTTAATTTGAGTATCTTTATCATCTCCGCGACACATAGAAAAGAGGACTGAATGGCGAGTAACAACGTAGCCCAATTTGCCACCGAACTGAAGATGCCTGCAGATTTGCTGCTGACGCAGCTGCGTTCTGCCGGCGTCGAAAAAAGTTCGACGTCAGATCCATTGTCGAAAGATGATAAGGACAAGCTTTTGGATCATCTGCGCCGCACACACGGCGCAGCGGCTGACACAGAAAAGAAGAAAATCACCGTGACCCGCAAGGAAACGACTGAAATCAAGCAAGCTGACGCAACCGGCAAATCGCGCACCATCCAAGTGGAAGTGCGCAAGAAACGCACCTTCGTCCAGCGTGACGAAGTTGCGCCTGTCGCAGCAGAACCGGTCGCGCCTGCCGCGCCGGTGATCGATCCCGCCGACGTGGCGCGGCGTGAAGAAGAAGCCCGTAAACAGGCTGAACTGATCGCCCGCCAGGAAGCCGATCTGCGCGAAAAGCAAGAACGTCTGGCCAAGCTCGACGCGGAAAAAGAAGCCCAGGCGAAAGCCACGCAACAGGCTGAACTGACCGCCAAGAAAGAAGCCGAAGCAGAAGCCAAGAAAGCCGCCGTCAAGGCCGCCACCGTGGTTGCTGCCGCTGCTGCCGGCACGCCGGCTGTCGCTGACGACGCCGCTGCGGAAGCGAAAAAAGCTGCTGCCGCTGAAGAAGCGAAGAAAAAAGCCGCCGCCGCTGCTGTTGCCGCCAAGGAAGCCGCGGAAAAAGCGGAAGCCACCGACCGTGCACGCAAGGCTGTTGCCGACGAAGTTGCCCAGATCAAGGCCATGATGAACGCGCCACGCCGCGCCATCAAAGCTCCTGAGCCTGTGCCTGTTCCGGTCAAGCCGAAGGCTCCGGAAGGCACCTTGCACAAGCCTGCTGACAAGAAACCTGGCGACAAGCCGGGCGACAAGAAGCCT
The DNA here is from genome assembly GCF_051380875.1 of Janthinobacterium woesei. NCBI lineage: Bacteria > Pseudomonadati > Pseudomonadota > Betaproteobacteria > Burkholderiales > Oxalobacteraceae > Janthinobacterium > Janthinobacterium woesei. The sequence goes on from NZ_JBNYXW010000004.1 coordinate 170,111, forward strand.
GCTGTTGCAGACAAGAAATCGATCAAGTCGGCCAATGTGTCGTCCACCTGGTCCGATGACGCGAAAAAACGCGGCACCACCGGTGGTCCGAAGCCACGCGGCAATAGCGGCCCAGGCGGCCGTGACAGCTGGCGCGGTGGCGCGAAGGGCCGTCGCCCGACGCACCATGACGACCGTGAATCGAATTTCCAGGCGCCTACGGAAGCTGTCGTCAAAGACGTGCACGTACCGGAAACGATCACTGTTGCCGAATTGGCACACAAAATGTCCGTCAAGGCTTCCGAAGTCATCAAGCATTTGATGAAATTGGGCCAGATGTGCACGATCAACCAGGTGCTGGACCAGGAAACCGCCATGATTTTGGTGGAAGAAATGGGCCACAAGGCGTTTGCCGCCGAACTGGACGATCCGGAAGCGCTGCTGGCCGATGTGGGCGAACACGCGCACTTCGAAAGCAAGCCACGCGCACCGGTGGTCACCGTCATGGGTCACGTCGACCATGGTAAGACCTCGTTGCTCGATTACATTCGTCGCGCCAAAGTGGCGTCCGGCGAAGCGGGCGGGATTACGCAGCACATTGGCGCTTATCACGTTGATACGCCACGCGGCATGATCACCTTCCTTGACACCCCAGGCCACGAAGCGTTTACCGCGATGCGTGCCCGTGGCGCCAAGGCAACCGACATCGTTATTCTGGTGGTTGCCGCCGACGATGGCGTGATGCCGCAAACGAAAGAAGCGATTGCCCATGCGAAAGCAGCTGGCGTACCGCTGGTGGTGGCGATCAACAAGGTCGACAAACCGGGCGGCAACGTTGACCGCGTGACGCAGGAACTGGTCGCTGAACAAGTCTTGCCGGAAGAGTACGGTGGCGAATCGCCATTCGTGCCGGTCTCGGCGAAAACGGGTCAGGGCATCGACGAGCTGCTGGAACAAGTGCTGTTGCAAGCTGAAGTGCTGGAACTGACAGCACCGGTCGATGCACCTGCACGCGGCCTGGTAGTCGAGGCGCGTCTGGACAAGGGCCGCGGTCCTGTCGCGACGATCCTGGTGCAGTCCGGTACCCTGAAGCGCGGCGACGTGATTCTGGCTGGCTCCTCGTATGGCCGCGTGCGCGCCATGCTGGACGAAAACGGCAAGTCGATTACCGAAGCTGGTCCATCGATCCCGGTCGAAATCCAGGGTCTGACGGAAGTGCCGGTTGCCGGTGAAGAAGTCGTCGTCATGGCTGACGAGCGCAAGGCGCGTGAAATTGGTCTGTTCCGTCAAGGTAAGTTCCGCGACGTGAAACTGGCCAAGCAGCAAGCCGCGAAGCTGGAAAACATGTTCGACCAGATGGCCGAAGGCGAAGTGAAAAACTTGCCTGTCATCATCAAAACGGACGTGCAGGGTTCGCAGGAAGCCTTGGTTGGCTCGTTGCAGAAACTGTCGACCTCCGAAGTGCGCGTACAAGTTGTCCACGCGGCCGTCGGTGGTATCACGGAATCGGACGTCAATCTGGCAGTTGCTTCGAAAGCGGTCATCATCGGCTTCAACACCCGTGCCGATGCGCAAGCGCGCAAGCTGGCCGAGTCGAATGGCGTGGATATTCGTTACTACAACATCATCTACGATGCGATCGACGAGATCAAAGCGGCGTTGTCGGGCATGTTGCCGCCAGAGAAACGCGAAACTGTCATCGGCCAGGTCGAGATCCGCCAGGTTATCCTGGTCTCGAAAGTGGGCGCGATTGCCGGTTGCCTGGTCACCGATGGCGTGGTCAAGCGTGCTTCTTCGGTCCGCCTGTTGCGCAACAACATCGTGGTGTGGAGCGGCGAGATCGACTCCCTGAAACGCTTCAAGGACGATGCGAAAGAAGTTCGCGCCGGTCTGGAGTGCGGCCTGTCGCTGAAGAACTACAACGACATTCAGGTTGGCGACACGCTGGAAGTGTTCGAAGTCCAGGAAATCGCTCGTTCCCTGTAATCTCAGCAAGAACAATGGCGCGGACATAGTTGTCCGCGCAAACACGTGGGGCGCATTGGTCAACGGGCAACCGTTTGACCCATGCGCCCTGCGGCACTTAGGACAGCACAACTATCATGGCTAAACATAGCAAAACCATGCCAGCGCGCGGCTTGCGCGTGGCCGACCAGATCCAGCGCGATCTGGCTGAAATCGTCACCTACGAATTGAAAGATCCGCGCGTGGGCACGATGATCACCATTACCGAAGTGCAGATCACGCCCGATTACGCACACGCCAAGGTGTTTTTCACGATGTTGAAAGACAGCAAGGAAGCCATCAAGAACACCACCGAAGGCTTGTCGGCCGCGGCCGGCTTCATCCGTGGCTTGCTGGGCAAGCGCCTGCACATCCACACCTTGCCGATGTTGCATTTCGTGCATGATAGCTCGACCTCGCGCGGCATGGAAATGTCGCTGCTGATCGACAAGGCCAACGCCACGCGCGCGGCCGATGCCGAGCCGGACGTCAAGCCGAACGGCGTGCCGAACGGCGAGCCGGAAGACAAAGCGGACGAGCAATAAGCGTGGCCGGACCGAAGAAACCGCCCGGCATCAAGCGGGTGCGCGACCTGGTCGATGGCGTCTTGCTGTTAGATAAGCCCGTGGGCTGGTCCAGCAACGATGCCCTGATCAAGGCCAAGCGCGTCTTGAATGCCAAGAAAGCGGGCCATACGGGCACGCTGGACCCGTTCGCCACGGGTTTGCTGCCCTTGTGCTTTGGCGAGGCGACCAAGTTTTCCCAGGATTTGCTGGAAGCCGATAAAACCTACGAAACCCTGGTGCACCTGGGGCAGACGACGAATACGGGCGACACCGAGGGCGACGTGCTGGAAACGCGCGACGTCAACGTGACGCAAGAGCAGATTGAGGCCGTGCTGGCGCAGTTCCGCGGGCCGATCATGCAGACGCCGCCGATGTACTCGGCCTTGAAACGGGACGGCAAGCCCTTATATGAGTATGCCAGGGCTGGCATCACCCTGGAGCGCGAAGCGCGCCCGGTGACCATCCATCAGCTGGAGTTTCTCGGCTACGAAGCCCCGTTCCTGAAATTATCGGTGATGTGCAGCAAGGGCACGTATATCCGCGTGCTGGGCGAAGACATCGGCAATGCCCTCGGTTGCGGCGCGCATCTGAACGCCCTGCGCCGCACGCAAGTGGGCAGCTTGAGCCTGGCCGGCGTGGTTACGCTCGATGAGCTGACGGCGCATGCCGCACCGCTCAGCCTGCTGGCGCCCGTCGATGCCTTGCTGTCGAGTTTTCCAGCCGTCCAGTTGAGCGAAGAATTGGCCAAGCGTTTCCTGCATGGCCAGCGCATTGCGCTGGGCAAGGAAGACGTCGCTGTGCCCGGCGAGCCTGGCCGCGTGCGCGTGTACCACGACAGCAAGCTGCTGGGCACGGGCCAGTTGCAGGAATACAGCATCCTGGCGCCCGAGCGCTTGATCGCCACGGCGCATGAATGAGTAAGTCACGCGCAAGTCATCTTGACCGGCGACACTGTTAGCCCGGTGTCGCTTTTTTAAATAATCCGCCCCCGACTGCGGGAGCCGCCAGCATTTTTAGATAGCGTTGCAACGCAACATGCTATACTACGCGGTTCCGGAAATAGATTAGCATTCGGGTATCTCGTACACCTCCGTACGCATCCGCAGTTTCTTAGTAACTACTACGACCATGTCAAATACAAAACGCGCAATTCGTAATATCGCCATTATCGCCCACGTTGACCACGGTAAAACTACCCTGGTTGACCAACTGCTGCGCCAATCCGGCACCTTCCGTGAAAACCAAGCGGTCGACACCCGAGTCATGGACTCGAACGACCTGGAAAAGGAGCGCGGCATCACGATTCTGTCGAAGAACTGCGCTGTTGAGTACGAAGGCACCCACATCAATATCGTCGACACCCCAGGCCACGCCGACTTCGGCGGCGAAGTGGAACGTGTGCTGTCGATGGTTGACTCGGTATTGCTGCTGATCGATGCACAGGAAGGCCCGATGCCACAAACCCGTTTCGTCACGCGTAAAGCGCTGGCACTGGGTCTGAAGCCTATCGTCATCGTCAACAAGATCGACCGTCCAGGCGCGCGCCCGGACTGGGCCATCAACCAGACGTTCGAACTGTTCGACAAACTGGGCGCTACCGAAGAGCAACTGGACTTCCCTATCATTTACGCTTCGGGCCTGAACGGCTATGCCGGCCTGACCGAAGACGTGCGCGGCGGCGACATGAAACCGATGTTCGATGCCATCCTGCAACACGTGCCTGTCCGTGATGACAATCCGGAAGGCCCGCTGCAGATGCAAATCACCTCGCTCGACTACTCGTCGTACGTCGGCAAGATCGGCATTGGCCGCGTCAACCGCGGTACCGTCAAGGTCGGCCAAGACGTGCTGGTCATCAATGGCCCAGGCGCCACGCCTGTCAAAGGCCGCATCAACCAGGTGCTGAACTTCAAGGGCCTGGAGCGCGTGCTGGTGGACGAAGCTGTCGCCGGCGACATCTGCCTGATCAACGGTATCGACGAAATCGGCATTGGTTCGACGCTGTGTGCCCCGGATACCCCGGAAGCGCTGCCGATGCTGACCGTCGACGAGCCAACGTTGACCATGAACTTCATGGTCAACAACTCGCCACTGGCTGGCCGCGAAGGCAAGTTCGTGACCTCGCGTCAATTGCGTGACCGTCTGGACCGCGAACTGAAAGCCAACGTTGCTCTGCGCGTGGCGCCGACCGACGACGACACGATCTTTGAAGTATCGGGCCGCGGCGAATTGCACCTGACGATTCTGATCGAAAACATGCGTCGCGAAGGTTTCGAGCTGGCCGTATCGCGTCCGCGCGTGGTCTACAAGATGGTCGATGGCGTACGCCACGAGCCGTTTGAAAACCTGTCGGTCGACGTTGAAGAAGTCAACCAAGGCGGCGTCATGGAAGAACTGGGCCGTCGTCGTGGCGACCTGCAGAACATGGAATCGGATGGCAAGGGCCGGGTGCGTCTCGAGTATCTGATCCCGGCGCGTGGCCTGATCGGCTTCCAGGGCGAATTCATGACCCTGACCCGCGGCACCGGCCTGATGAGCCACGTATTCAACGAATACGCGCCAGTCGATAACACCCGTGGTGAAATGGCTGGCCGTCGTAACGGCGTGCTGATCTCGCAAGATGACGGCGCCGCTGTTGCCTACGCCCTGTGGAAACTGCAAGACCGCGGCCGCATGTTCGTGGTCCACAACGATCCAGTGTACGAAGGCATGATCATCGGCATTCACTCGCGTGACAACGACCTGGTCGTCAACCCGATCAAGGGCAAGCAGCTGACCAACGTGCGTTCGTCGGGTACCGATGAAGCCGTGCGCCTGGTACCACCAGTGCAAATGTCGCTGGAATACGCGGTGGAATTCATCGCCGACGACGAACTGGTAGAAATCACGCCGAAGTCGATCCGTCTGCGTAAGCGTTTCCTGAAAGAAAACGAACGCAAGCGCGCCGGCCGCGACGCGTAATTGTTGTAGTGGTGCGGCTGCGTGCCGCACCAACCAGACCCGCTGTGCTTGCATGACCTTGCGGTGATGCGACGCAGCGGGTTTGACGTTTTGGTTCCCCTTTTTTGTAGCGAGCGTATTGTGACTGTCCCAACCCTGCCTTCCCGCCGCCTGTCCGTTGCCCCGATGATGGACTGGAGCGACCGCCATTGCCGCAAGTTCCACCGCGAAATCACGCGCCATACCTGGCTCTACACCGAGATGGTGACCACCGGCGCGCTCATACACGGCGACGTCGAGCGGCATTTGCGCTTCAACGAGGAAGAGCACCCGGTGGCGCTGCAGCTGGGCGGCAGCGACCCGAAGGACCTGGCCGCCAGCGCCAAGCTGGGCCAGGACTGGGGCTATGACGAGATCAACCTGAACTGCGGCTGCCCGTCCGAGCGCGTGCAAAAGGGCGCGTTTGGCGCCTGCCTGATGGCCGAGCCGCAACTGGTGGCCGACTGCGTCAAAGCCATGCGCGACGTCGTCAGCATCGACGTTACCGTCAAGCACCGCATCGGCATCGACGATAGCGAGTCGTACGACTTCGTGCGCGATTTCGTCGGCACCGTGGCCGATGCCGGCTGCAGCACCTTTATCGTGCATGCGCGCAACGCCATCCTGAAAGGCTTGACGCCGAGGGAAAACCGCGAAGTGCCGCCCCTGAAATACGATTATGCCTATCGCTTGAAGCGTGATTTTCCGCAATTCGAGTTCATCATCAATGGCGGCATCAAGACTTTGGCCGAAATCGACCTGCACCTGCAGCACCTCGATGGCGTCATGCTGGGCCGCGAGGCGTATCACAACCCCTACGTGATGGCGCAGTTCGACCAGCGCTATTACGCCGACGATGCGCCCGTCAAGACGCGCGAGCAAGTGCTCGAGGCGATGATTCCCTATATCAGTGCGCAGCTGGAGAGGGAGGCAGGGCGGCTGAAACTGAACGGCATCACGCGCCACATGCTGGGCCTGATGCAAAATCTGCCCGGCGCGCGCGGCTTCCGCCAGACCCTGTCGGATTCGAAGAAACTCGCCTCGGGCGATCCGCGTTTGCTGCTCGAAGCGGCGGCGCGCCTGTTGCTGCCCGCCTGATGGCCGGCGGCGGCGCTTGCGCGCCGCGCCAGTGCCTGCTGGACGACGGTTTTGGGCGCGAACTGGACGATGTGCTGGGCGGCAAGCCGCACTGGCATCAACTGGTATCCTCCGGTCAGCGCAGTCTGGCCGGCCAATTGGGCGCCATCTGGAGCGTCTTTGTCATAGGCGTGGCCAGCCACGCCTAAGTCCTGCATTGCAGCTGGGATAGCTGATCCTGGTTGTCTAGATATGCGTCATGGCGTATTGGTATTATCCGCCACACCCCTCCCTCTGCCGTTCCCATAAAAATGATGTCATATGGCTATGCTATGTGTTGTAAATGCGCATTTTCAGCGCACGCCCGCACTGTCATGGGGCATTTCTGCTTGGCAAGAATCGGTCTTGTTGCCATTTCCCCGAAGAAAGTTAATCTGCAACTTATTCAGGCACTTATTGCTTGCTTTGAGGCAAAATTTACACCTATAATTGATTATAGGAAAATATTTCTCTTATGAATGTTTGATGTTGATCTCATATCAACGGTGTCAAAACTTCAGTGTGTTGAACAAATTTGCATTCGCAGTCACGGGTTTTTCAGTGTTGCTGCAGACCAGGAAGTACCTCAGGCTGCGTGCGGCCGGATAGCGCCAACTGACCGACAGGCAGAGGCGCACACCGGCGTCTCGCGGCCTTCGTCTTGTCGTGCCGGGCAAAATTCTTATCAATAGTTTTCATTTACGAAGAGCCGAAATGAATTTAGCAAAAATGAAGGTTGGTACTCGCCTGGGCCTGGGATTCGCCCTGGTATTGGTTCTGCTGGTGGCCGTCACCGTAGTCGGCATTGCGCGCATGGCGCAAATCCAGGAACGTCTCGATCACGTAATCAATGTCAACAATGTCGTCACCCGCCTGGTGATCGACATGCGTGGCAACGTCAGCGACCGCATCACCTCGCTGCGCATTTTGACCTTGATGACAGACGCCAGCGATATGGAGCCGGAGATGGCGCGTATCAAGGCGCAAACGACGACCTACCAGGACACGCAGAAAAAGCTCGAAGAGAAATTTGCCGCCGAGTCTATCCCTGAAGAAAAAGCCTTGCTGACCGCGATCAAGGAATATGAAGCCGCTGCCATGCCGGCCATCGCCAAGGCGTCCGCGCTGTGGATGGCCAACGATGCGGAAACCGCCACGCGCGTGATGATCAAGGAAATCCGCCCGGTACAGAAAAAATGGATGGAAGCGCTGGAACAGCTGGCCGTCCTGGAAGACAAGCTCAATGCGCAAATGCAATCGGATGCCCGTACGGCGTTCGACAGCGCGCGCCTGTTCATGATCATCCTCGGCGCACTGGCCGTGGCGATGGGCGTGGCGGCAGCACTGGTGATTACCCGTGGCCTGCTGAAGCAATTGGGCGGCGAACCTGACTATACGGCATCGATCGCCGGCAGCATCGCCAATGGCGACCTGTCGATCGGCATCCACACGCAGCCCTCGGACACCAGCAGCCTGCTGGCGGAAATGAAGGAAATGCGCAACAGCCTGGTGGGCATCGTTGGCCAGGTGCGCGTCGGGACGGAAGCTATCGGCACGGCCTCGCGCGAAATTGCCGACGGCAATCTCGATTTGTCGTCGCGTACGGAAATGCAGGCCAGCGCGCTGGAAAAAACCGCCTCGGCGATGGAAGAGCTGACTTCGACCGTGAAGCAGAACGCCGACAATGCGCGCGAAGCCAACAAGCTGGCCGCCACCGCTTCCGACGTGGCGATCAAGGGCGGCTCCGTGGTGTCGCAAGTGGTCGATACCATGAGCTCGATCAATGAATCGGCGAAGAAAATTGTCGACATCATCGGCGTGATCGATAGCATCGCCTTCCAGACGAATATCCTGGCGCTGAACGCGGCCGTGGAAGCGGCACGTGCCGGCGAACAGGGCCGCGGCTTTGCCGTGGTGGCGTCCGAAGTGCGCAACCTGGCCCAGCGTTCCGCCAGTGCGGCGAAAGAAATCAAGATCCTCATCGACGATTCGGCCGAGAAGACCGAACGCGGCACGCGCCTGGTGGGCCAGGCCGGCGTGACGATGGGCGAAGTGGTCGACAGTGTGCGCCGCGTAACGGACATCATGAGCGAGATCGCCAGTGCCAGCCAGGAGCAAAGCGCCGGTATCGAGCAAGTCAATATGTCGATCATCGAGATGGATGGCATGACGCAGCAAAATGCGGCCCTGGTGGAGCAGTCTGCTGCTGCGGCGCAAAGCCTGCAGGACCAGGCGGCGGAACTGTCGCACGTGGTCAGCATCTTCAAGCTGGTCGAAGGCGAAGAAAAGCCGGCAGCGTATGTGCCTGTCCCCGTGGCCGTCGCGCCCGTCGCCGTGCGCAAGCCGGCGCCAGCATTGCGCCCGGTCAAGTCGCTGGCACGCAAGGCCGTAGCCGCCGCGCCAGTGGCAGCTCCAGCGCCACGCAAGGCGGCAGCGGCCAGCAGCACCAGCAATGACGAGTGGGAAGAGTTTTAAGCGCTGCGGGCAGCACACAGGAATTGTAATTACCGTATCTGATAATAATGGGGAAGCACATGTTTGAGAATAAGCGTTTTTTGAGTGTTGCAGCAGCCTTGCTGGTGTCCGTCTCTTCGGCCGCATTTGCTGCCGAAGTGCCAGCGTCGTTCGATGCCAAGAACTGCAAGGCTGACTATCCGAAAGCCTCGCTGATGAACGAAGAGCAGGGCACCGTGACGATGTCCTTCCTGGTCAATGCCGATGGCAGCGTTGCCGATTCGAAAGTCGACAAGAGCAGCGGCTTCAAGAATCTGGACAAGGCCGCCATCAAGGCCTTGTCCGCATGCAAGTTCAAGCCAGGCACCAAGGATGGTGCTGCAGCGCAAACCTGGACCAAGGTCGATTACGCCTGGAAACTGGACTGATCCAGCTGCCACCGGGAGGCTGACTCCCTGATGTTGCCTTATCCGATACGGGTAGCGCTTGCAAAGGCGCTGCCCGTACTGTTATGTGCGCCAGGAAACGGCGCCATTGCGCCAGACTCTGTTACCCTCGGGGCATATCATCGCGGCTCCCGCCAGAAGAGGTTTATTATGCAACGCACCCTGATACTGTCTACGTTCGCCGCTTGCGCCCTGTTGCTGTCTGCCTGCGCTTCCCTGGGAACGCCACCGGGCTTGCAGGCGGGACAAACCGTGGCCATCGTCAATAGCCTGAGCTGGGACAATCCCCTGAACGGCAAACGCGATGGCGTGCGCACCAGCTGGCCTGTCAAGCACGGCACGATTGCCACTGAGGTTTTCCCGCTGGCACAATTGAAGCAGTGCGATGCCGCCGGCAAGGCGTGCGCCTGGGGCGTGATGCGCGCCAGGCGCAGCGCGCCCGCGCTGGCGTATGCCGATGGCGGCGTCAAACTGGCACTCAGCGTGGCCATCGACGTGGCGCGGCGCCAAGATGCGCGCCAGGGCGAGACGCAAACGGCCATGGCCATTCCGCAGGATGTGGCGGCCATCGTTGGCCAGCAGCAGGTGCAGCCCAGCTGGAAGTTGAAGTACGGCAAGGTCGAGCAAGTCGATCTCGATTACGGCGTGCGCTACCAGGTGTGCGTGCAGCGTTACGATGCGGCCGGCAAGGCGATCGACACTTGCGAGATTCCATTTATTTGAGGCAATACCCTGTGCGGGCTGCTTGTGGCGGCATTGCCACACTTCATGTTGCAGCGTGCGTAGGCGTGTAACAATCGGTAAAAGCGCAGCAAAGCACCGCGTTATTTCTTATAGTACTTAATTAGAGGTAGTACAAATGAGGAGAATTGCGATGAAAACCCTGTTGGCAGTAATTTCGCTGGCCGCCTTGGGTGGCTGCGTCGTGGCGCCCCCCGGTCCCGCGTACTACGGCTCGCGCACGCCACAGGCCGCGTATGACCCGTATCAATGGCGCACGGTGTCGTCCGAGCCGGTGCAGTCATCGCGGGTGGTGGGCCAGCCGCGCGTGGAATACACGAATGAGCCGGTGTATGAACAGCAACAGCCCGTCTACGTGCAGCAGCCCGTATACGTGCCAGCGCCCGTGTACGCGCCACAACCGTATTATTACAACCCGCCCGTGTCGATCGGGCTGGACTTCATGTTTGGCTTTGGGCGCTACGGTGGAAACCGTGGTGGCTGGGGCGGGCATGGCCGGCATCACGGCCGCCGCTAACGAGCAGGCAAGAGATAGGCAAGAGACAGGCAAGAGACAGGCAAGAGACAGGCAAGAGACAGGCAAGAGACAGGCAAGAGACAGGCAAGAGACAGGCAAGAGACAGGCAAGAACGCCTGCTTGCCGAATTTTATCTTAGTGGAAATACACCGCAGTCTGGTGCAATACGTCTGCCGAGCACAGGATATACACCGCCGCCGCTGCCAGACCTATTTGCAAGGCGCCAAAGCTGATCGGGAAGAGGCGGGACATGGCGTACTCCTCAATGGTTTGGGGCGTCTGGACGTGGTGGGTATGCTTTCATCATAAGATGAGTTGATGCATACCGGCATCAGATGACTGTCCGCCACGATGTAGGACAATACCTCGTCGCTGGCTTGCGCGCCCCGCTTCTGCCCATCAGCGATTTTTCCAGCGCACCACTGGCTCGTCCGGCGCCGTGTCGAGCACGTTCGAGACCGTCAGCCAGTGCGTCAGGCGTTCCGGATGCTTGATGTTGAAACCCATGCCGTCGATGATGCCGACCTGTTCCAGCATGCGCGCATCGATCTTCGCCTTCGACACCGTGGGCGCACCCATGACCATGCGGTCGTATGCCTTGCGCGCCTTGTGTTCCCACTTGTGCAGGTTGCTTTCATCGAAACGGTTCGCCTCGAAATACACGGTCAGGGTGCCATCGAGATTGCCGAAGCCGACAATGCCGGCGCCTTTGCGGATGGTCGTGGTGGAGTCGAGGTCAAATTGCGCGGTGGGCACGAAAATGCCGGCGCGGCCATCGACATCGGGACGGCCAACGGGGGTATCCTTGCCGTAGGAACTGGTTTCGGTGATGGTTTTTTCTTCAGCCATGGTGCGTGCTTGGTGGTGGTGTCAGGCGCGGAAGCAAGCCCGGCATCGCCAGCCATCCTGTTCAAAAAATGCGTACTGATGATCAGGGCGCGGTAGCGGCCCTGGCGGAGCGATGCCAGGCATTGCTGGATATAAGTAGCGCTATTGTAGCCCTAATCTAGTTCTTTTAGGCAACATTTCCTGAAATTGTAATGGCGTGCCGCGGCATGAAAAAGCCGCCCGGCTGTGCAGCGGGGCGGCGGTTTCGCGACGCCTGGCAAGAATCAGGCGGCGCTCTTGCGGCGCGCCATGAAGCCCAGCAAGCCCAGGCCCAGCAGCATCATGGCGTAGGTTTCCGGTTCCGGCACGGCGGCCATCACCGAGACGTTGTCCAGGTAGGAGCCGTAGGTGGGCGCGGAGGCCGGACCGATCGATTCGAAGCGCAGCAAGGTCGACGAACCGACCGCAGTCAGGTTCTGGCTGTACGTCTGCCAGATGCCGTCCGTCTGGCCGACCAGGCCCGTTGGTGTGAGCAGGGGGGAACCCCAGTAGACATTCATCAGGCTATTCGCGCCGCCTGGGGTGTCGGGACGGCCAGAGTAGGCGAACGACAAGGTGTAATTGGTGCCCGCCGTGGTGGCGATGGCTTGCGAGGTGTGCGACAGGCTCTCGGTATTGAGTTCCAGGTATTGCGTGCCGGCGGCGGTGGGATTGAAGCCGCTCAAGCCGCCTTGCGTGGTGCCGTCGTGCGCGGGGATCAGAATGCCAGGCGGCCTTGCAGGTAGACCATGCGCGGTGCGCCCACCATCTTGCCCAGGTTGGCGTCGGATGTGCGCGTGAAGTAGCGCTCGTCGGTCAGGTTGTTGATGCCGGCGACTAGTTCCAGGCCATTTTGCCCCGGCACTGTCCATTTTGCCTGCATATTCCAGGTGCGGTAGCCGGGAATGACGCCCACATCGCCCTTGGCGCTTTCCGCCACGGTGTTGGCATCGTCGGCGAACTGGCGGCTCTGGTGGCTGCTCGACAGGTCGAAGCCCCACGCGCCCAGTTGATAATGGGCGCCGACGGTATCGGTGTTGCGCGCGTAATAGGGTACGTCATTGCCCGCATTCACGCCGTCTTGCAAAGTGGCCTTGGTGTAAGTGTAGGTGGCGTAGGCATTCAATCCGGCCAGCGGGCCGGACTTGTCGAAGTGGTAGTCCACTGCCGATTCCAGGCCCCGGTGGTGCGTGGCGCCCACGTTGTAGAAGGTGACGTTGCTGCCGCTGCCGATGGACTGGATCTGGTTGTCGAACTTGATATTGAACAAGGTCGCCTCGGCCGACAGCTGGCCGCTCTTCCAGCGTGCGCCCAGCTCGGCCGTCTTCGCCAGTTCCGGTTGCAGTGGATTCTTGCCCGACTGCGAATTGAGCTGCGTGTTTTGCACGGCGCCAAACGAGCTGTTGTAGTTGGCAAACAGGGTCGTATTGTTGTTCAATAAATAGGCCACGTTCAGCGACGGCAGCGCCTTGTTGTTGAGCAAATCGATCGTTTCATCTGCCGGCAAGTGATTGATGCGCTCCGTCTTGATGTGTTCGTAGCGCACGCCCGGCGTGATGCGCCAGGCACCGACGGCGATCTTGTCGTCGATATACACGGCTTGCGCATCGGTGGCGTTGTCGGCAAAGCGCGTCGGCGCCTGCTGCACGCCGCTGGCGATGACGACGTTGTAGACGCTTTCATCGGCCCGCTCAGCCAGGTAGCGGTAGCCGACGGTGACGTCCTGCGAGACCTTGCCGGTGACGAAGCGCTGGGTGTAGCGGGGCTCGACGGCCATGGTTTCATAGTTGCGCGGCTGGTGGCCCATGCCCGTGCTGGTGGCGTTGACCAGCGTGCTCTGGCGCGAACTCTTGTAATAGTAGGCGCGCACTTCGACTTCCTGCGCGCCGGACATGGCGTTCAGGTAGCCGATGTCGAAGGCCTTGCGCTCGCCACTCCAGAAGTCGCCGCGGCGCGTATTCTGGAACGGATCGGCCTTGTATTGCGCCACGCTCAGGCCGCCTGGCGTGCGCGACGTCACGTCGTAATAGGACAGCTTGGCGTAGATTTCGGCGGTAGGGCTCAGGTCATAGCGAAATTTCAGGGCGAAGTCGTTGACTTTTTCATCGCTGGCGACGCGCCAGTCGCTGCCGTGGATGCCCGAGTACAGCACCGCCAGGCCCAGACCATTGTCGAGCTCGGTGCCGGCAAAGACGCTCGCCTGCGTGTTGTGGCCCACTTCGCTGTACGCGTTGTAGCGCACGCTGGCGTCGCCCGTGATGCCCGGCGTGGTGGGCACGCGGCGCGTCTTGAAGTTGATGATGCCGCCCACGTTTTGCGGGCCGAAGCGCACGGCGCCGCCGCCGCGCACGACGTCGACCGTCTCGACATTGGCCAGGCTGACGGGGGCGAACGACAGTTGCGGCTGGCCATAAGGGGCCACCGACATCGGAATGCCATCGAGCAAGACCGTGCTGCGCGGCGAATAGCGCCCGGCCAGGCCGCGCACGCCGATATTGAGCGACACGGCGCTGCCGGCGCTGCCCGAGTTATCGCTGATCTGCACGCCGGGAATGCGGCGCATCACGTCGCTGATGCTGGACGCGCCCGAGTTTTCGATGTCGTCCTTTTGTACCACGGTGCGGGCACCGGCAAAATTTTTCGTGCTGGCGGCCATGCTGGTGCCCAGCAAGTTGCTGCTGACCTGGATCGATTCGAGGATGGGGCCGGCGTTATCGGCAGTCTTCGCTTCCTGCGCCTGTGCTGCAGCGGGCGCGCCCAAGCAGGTGAGGGCGATGGCCAGCGCGCATGGGCGCAGCGAGAAGGGAATGGGGGAAAAAATGGCAGCCATGCATGAATCTCCGTAATGACAATGTTTGCGCGTTCGCTCAGGCGGCGTGACAACAGCGTGGCGTAGGCATTCGGCGCAAGGGGATAAGAATGATAATGATTCTCATTTTATCCGTCAATTGCGCAAACTGCCTAGGGCTGCCTTTATGGCGGGGAAATGGAGAAGTGTTGCTGGCGCGGTACAGCGGGCGCCAAAATTGCCGTTTGGCTACAGTGCTGGGGTGCGATGTCATTCGGCGTGCTTCTTGTATACTGGTGTTTTAGCAGCCGTCGGACGTGAACGTACAATGAGCCAGACAACTGAACACCAGGCGCCTCCAGCCAGCTCCACGGTGGAGCGCCGCCAGGGCGAGCAGCCAGCCGTTGCTGCGCGCAAACTCAATCTGCTGGTGGTCGACGACAACCAGGAAGTGGGCGAATCGCTGGCCATGCTGCTCGAAGTGCTGGGCCACCACGTGGTGGTGGTGCGCAACTGGCAGATGGCCGTCGAGCAAGTCAAGCTGTGCGTCCCCGACGCCGTCTACCTCGACATCGAAATGCCCGGCGTCAGCGGCATCGAAATCGGCCGCCGCCTGCATAACAACCCCGACACAGCCCACGCCGTGCTGATCGCCGTCACCGGCCACAGCCTGCCCATGTACATGGATGACGCGCTGGCCGCAGGCTTTCGCCACTTCCTCGTCAAGCCCGTGCGCCTGGACGACCTGGCGACGACGGTGGAGTCGGTGCTGGCGGGGTGATCTTTTTTTGCTATTTATTGACGGTCAATTCCCGGCGATCCGAACATGACAGGCACGCATGACAAGAATCTCCCCTGAGCAAGCTGTAACTGACCGTTATCACACCCTTGACAGGGCTGAATTCAGTTCGTATTCTGTCCATGCAGCCTACCCAAGGAGTCGCTATGTCCCTCGCAAAACACATCAGGCCCATCACTTACCTGAAATCCAGCGCAGCAGAAATTGTTAAGGAATTTGCTATTAATCCTGAGCCCATCATCATCACTCAGAATGGCGAAGCAAAAATGGTGGTAATGGACATTGCAGAATATGAGAAGCAGCAAGAGACTATGGCTTTACTCAAACTGCTTGCTCTTGGAAAAAAAGAATTCAAAGAAGGCAAATTTAGTGATGCCGAAGCCTTCCTTGATGAAATGGACGATTGATTGTGACAAGAAAAATCGTTGTCCTTGATAGTGCCAAAGAAGAATTCAAGGACATCAAGAAGTATGTCAAGACGAAATTTGGCGATGCATCTTGGTATAAAGCTAATGCTGAATACAAAGACTCCATTCAGGAAATCAAGAGAAATCCTCACATTGGCAGCTACATTGATGAATTAAAAGAAATTGGCATAACAAACGTCAAATACACCTTGGTTCATCAGACAAAAATTGTGTATGAGTTTGACGATGACCTGATTCTTATTCACATGTTCATCAACACAAAAAGAGATTTCAGAACCCACCTGTTCAAAAGACTCTTTAGTCAATAAATTCAAGAAGAAAGACATTTGCTGTGGCAACCTAAGTTCAGGCAGGCCAAGAGTAGGTGGGTTGCGTTTAAAAGATGGCGCCGGCCTTATCGTGCGTTGGAAATGCAAAAAAACGTCGGAAAATGCAAAAAAAAGGGTTACAAGCCGAAGCGTGTAACCCTTTGATTTTACTTCTTATTCTTTGGGGTGGCTGATGGGGCTCGAACCCACGACAACAGGAATCACAATCCTGGACTCTACCAACTGAGCTACAGCCACCACTGTCTTACTTACCTATTTAGCTGTTTTGCTGAACAGGTGCCGAATTATACAAAGAACTCGGCAAAGTGGCAAATCTAAATGCAGTCTTTTCTAAATTATCGAAAGATTGCCTGAAAACGGTGATTTTCATTCACACGGACAGGTGTTCGACGGGCGGTTGCAAGTCCAGCAGCCCGGCGAAGGCTTTCGCCAGCGCCTCGACACTGGCCGTCGTGTAACCCTGCAGTTGCGGTGCGTCGTTGTTGATGCGGCGCAAGCTTGCCGCATCGAGCAAGCGGGCCAGCTGGCGCGCTACCGCCTCGCCCGTGTCGATCAGGGGGATGGCTTCCTGCGTGTGGGCGCGTACCGTGCGCGCGATGGCGTCCTGCACGAACGGGTAGTGGGTGCAGCCCAGCACCAGGGTGTCGACGCCTTGCGCCAGCAAGGGCGCGATGTAGCGCTCGAGCATGGCGCTGGTGGCATCCATCGGGTCGCTGCCCAGCGCGCACTGCTCGATGCACTCGACCAGGCCGATGCAGGGCTGCAAGACGAAGGTGGCGCCGGTGGCGGCACTGACCTGTTTGCGCAAGGCCAGCAGCTTGTCGCCGCGCAAGGTGCGCTCGGTGGCCAGCACGCCGATCTTGCCGTTGCGGCTGATGCTTGCCGCCGGTTTCAAGCCCGGCTCGACGCCGACGATGGGTAATGCAGGATAGCGCGCGCGCAAGGCCTTGATGGCGGCAATGGTGGCCGTGTTGCAGGCGACCACCAGCGCCTTGGCGCCCTGTTCCAGTAAATACGCGGCAATTGCCAGCGAGCGGTCGATGACTTCCTGCTCCGTCTTGTCGCCATATGGCGCGTAAGCCGAATCGGCAAAGTAGATCAGGTCTTCCTGCGGCAGTTGCGCGCGGATATGGCGCAGCACCGACAGGCCGCCCACGCCGGAGTCAAACACGCCGATGGGGGCGTCGCTGCGGGCCGGGGTCAGACCCGCCGGGTCTGGCCCCAGTTTTACGCCATTGTTTAGGGTAACTGTCATATGGACCGATGGTGATGAAAAAACGCCGCGCTAGCCTGGGGCTGCGCGGCGCATGGTGCGCTACTTAAGCGACTATTACCGGGATCTTGCTGACGCTGCTATTGAGCTGCTCGATCTTCGCTTGCCATTCCTTCGGACCCGTGTTGTGCACCGAAGTGCCTTTCGAGTCCACGGCCACCGTGACGGGCATGTCGACGACGTCGAATTCGTAGATCGCTTCCATGCCCATGTCGGCAAAACCCAGCACCTTGGCGTGCTTGATGGCTTTCGACACCAGGTAGGCGGCGCCGCCGACAGCCATCAAATAGGCCGACTTGTGCTTCTGGATCGATTCGATGGCGACCGGGCCGCGCTCGGCCTTGCCGATCATGGCGATCAGGCCGGTTTGTTCCAGCATCATGTCGGTGAATTTGTCCATGCGCGTGGCGGTCGTCGGTCCGGCCGGGCCGACGGCTTCGTCGCGTACCGGATCGACGGGGCCGACGTAATAGATCACGCGGTTTTTGAAGTCGACCGGCAATTCTTCGCCACGGGCCAGCATGTCCTGGATGCGCTTGTGCGCGGCATCGCGGCCCGTCAGCATCTTGCCGTTCAGCAGCAAGGTCTGGCCCGGCGTCCACGAAGCGACCTCTTCGCGGGTCAAGGTATTGAGGTCAACGCGCCTGGATTTTTCCGTGTCCGGCGTCCAGTGCACTTCAGGCCAGGAGGACAGCGATGGCGGCGTCATGTAGGCTGGACCCGAGCCGTCGAGCACGAAGTGGCCGTGGCGCGTGGCGGCGCAGTTCGGGATCATGGCGACCGGTTTCGATGCCGCATGTGTCGGGTGCATCATGATCTTCACGTCGAGCACGGTCGTCAGGCCGCCCAGGCCCTGCGCGCCGATGCCCAGCGAGTTGATCTTGTCGCACAGCTCGATACGCAATTCTTCCAGCTTGTTTTGCGGGCCGCGTTGTTTCAGCTCAAACATGTCGATGTCTTCCATCAACACTTCTTTCGCCATCAACATGGCTTTCTCGGCCGTGCCGCCGATGCCGATGCCCAGCATGCCAGGCGGGCACCAGCCGGCGCCCATGGTCGGCACCGTCTTCATAACCCAGTCCACCAGCGAGTCGGACGGGTTCATCATGATCATCTTCGACTTGTTTTCCGAGCCGCCGCCCTTGGCAGCGACTTTCACGTCGACAGTATTGCCTTCGACCAGTTCCATGTGCACCACGGCTGGCGTGTTGTCCTTGGTGTTCTTGCGGTCGAAATGCGGGTCGGCCACGATGGAGGCGCGCAGCTTGTTGTCGTCGAAGTTGTACGCGCGGCGCACGCCTTCGTTGACGGCGTCGGTGACCGTGCCGCTAAAACCTTCGAAGCGCACGCCCATGCCAATTTTCAGGAAGACGTTGACGATACCCGTGTCCTGGCAGATAGGACGCTTGCCTTCCGCGCACATGCGCGAATTGGTCAGGATTTGCGCAATCGCATCTTTTGCCGCCGGGCTTTGTTCCGCAGCATAGGCGCGCGCCAAGTGCTCGATGTAATCAGCAGGGTGGTAGTAGCTAATGTACTGCAACGCTGCGGCGACGGATTCGATCAGGTCTTCTTGCTTTATGACAGTCATGGTGTTCTCGCGGTAGATAAGAAGGGTAAGGCTCTTTACTCGTTACTGCATCAGATTGGCAAAGCCCAGGGCTACGGTTGGCAGCCATGGGCTTCTTGTATTAGTGCGGCGGGCGGGCCTGGTTCTGCGTCACCGTCATGATGCGGTCGGTGTAGGCAATCGCCATGGCCGACAGGATGAAGACCATGTGTATCACCGTTTGTGCGATGATCACTTCCATCTTGTAGGAATTGGCGTTGATGAAGGTCTTCAGCAGGTGGATGGATGAAATGCCGATGATGGCCATCGCCAGCTTGGTCTTCAGCACGGACGCATTCACATGCGACAGCCATTCCGGCTGGTCCGGATGGTTGTCCAGGTGCATGCGCGAGACGAACGTTTCGTAGCCGCCGATGATGACCATGATCAACAGGTTCGAGATCATGACCACGTCGATCAGGCCCAGCACCACCAGCATGATGGTCGCTTCGTTCAGCTTGGTTGGCAGGGCGCCGCCCGGTACGGCAACCGCCGTCAGCACGTGCTGCAGCGCTGCATCGTTGCCGAAGACGGCGCCGATCAGGTCGGACAGTTCCACCCAGAAATGAAATACATATACGCATTGGGCGAGGATCAGGCCCAGGTACAGTGGCAACTGCAGCCAGCGCGACATGAAGATGAAGGCGGACAGGGGATGCAGCTTGCTGTGTTTGGGTTTTTGTGAGTGATCGATCATCTGGGGTTTCCTGGGGGAGTAAATACCAATTTTTGGCATGCCCGACATTTTACACTTGCTGATCCTTACTGCGCTTGGCCTTGAATTGGATTCTTGGACTGGATGAAACACAAGGTGACATCAATTATTCGTCGAGTTATCACTTTTTCCATCGAGAATGCAGGGCGGTGCCCCCTTGGCTCCCCTCGCCTGCGGCGATTATGGTTAGAATTAACGGAGGAAAAACGCTGCATGTAAGGCGTCCGTAAGACGCGAAGCCTATTGTGTTAGCAAACAATTACTACACTGGAGACCAGCATGACAGCTACAGAAAACCAAGGGCAGGGCACGGAGCAACAGGGACCAGGAGAGTCGCGCGTATTTGAACCGTCGGCAGCATTCGTCGCACAGGCAACGATTTCCGGCATGGCGGCTTATCACGCCATGGTGAAAGAAGCCGAAAGCGACTATGAAGGCTTCTGGGCCAGGCTGGCGCGCGAGAACCTGAGCTGGAAAAAGCCGTTCACCCGCACCCTGAACGAAGACAACGCCCCATTCTACAAATGGTTCGAAGACGGCCAGCTGAACGTGTCGTACAACTGCCTGGACCGCAACATTGAAAATGGCCTGGGCGACAAGACCGCCATCATCTTCGAAGCGGACGACGGCACCGTCACCAAGGCCACCTACAATGAATTGCATGCCCAGGTCTGCAAATTTGCCAATGGCTTGAAGGCCAAGGGCATTGCCAAGGGCGACCGCGTGATCATCTACATGTCGATGTCGGTCGAAGGCGTTGCCGCAATGCAAGCCTGCGCACGCATCGGCGCTACCCACTCCGTGGTATTTGGCGGCTTCTCTGCGAAGTCCTTGCAGGAACGCATCATCGACGCGGGCGCCGTGGCCGTCATCACGGGCGACGAGCAATTGCGTGGTGGCAAGAAATTGCCACTGAAAGCCATCGTCGACGAAGCGCTGGCGCTGGGTGGCTGCGATTGCGTGAAAAACGTCATCGTCTACCAACGCACGGGCAGCGACTTGCCGATGGTAGCTGGCCGCGACACGTGGCTGCACGACCTGGTCGCAGACCAGAGCGCGCAATGCGAGCCGGAATGGGTCGATGCCGAGCATCCATTGTTCATTCTCTACACATCCGGTTCCACCGGCACGCCGAAAGGCGTGCAGCATTCGAGCGGCGGCTACCTGCTGTGGGCCGCGCTGACGATGAAGTGGAGTTTCGACATCAAGCCGAACGACGTCTTCTGGTGCACGGCCGACATCGGCTGGGTGACAGGCCACAGCTACATCGCCTATGGCCCGATGGCCGTGGGCGCCACGCAAGTGGTGTTCGAAGGCATCCCGACCTACCCGAACGCGGGTCGTTTCTGGGAAACCATCAAGAAACATAACGTCAGCATCTTCTACACGGCGCCAACGGCCATCCGTTCGCTGATCAAGGCGGCCGACGTCGATCCGAAAGTGCACCCAAGCCACTACGACCTCTCCAGCCTGCGTTTGCTCGGTTCGGTCGGCGAGCCGATCAACCCGGAAGCGTGGATGTGGTACTACAAGAACATTGGCGGCGAGAAATGCCCGATCGTCGATACCTTCTGGCAAACGGAAACGGGCGGCCACATGATCACCCCATTGCCGGGCGCAACGCCAATGGTGCCCGGTTCCTGCACCCTGCCATTGCCGGGCATCATGGCCGCCATCGTCGACGAAGCGGGCCACGACGTGCCGAACGGCCAGGGTGGTATTTTGGTAGTGAAACGCCCATGGCCATCGATGATCCGCACGATCTGGAACAACCCCGAGCGTTTCAAATCCAGCTACTTCCCGGAAGAGCTGGGCGGCAAGATGTACCTGGCAGGCGACGGCGCCATCCGTAACAAGGACACCGGCTACTTCACCATCACAGGCCGCATCGATGACGTGCTGAACGTCTCGGGCCACCGCATGGGCACGATGGAAATCGAATCGGCGCTGGTGGCCAACCCGCTGGTGGCCGAAGCGGCCGTGGTGGGCCGCCCGGACGACACGACGGGCGAATCGATCTGCGCCTTCGTGGTGCTGAAGCAGGCACGTCCGACGGGCGAGGAAGCCAAGAAGCTGGCGCTGGAACTGCGCAACTGGGTCGGCAAGGAAATCGGCCCGATCGCCAAGCCAAAGGAAATCCGTTTCGGCGACAACCTGCCAAAAACCCGCTCCGGCAAAATCATGCGCCGCCTGCTGCGCGTGCTGGCCAAGGGCGAGACCATCACGCAGGACGTATCGACCCTGGAAAACCCGGCCATCCTGGAGCAGTTGAAAGAAACGTCTTAAAGAGCGGCCAGCCCCTCCGGAAGCGCAGTGCGCGCCACTGCGGCGCATCCTTCCGGCGGGCCTGGGCCAAACTTTTACTCCAGGGTAAATAACTTTGGCAGTCCGTAGAATCTTTGCTATAATCTGCGGCTTCGCGACAAGCGATATGCAGTACACAATGTGAGCAAGCAAGACGCACGCATTGCCTTCAGGAGAGATGGCTGAGCGGCTGAAGGCGCACGCCTGGAAAGCGTGTATAGGGTAATACTCTATCGGGGGTTCGAATCCCCCTCTCTCCGCCACAGACGAAAAAAGAAAAGCTACCCTCGGGTAGCTTTTTTTTCGTCTGTGGCGCAGAGAAGCACGCCCCCTGCGGGGCGTGCGCGGGGGATTCGAAGGGCCGGGCCTACCGGCCCGGCCCTCTCCGAATCTACCGACTGCTGCCGCTGCGCGGCAGCCTCGCGCGCCTCCGGCGCGCGTTCGTGGTTCTAATCAGGTTTGCAGCTGAGCATGATTCTACGGCGCCCAATGCATGAGTCCGTGTCTGAATGGCAGACTTGACCCCGGCGCGTTCGTCTGTACGCGGAGAGAAGCACGCCCCCTGCGGGGCTTGCGCGGGGGATTC
Organism: Janthinobacterium woesei; assembly: GCF_051380875.1. Taxonomy (NCBI): domain Bacteria; kingdom Pseudomonadati; phylum Pseudomonadota; class Betaproteobacteria; order Burkholderiales; family Oxalobacteraceae; genus Janthinobacterium; species Janthinobacterium woesei. The sequence continues at coordinate 192,611 of NZ_JBNYXW010000004.1, forward strand.
GAAGGGTCGGGCCTACCGGCCCGGCCATCTCCGAATCTACTGACTGCTGCCGCTGCGCGGCAGCCTCGCGCGCCGCAGGCGCGCGCTCGTGGTTCTAATCAGGTTTTCGGCTGAGCTGGCTTCTACGGCGGCCAACGCATGAGTCCATGTCCGAATGGCAGGCGTGACCCTAGCACCACATAATATGACGTATACTGTTTATATATACAGTAAAATTATGGATGTAAGCTTTTGAATTCTACCCAATTGTCACTTTAAATGAGGTTCCAACACCGTTTTCGGTCTTTATGCGTTGACTAGTGCTTATTAGTCCATCTTGTTGTTAGAATGAAAGTAAGCTGCCTGTTTTAAGGTTGGCTGTACGACGGATGACTTCTATGTAGCACTATCAAAAAGCGTAAATTATGAAAGCTAATAATGCGATGAAACGCGACGACAGTGGCGGAGTGGGAGCGAAAAGTGGGTTTTTATTCCAAGATTATGTAGCGGCATACTACGTTTTTCAGATGTTGCAGAACAAAAAGATAACAGGTGTTCGTTGTGAGGTAACCGATGATATCGATCTTTTATATAGCAATAATGAAATCGAATATGTTCAAGTAAAGACAACGGAAGGAGATCGGAAATGGTCGATCGCGGAATTTTGCGAAGTTACGAAAGTCAAAAAGGAACGTAATAAACCAAAGCCGCCTCCTGCAAACGACTCAATCCTACATAAATCTTTAAGCTGCGATGCTGACAACTCCGTAAAAGCAACTTTTAAAATAGTGAGCAAACGTGATGTTTTAAACGCCTTAAATTACTTGCGGACTCCGATCACGGAACGCATAGACACATCACCAAAGCCCGAATTACTTAAGGCATTAAACGCAAAAATTGGTTCTTTTTTTTCTCCTGCAGGGAGAGACGTAGAATTCTGGTTAGATAATGCTAGCTGGGATGTGTTTTCATCGATCAATGAGTTAGAGTTAAGGATATATAGAGATATCCTAATTTCTGCTCATGATCATGGGATTTTATTAAATCCATCTCGTGATGCAAAAATAATACTCAACGATGTTCTTTGCACGCTTACGAAAAAAAGTGCATTATCGAGAAAAATAACATGTGCAGATAATAAAACTTATTTCAGAAAATATTTTCTAAGTTGGTTTTTCGAAGAAATAAAAATATTAGCGGCTACAAATAGCAGATTGAACACCAAGGTCTATGTTGAATTTAGCAAAACCGAACCTGTTCTTTTGAAATTCTCCGACCACGGATCTGATCAGAAGTTGGGAATAGGTTTGGGCCAAGGATACGAGTTTGGAAAATATAGATTCGACTATATTGCAGATTCAATAATTAATTGGATGCCAGAAATTTTGTTACGACCTAGCGAATTGGCAGATACGTCTCGGGAGAAATTTTTTACTAAGTCGGCCAATATCTCTAAACGTTTTTTAGAGCAAAGTTCCGATTTCTCTGAATTTCTGGGGCGAACTCTAATGCACTCCTCAGTGAGATATTATAGTAATAGCGAACCGATTCCGGTTGCGTTGTATATTGATAAAGATGGAAAAACATTCAAGGAATTCGAAAACGTGCACATTGTCCGAGCTGATAGTGGCGACGAACTTTGGATGGGATTTAGCAGTTTATCTGAAAACTTGAATTTGGCTGACTCAATGGAACAGGTATGTGGTCAACTTCATGAACTTATCACTGTTGACTTTCGACTGCAGAGGAAAAAGATACTTGAGGTAAAAGAAAACAATTATCTCTTAAAGCATGATATTGACGAACTGCTTGATGAGTCGTCTTCTCTAGATGATCACATCCATCGATTTAAATTTGTTATGTTCATTGGTTATAAATCTGCACATCTTTCAATTGAAGAAGAAGGTCAGGATTATAAAATAACACAGTTAATTGAAGCTCAAGAAAATTTCGAAAAGATGATAGAGAAAATATTAAATAAAGATAAATATTTTTCGAGAATTAATGTTTTGCTCTATCTTTATCCTAACCCCTGTATAAAAACATTGGTTAGCGTTGTGCGGAAAAAAATTAATGAGGTAATAGATGTTTAGCGAATTCCAAAACAGGGTGGCAAGCTTGGAAAAAGAAGACGCGGATCTATTCGGGTATCTTAAAAGCGCCAACGATCTTCTATCCAACCCTGCTGACGAATCTCTGGGCAGGGAATTAGTTATTCGAGCATTGGATAAAAAGAAAAAATTTTTAGGTTACGCTGGTTTATTGAAGAATTTAGTTCGTAAGGCTGGGCTTTATCCGTATTTGAACAGTGAATTTTCTAATTTAACGGTAGAGGACGAGTATTTGTTGAGTGTCTATCGCTCGACTCATTCTGAGAAATTCATATTTCATTCTATGCAGTTAAAAATATTTAATTTATTGATGGGTGGGCATAATGTCGTACTGAGCGCACCTACTAGCATGGGGAAAAGCGCAATTGCTGATTCTCTTTTGGCAAGCGGAAAGTATAGCCGCATTGTAATAGTTGTCCCGACCATTGCATTGATTGATGAAACAAGAAGACGTGTTGCGGAAAAATTCAGTAGTAGTTATGAAATTATTTATCACAGTTCGCAAGTTGCTCGATCTTTTCGTAAGACAATTTATATTCTTACGCAAGAAAGAGTAAACGAACGGAAAGATATTTTAGATATAGATCTTTTTATTATAGATGAATTTTACAAGCTTTCCTTTAAGCGTGGCTCGTATGATGAAAGGGCTATTTCTCTCAATATTGCACTTAGTAAGTTATTGGTTTCATCAAAGCAGTTTTTTATGATTGGCCCCAGTATTGATGACGTTACTGGGTTAAGTTCGCTAGGGAGAAACTATTTCTTTTTACCTTCGTCATTTAATACCGTAGCTTTAAATATTTTTAAGTATGATATTGATGCAAACTCAAAAGATTTGAAAAACAGTACTTTGGTGAAGATACTGCAGTCTAGGAATAACGCGAACCAAACCCTAATTTATTGTAAGTCGCCCAATGCAGCAGCCGAAATTGCCACATTACTTATTTCGGAAGGGTTTTCAGATAATTATGATAGCGAGTATGTGAATTGGATTAAGGAGAAATACAGTTCAAATTGGTCATATTCAAAAGCAATTAATGCTGGCATAGGAATTCATCACGGTGCGTTACCGAGAGCCATTCAGCAGTTTACTGTTGATTTATTTAATAGCGGCGTTCTGAAAATATTGATATGTACGTCAACTATCATTGAGGGTGTCAATACTACTGCTGAAAATGTAATAATTTATGATAATCGAAATGGCGTGGGTTCTATAGACCGGTTTACTCATAATAATATAAAAGGCCGAGCTGGTCGAATGAATGTTCATTTTGTTGGAAATGTTCATTGCTTAGAGAGGATTCCAGAAAAAAAAATTGAAAATCAGGTTGTTGAGATTCCCCTTGGGACGCAAGATGAAAATAGTCCGCTGAATTTTATAGCCGGTATTGAGGAGGTTCATATTCAGCCTGAATTGAAGGATTCCCTGGAGAAATATGTCGCTTCCGCACAAGTGCCTTTGTGGATATTAAAGAAACATGCGACGTTCTCGATTGAATCATTGCGTGCTGCGAATGATTATGTGAATTTTTTGAGTTTTTTCGAACTTAGGGCCGTTTGCTCTCCAAAAGTTAGCGCTGAGGGACTGGAAATAATTTGCGGTGCCTTGAAGGTTGCTGCCTCTGCAGCCCTGCGAAACTTGAATTTGCATGGTGAGAAATCGGATTTAAAATTAAAAATTAGCAAATACCTCTTTGCCGAAAGTCATCAGAGTTACCTAGACGAAGTGATTGACTGGGTTCTGAAAAATAACGAAAGTGAGTTTGAAAAGTCTGTTGGTATTGATAGAGAGTTGAAAATTATACGAAATATTTTCGGTTTTACGGTTCCCTCTGTTCTTTCGTTACTACAGGACCTAATAAATTATCGCAGTGAAATTGGGAATCTTAAGGTTATTGCAAACTTTGGATTTGTCACAAGTAAATTTGAATATAACCATTTGCCAAAAAATTTCTCCGCCTTGGAAGAAATGGGAATTCCAGTGCAAACTCTTCAGAAGCTCGTTCATGAAAAATTGTCTTCTGTCAATCTTAATGTTTTGATTCGTTATATTCGTTGGAATTTTAATGAAATTAAAAATATCGACAATCTCGATAGAGCGTTTATTGCCCGTGCATTAAAATATTAAAGAAGATGGTTGTTTATTTATTGAAATTGGCGTTGGTGATTGCATCTGACATAGTAAAAGAATCCACGCTGGTCAGAAGCGATCCTATGGTGATTGAGATGCTGACTTCGGTAATACGAGACGGAAGTATGACGGCGAGTGGCTGAAACGGTTATGGCTCCGAACTGTATGTCAGAGAGCTAGAAAATCCGATAATTTGATTGCGTTGAGTGATCGAATCCGCGGGCTAAAGCGGGCTACACTTAAGGGCACTTCGAAACACTGCAGTTTCGCCCAGGTCGACGCTGCAAGTCTTTGATTTATATAGATGAGATTTCCCGGAAATTAGGTTATGCGAGGTGACCTTAAGGAGTAATCCGGTTTGTTCTTGCTCAGTTATGTAGTTTAGTTTGTCAGCAGCCTATTCTCTGGGGTATGTTTGAGGGTATGCGATAAGCCGAAGCGGATGACCATCAGGTGGAATAAGCCTTCATTTCAATGATGGGAACCCCCCCTCTCTCAGCAGCTCGGACGCCGAGCCCGACATAAACATTGCAAACGCAAAAAAGCCCGCCAAAGCGGGCCTCCCCATCCTAAGACAGCAACAGAATCAGAACTGATTCATCGCATTGTTTTGATGCTTTCCACCTCTACCACATAATCACCCGCTTCTCCGGCGCCAAATACATCGCATCCCCCGCCTTGATCCCGAACGCCTCATAAAACCCCGGCTGGTTCATCACAGTCCCCTTGGCGCGGAACTCGCCCGGCGAATGCGGATCGCTCTTGATTTGCGCAATCGCCGCTTCCGGACGCAGTTTGGCGCGCCATTTCTGGGCGAAGCCGATGTACAGGCGCTGTTCGCCGGTCAGGCCGTCGAGCACAGGCGACGGTTTGCCTCCCAGCGAACGTTGGTAGGCCTTGTAGGTGAGCGACAGGCCGGAGTTGTCGCCGATGTTTTCACCCAGGGTCAGCTCGCCATTGATGAAGTAGCCTGGCACGGGGCTGTAGGCGCCATATTGCTTGACCAGTCCGGCGGCCAGGGCCTTGAAGGCGGTGCGGTCTTCTGCGGTCCACCAGTTGCGCAAGCGGCCCTTGGCGTCGTACTGGCTGCCCGAATCGTCGAACGCGTGGCTGATTTCATGGCCAAAGGTGATGCCCAGCAAGCCGTAGTTGACCGCATCTTCGGCTTTGACGTTGAAGAATGGCGGTTGCAGGATGGCGGCGGGAATCGTGATCGAGTTCAGCGCCGGGCTGTAGCTGGCGTTGACGGTTTGCGGCGTCATCGACCATTCGTCACGGTCGACCGGTTTGCCCAGCTTGGCCAGGTTTTGCTGGCGGCTCCAGACGCGCACGGCGCGCACGTTGGCGATCAGGTCGTTCGGCTGCGTCTTCATGGCGCTGTAATCGCGCCATTTGTCGGGGTAGGCGATCTTCGGCTTCAAGGCTGCCAGCTTGAGCTGGGCTTCCTTCTTGGTTTCCGATCCCATCCAGTCGAGCTGATCGATGCCATCTTTGAACGAGGCCACGAAGTTGTTGAACATGGCCATCACGCGCGGCTTGGTTTCGGGCGGCAGGTACATTGCCACATAGCGCTTGCCGACGGCATCGCTGATGGCGCCATCGGTAAAGCGCAGCGCCAGTTGCCACTGTGGTTCGCTTTGCGGCACGCCGCGCAGCACCGTGCCTTCGAAGGCGAAGCGTTCCTTGACGGTGGCGCTGTCCAGGTAGGAGGCATAGCTTTCGATGATGCGCCAGTTCAAGTAGCTCTTCCAGGATTCCAGCGGCACGGCGGCCACGGTTTCGGAGAAGCCTTTCATGAAGCTGGGCTGGCGCACCACGGCCGAGGTTTCCTTTTGCGTCATGCCGGCGGCGGCAAAGTAGGCTTTCCAGTCAAAGGCGGGCGCCAGCGCGGCGAATTGGTCGAAGCCGACGCGGTTATATGATTTGACGGGATCGCGCATCTGCACGCGCGTCCATTGCGCTGCGGCAAGGCGGCCTTCGATGTCGAGGATCTGGGTGGCATGCTTGGCGGCATCCTTGTCGCCGCTCATGGCCAGCATGGTCTCGATATGCAACAGGTACTTGGCGCGCACGGCCGTGAGCTTGGCGTCGTCGTCCTTCAGGTAATAGTCGCGGTCAGGCAAGCCCAGGCCGGACTGGCTGATGTTGATGGTGTATAGCTCGGGATTTTGCGCGTCGGGCGCGATGCCGGCCGAGAACGGCGTCTGGATGCCATTGCGTTGCAGGTAGGCAAACAGTGCCGGCAAGTCCTTCTTGTCCTTGATGGCGGCGACACGGGCCAGCTCGGCGTGCACGGGCTTGTAGCCGGCGGCATTGCGCGCCTTTTCGTTCATGAAGCTGGTGTACAGGTCGGCGATCTTGTGCGCTTCGCTGCCGGGCTTGCCGGGATTTTTCAGCGTGGCGTCGATCAGGCCGCGCAGCTGGCCTTGCGCCGTTTCGCGCAATTCAATATACGTGCCCCAGACCGATTTGTCGGCCGGGATCTCGGTAGTGCGGGTCCAGACGCCGTTGACGTAGCCGTAGAAATCTTCCTTCGGGCTCACCGCCGGGTCCAGGGTTTTCAGGTCGATGCCCGATACTGGCGCGGCGGTGGTCGTGCCTTGCTGGGCGTGCAATGTGGGGGCGGATAAGGCGAGTAAGGCGCAGCAGGCGGCGCTGATCAGTGAACGATGCACGAAGATTCCTTTAATTGTAATGTGGCTTCATGTTGGGAAGCATGCTGTCTACAGGCATGCGGCGAAAGATTATACCCGTAGAATAGTGCTGCATTGCAACAATGCCGAAGGCTGTTGCGTCATGCAGAACGCATTGCCAGGAACGCCTGCCGCGGCCCTTGTTTTGCCCCTTGTTTTGCCTCTTCTCCTGCCCTTTGTCCAAGCGCCGTAAAGCTGGCTGGACCTGTTTCGCCATGCCGCACCGGTAGGCTAAGCTGGCATGCTGCAGACGTCAAAAAGCCCGCCGAAGCGGGCTTTCCATATTGAACCAGATCAATACATCAGAACTGGTTCATGGTGTTGTCTTTGCCGGCTGCTTTCAGCGCCGCTTCGCCGCTGAAATAATCCTTGTGGTCATCGCCGATGTCGGAGCCGGACATGTTTTGATGTTTCACGCAGGCGATGCCCTGGCGGATTTCCTTGCGCTGCACGCCGGCCACGTAGCCGAGCATGCCCTGGTCGCCGAAGTATTCCTTGGCCAGGTTGTCGGTCGACAAGGCTGCCGTGTGGTAGGTCGGCAAGGTGATCAGGTGGTGGAAGATGCCGGCTTCGCGGGCCGAATCGGCCTGGAAGGTGCGGATCTTTTCGTCGGCGGCAATCGCCAGTTCCGTCTGGTCGTATTCCACGCTCATCAGCTGAGCCCGTTCGTAGGCCGACACGTCCTTGCCTTCCGCTTTCATTGCATCGAAGATCTGCTGGCGGAAGTTCAGGGTCCAGTTGAACGATGGGCTGTTGTTGTACACCAGCTTGGCGTTCGGGATGACCTTGCGGATCTCGTTAACCATGCCGCCGATTTGCGAAATATGCGGTTTTTCCGTCTCAATCCACAGCAGGTCGGCGCCGTTTTGCAGCGAGGTGATGCAGTCGAGCACGCAACGCTCTTCGCCGGAACCGGCGCGGAACTGGAACAGGTTGCTCGGCAGGCGTTTCGGACGCAGCAGCTTGCCTTCGCGCTTGATGATGACGTCGCCATTGCCCAGTGCGTCGGCCGACACTTCTTCGCAGTCGAGGAAGGAATTGTATTGGTCGCCCAGGTCGCCAGGTTCATTGGTCACGGCGATCTGCTTGGTCAGGCCGGCGCCCAGCGAATCGGTGCGGGCCACGATGATGCCGTCGTCCACGCCCAGTTCCAGGAAGGCGTAGCGGATGGCGCGGATCTTGGCCAGGAAGTCTTCGTGTGGCACCGTGACTTTACCGTCCTGGTGGCCGCATTGTTTCTCGTCGGATACCTGGTTTTCGATCTGGATGCAGCAGGCGCCCGCTTCGATGAACTGTTTTGCCAGCAGGTAAGTTGCTTCGGCATTGCCGAAACCGGCGTCGATGTCGGCGATGATGGGCACGACGTGGGTCACGTGGCCGTCGATCTTGGCCTGGATGGCTTGCTTGTCAGCACCTTCAGCGGCGTCCAGTTGGCGGAACAGGCCGCCCAGTTCGCGTGCATCCGCCTGGCGCAAAAAGGTGTACAGCTCTTTGATCAGCGCCGAGACGGCGGTTTTTTCATGCATCGACTGGTCTGGCAACGGGCCGAACTCGGAGCGCAGCGCGGCGACCATCCAGCCCGACAGGTAGAGGTAGCGGCGGTCGGTGCTGTTGAAGTGTTTCTTGATCGAGATCATCTTCTGTTGACCGATGAAACCATGCCAGCAGCCCAGCGACTGGGTGTACTTGGATGGGTCCGCATCGTAGGCAGCCATGTCGTTGCGCATGATCTTGGCCGTGTAGCGGGCGATGTCCAGGCCGGTCTTGAATTTGTTCTGGGCGCGCATGCGGGCGGCGGACTCGGGATTGATGGCGTTCCAGGCGCTGCCTTGTTGCTCTTTCAAACCGGCAACAGCCTTGATGTCGTCTTGATATTGGGACATGTGTATCTCCTAAAGAAAAACTAAGTTTGAGAAAATCGTCGAGTCTGCTGCCACGTCTTGTCGATGCGAACTGCATGACTAAATAGTAGGCCGATTGCCGACGATCTTCAAGTCTTATATAAGACATATAACTTAAATTTATTCCTTGTTTTTCAATGACTTAGTATTTAAATTTTGCTATGTGGAATGAATTTTCAAAAAGTGAGAGAGCGGAGGCGGTTGGCGCGGCACCTGAATTTCACGATGTGAAACGCTTTTTCAGAATTTGGTGCAGCGCGACAAATTGGGGCGAAAAAAAGCCACCCGAAGGTGGCTGGTGGGCGGAACGGATGCCATTACATGACGGGAAGGCGTGGAGGCAGACAATTTCAAGCGCGAAGGCGTTGCACTACAGGCGATCAGAGAGCGGCGTGCAAGGGCGGTATGAATGAAGAGGTGGCCAGGGACGCGAGAACTTGCCCGCTCGCAACGATCACCGCATATTCCCCGTTCAGGTTGGCCAGTGCCATCGCATGCACCTCATCCGCGCTTCTTGGCACGCCAGCGTAATCGACCTGAGCAAACGCAAAACACGCGTCGGCGACGACTTGCGTGTCAAAGCCCAGATTGCCCGCCGTGCGCGCGCTCGACTCCACGGAGTTGTTGGTACTGACGCCCACGATGACCAGCTTGCGGATGCCGCGCACGCGCAACCAGCGCTCCAGAGCGGTGTGGATGAAGGCATCCGGCACATTTTTCTCCACCACGTGCTCTGCGGGCAAAGGCGCCAGCGCAGTCTGAAATTCCACGCCAGGCTGGCCGGGCCAGAAGGGCGAGCCTGGCGTTCGGGAGATGTGACGCACATGCACGACGGTGGCGCCCGCTGTGCGCCACGCCTGCAGCAGGGTGGCGATCTGGCGTTCCGCAGCGGGATTGTTGCGGGGGCCGGCTGTGGGGCTGGCCATGCCTTGTTGCATGTCAATAATGATCAGTGCGGGAGTGTCGGCATGCATGCTGGTGGCCTCACTGGGTAGGATGGCAGGCGCGCTCGGCGCCTGCCTGGGAAAGCTTTGCTGGAATGATTGTCAGGGCGTGAAACCTAACGTCCCACCGTCTGCCGTTGGTCCTTGATGAACAAGGCCGTCAACATGCCGATCACGCATACGCCGATCACATAATAGGCGGGGCCCAGCACATTGTTCTTCAGCATCAAGGTCACCACTACCGGTGTCAGGCCGCCGAAAATGGCGTACGACAAGTTGTAGGAAAACGACAGTCCGGAGAAGCGCACCTGCGCCGGGAACGCTTGCACCAGCACGTAGGGCACGGCGCCGACGACGCCGACGAACAGGCCCGTCATGGCGTACAGCGGCAGCAGCAAGTCGGGACGGCTGCCGATGGTGGTGTAGAAGATGTACGTAGAAATCGCCAGCAACACGGAGCCGACGAAGATCACGCGCTTGCCGCCCAGGCGGTCGGCCAGCATGCCGGCGATGATGCAGCCGAAGGCCAGGCACAAGGTGGCCACGGTATTGGCGACCAGGGTGGTGCGCGGGGCGATGTGGTGGATCTTTTGCAGCAGGGCAGGGGTCATCAGGATGACGACGACGATGCCGGCCGACAACATCCACGTCAGCAGCATCGACACGGCAACGGCGCCGCGGTGGCTGCGCAGCACGGATTTCAGGGGCATTTCCGTGGACAGGACCTTGCGCTGCTGCATTTCCGCGAAGACGGGAGTTTCATGCAGCCAGCGGCGCAGATACATGGCGCCGAAGCCGAAGATGCCGCCCAGCAGGAATGGATAGCGCCAGGCGCCGCCCGTGACTTCTTCCGGCGTGTAGACGGTATTGAGCCCCGTCGCCACCAGGGAACCCAGCAAAATGCCCACCGTCAGGCCTGCCGTCAGCGTGCCGCAGGCAAAGCCCGTATGGCGGCTCGGCACGTGTTCCGAGACAAATACCCAAGCGCCCGGTACTTCGCCGCCCACGGCCGCGCCTTGCAAGATGCGCATCAGGAGCAGCAGCAGCGGCGCCGCCAGGCCGATGGTGGCATACGTGGGCAGCAGGCCGATCAGCAAGGTCGGCACGGCCATCAGCAGGATGGACAGGGTGAACATGCGCTTGCGGCCCAGCAAGTCGCCGAAGTGGGCCATGACGATGCCGCCCAGCGGGCGCACCACGTAGCCGGCGGCGAAGATGCCGAAGGTTTGCAGCAGGCGCAGCCATTCAGGCATTTCCGGTGGGAAGAACAGCTGGCCGATGGCATTGGCAAAGAAGACGAAGATGATGAAATCGTAGAATTCCAGCGCGCCGCCCAGGGCGGCCAGCGACAGTGTTTTGTAGTCTTGTTGGGTCAGAGGACGTGTTGCGGCGGTGTCGGAGGTGGCCATGTGTCTCGTTTTTTGTGTTGTATGGGAAATTGCCAGAGCTAGCATACGCATTTCCGCTCCTTGAGTAAATGCCGTGGCGGGGCACACGTGTGTGGACTGCCTCGGCGTGTGGGAAGAAAAAGCCTTCGGCGAGGACGACGCTTTCCTGAACGCTGCCGATGGCGCCATCGTTGACATGATCTATCTCAACGTCACGGTCAGCATCTTGCAGCCCAAGCGGCTGGCGTGTTGCTAACAATGCCACTTGCTTGCACGCCGCCCTTCATTGTTACAATCGCGCAGTTCGGGGCGCTTGCCATCGGCCGCGTGCCCGCCACTCTCATTCAGACAGGATTTTCATGCCATTCATCGTCAAGGCAGTCTCCATCGCTACACTGGCGCTTGGCTTGCTACCCACTGTTGCACAAGCGCAAGATGCGCGTGATCAATTCTTTGCGACCTTGAAAAGCCTGTGCGGCCAGCAATTCGAAGGCGTGCTGGTCTATCCCAAGGATCCCCAGCATGATTTCGCGCGCAAACGCCTGCATGCCGATTTTGCCGCCTGCAGCGAGACGCAAGTCAAGGTACCGTTCCAGGTGGGTGCGGACCGTTCGCGCACCTGGATCATCAGCCGTACGCCGGCCGGGTTGCACCTGCAGCACGACCATCGGCATGCGGACGGCACGCCCGACGCCGTCACCATGTATGGCGGCATGGCCAGCAGCAACGGCTCGGCCCTGAAGCAGTCGTTCCTGGCCGACGATTACACGGCCAGGCTGGTCGATGGCGCGGCCACGAATGTGTGGACCATCAGCGTCAGCGCCGATGGTTTGACCCTCACGTATCACCTGGAGCGGGACGCCCAGCCGCGCGCCACCGTGGTGTTCAAGCGCAGCAGCGCCGAATAAGCGCGCTGTCAGCCACGGCCAGCCGTGTTCAGTGCGTGCATTGGACATGCTGCAGTCCGCCATCGCGGCCATGTCAATGCGGCCCTGCCTGGGATATTGTCGATGCCCACCTGGACTTCCCCGCCGCAACTCGTCGCCCTTGCCGCCTTCTTTGCGCAGGCGCAAGCCCAGCCGGATACCATCGGCGATGCGGTATTCCTGGATCGGTGGCAAGAAGCGATCGATGGATAGGGCATGGCAGGGCGTAACGCGCTTGGGCGCGCCGCGTAACGCTCCCCATCGGCCGTCTCTCGCGTTACAATACGCGCACCAATAACGGAACCCTGGTTCCACTATCTAGAGACGCCGACGCCGCATGCCTTCCTTTCCGATGCCATTTCCGCAGATGATCGTTCCACCTGAGCCGACACAGGCGCGCAGCAAGCAAGCGTTCGAGCGCTTGCTGCTGGTGGGCGAGCAGTTGCTGGCGGAAAACCGTTTCGATGAAATCGGCGTGGCCGACCTGGCCAGGCTGGCGGAAACCTCGGTGGGCACGTTTTACCGCCTGCTGGGCGACAAGGACACCTTGAGCCGTTTGTTGCTGCAGCGCTTTTTTTCCGACATGGTGGAAAAGGTCGAGACCCTGACGGAATTGCGCCAGTGGGAAGGGCGCAGCCTGGAAGAATTCATCCGCGCCATGGTGGCCATGTTCGTTGCTGTCAATGGCGGGCGCAGCGGCGTGTTGCGGGCGCTGATCACGCGCGCTTCGCAAGATGCACAGTTCCGCGACAGGGTGCACCAGATCAATCATCTTATTTCGCAGCGCACGGTGGCCGTGCTGGCCAGCAAGTCGACCAGCATCGGCCATCCGAACCCCACGCAAGCGATGATGGTGGTGCCGCCCGTGCTGCTGGGGATACTCAACCAGCATACCTTGACGGGTTCGCTGTCGTTTTTGTCGGGCGCGGCGCTGGAAGATGAGCTTGTACGTGTTGCTTTAAATTACCTGACTTAAGATATTTACCGATTTATCTTGAAATCGGAATTCGGATTCCGTATTATGTTTTCCAACAGCAGGAAAACATATTCCTGCACCTGAACACAAAGCATGTTCAATAGCAAGGAGACAGAATGCGGCGTCACACGACATCCGATGTTACATTGCATTACCTCGACCTCGGCACGCAGGCCGGGCAGGGCGATCCTGCGCAGCGAGATCTCGCGCAGGGAGATCCCATCCTCCTGTTGCATGGCCTCGGTTCCTGCGCCAACGACTGGCGCCCGCAAATCGATGCGCTGGGCGGCTCGCACCGCCTGATCGTGCCCGACATGCGCGGCCATGGAGCGAGTCCCGCGCTCCCCGGCGACTGGCAGATCGGTGACTTCGCCAACGACCTCTTCAACTTGATGGACCAGCTCGACGTGCCGCGCGCGCACATCGTCGGCTTTTCCCTGGGCGGCATGGTGGGGCTGGAAATGGCCAACCGCGCCCCTGGCCGCGTGTCGAGCTTGTGCCTGATCAATTCGCAACCGTTTCAAGGCAGAAAGCCAGCGGCGCTGCTATTTACCTACTGGCTACGCCGCACGGTGATCGCCACCTTCGGCTTGAAATCCATGGGCAAGATCATCGGCAAGAAACTGTTCCCCGATCCGGCACAGCAGCGGCTGGTCGAGCGCTTCGCCACGCAGATGGCGGGCATGGACAAGCGCGCCTACCTGGCCGCGCTGGATGCCATTTTCCACTGGGATATCGATCTGCACTTCAAGGCCCTGGCCATGCCTGTCCTGATCATGGCGGCCGACCAGGATTACACGCCGGTCGAGAGCAAGCGGGCATTTGCCGCACAGTTTCAGCATTGCGAGTTCGAAGTCATTGCGAATTCGCGCCACGCCACGCCCCTGGACCAGGCGCAGCGTGTGAATACCTTGTTGCAGTCCTTCCTCACCATCAATTCAAAATAAACAGGCCACTGGCCGCACGGGCCGAAGGCCGGAAACAGTCGTTGCAGGGCAGGTGCTCGCTATACGCGCGCGGGTACCGTGACGTCTTGCGATCCTGGCATCCGGTCGTCTTCCCTGGTGGCAAGCAAGCCTGACATTGGAGACGCTATGAAACTTGCTATGAAATTATTGCCCGCCGCACTCGCCGTTGCCGGTGCCTTTGCCACCCAGGCCCATGCGCAGGAGGCCAGCCTGGCCACCAGTACCAGCGCTGCCAGCGCCCAGGAAGCCAGCGAGGCCAAGGAACGCATGGAAACCGTCACCGTTTCCGCCCGCCGCCGCGAAGAACGACTGCAGGACGTGCCGCTGGCCGTCACGGCGTTTTCCGCCAAGGCTTTGGAACGGGCAAATATCCAGAACCTGGCCGACTTGCAGGAACGCGTGCCGAACCTGACCGTGTACGCCGCGCGCGGCACGAACACCACCCTGACGGCGTTCATCCGCGGCGTCGGCCAGGCCGACCCCGTCTGGGGCGTCGATCCGGGCGTGGGGATTTATTTTGACGACGTCTACATGGCCCGCCCGCAAGGCGCCCTGCTCGACGTGTTCGATGTGCAGCGCATCGAAGTACTGCGCGGCCCGCAAGGCACCTTGTATGGCAAGAACACCATCGGCGGCGCCATCAAGTACATTTCGCGCCCGCTGGCCAAGGAAAACGGCGGCTCGGCGGAAGTGGGACTGGGCAACTACAACCAGCGCAACTTCAAGGCCGCCTTCAATGTGGCCAACGAGAGCGGCACCTGGCGCGCGCGCCTCGCTGCCGCCAAGCTGGACCGCGATGGTTTCGGCCGCAATACCTACAATGGCGAACAGGTCAGCGACCAGGACAGCACGGCGGCGCGCCTCTCCGTCGGTTACTTTCCGCAGGACATTGCTCTGACCGTCGTGCTAAGCCTGGACGCCACCGATGACAAATCGGGCGTACGTGGCTTCCAGCGCATGGGCGTGAGCGCTTTTGATCCACTCAAGCGGCCACCGAGCACGGATGCGTATGACATCCAGAGCGGCATGCCGGGCAACAACTTCACGCACAACCGGGGCGGTTCACTGGTGGCCAATTACACGCTGTCGGACGCCTGGTCGGTGAAAGTGATCGGCGCCAAGCGGCGCAGCAGGTCCGAACAAACCATCGACTTCGACGGCTTGCCGCAACCGATTGCCGACGTCTTTGGCGACTCGCGCGACGAGCAGAAAAGCCTGGAACTGCAAGCGTCGTACGGTGGCGACTATGGCGCCGGCGTGATCGGCCTGTACCGCTTCGAAGGCATGGCGGGCGGCGGCATCTACAACAATTTCCTGGGACGCCAGTTCCAGGCCGCCGTCAGCACGGTGGAGACGGACAGCACGGCGCTGTACACGGACTGGACCTGGCCGCTGGGCAAGGCGTGGAGCATCAATGCGGGCCTGCGCCACACGCGCGAAGAAAAGCGCGCCATCGTGCTCAACCGCGCCTTTGCCGACGCCGGCTTTACGCGCCCGATCCAGACGGCGGCCGACTTCGACAAATCCTTGTCGGTCAGCAATACCTCGCCGAAACTCTCCGTGCGCTATGAAGCGTCGAAGACGACGAATTTCTACAGCAATGTGTCGCGCGGCTTCAAGTCGGGCGGCTACAACGTGCGCGCCAACAACCTGGTGGTGCCCGATTCCGCGCGGCCCTACAAGGATGAAACACTCGACGCGCTGGAAGTGGGCATGAAGTACGCGGCGCCGGACGATACCTTCGACGTCAACGTGGCCCTGTTCTACAACCGCTACAAGGATATCCAGTTGTCGGTGTTCACCAGTTACGTGCAGCCGGGCGGCTTGCCAGGCTTCTACGGCGACTTCACGAATGCGGGCAAGGCCACCGTCAAAGGGGCCGAGTTTGAATTCTCGTGGCGGCCGAACCGCCAGTGGGAAGTCAACGGTTTCCTCGCCTTGCTCAATGCCAGCTATGACGAATTCATGAGCGGCGGCAAGAATATTGCGGATACGCAAAAGTTCAGCAACACGCCAGCCCGGCAAGTGGGCTTGAACCTGACGCGCACGGACCGCGACGTGTTCGGCGGCGCGCTGCGCAGCATGGTCGGCTATGGCTATCGCAGCAAGGTCTATCCGACCACGGACTTGAGCGAAGTGCTGGCGCAGGGCGGCTACAGCATCTGGACGGCCGGCATCGTCTGGGAAGCGCCAAAGAACTGGACCTTCAGCCTGCATGGCAGCAACCTGGGCAACAAACGCTACCGCACGGATGGCTACAACATTCCTGCGCTGTTCATCCTCGACGGTTTCTATGGTCCGCCGCGCCAGATCATCGCCAAGGCAGGCTACAAATTTTAAGGTGTTGTAGAAGGGCCGGCTTGATCTGCGTCAAGCCGGTTCGTTGTCGCTGTTTTCGTCGTCAATAACAATCATGGAGACTGGCATGGCATATCCGAATTTCCGTCCGAGTTTGCGTCAGTTGTTGCGTCACTATTTATCTGTACTCATCGCCGCCTGCGGCTTGCTGGCAGCGCTGCCGGCCGCCGCCGGGCAATGGGACTTCGGCCTGTATGCGAGCCTGTGGGGTTCGCGCGAATACCAGGTCTGGCTGCCGAGCAATTACAACGCCAACACGCCGCTGCCCGTGGTACTGATGCTGCATGGCTGTGGTTCCGAGCCCAACAGCATGGCTGCCGTCAGCCGCTACAACGCGCTAGCCGACAGTGAAAACTTCATCGTCGTCTATCCGCGCCAGAATGCCACTGCCAACCCCATGCGCTGCTGGAATTTCATGTTGCCGCTGAACCAGGAGCGGGGCACGGGCGAGCCGGCCATGCTGATGGGCATCCTGAACAAGGTCAAGAATAAATATGCGGTCGACGATAGCCGGGTGTATGTCACGGGCATCTCGGCCGGTGGCGCCATGGCATCGACCATGGCCGCCTGTTACTCCGATGTGTTCGCCGCCGTGATGGTGCATTCGGGCGGCATGTACAAGGGCGCCATCGGCATGGTGACAGCCGCCGACTCGCTGTTCAACGGCAGTTCCTTCGATCCGAAAGTGCGCGGCAAGGATGCCTGGCGCTGCTCGGGTTCGCCACGCCGCTTGATGCCGGCGATGGTATTCCACGGCACGTCCGACATCGTCGTCAACCCCGTCAATGGCGAACAGACCATCGAGCAATTCCTGCAGACCAGCGATTATGGCGACGATGGCCTCGACAATGACAGCGTGCGCTACCGTGCCGACAGCGTCGTGCGCCAGACGGTGCCGTACGGCCGCAGCTACTCCATCGACACCTATTTGCATAACGGCGCCGTCATCGCGCAAAAATACACGGTCGAAGGCATGAACCATGCCTGGAGTGGCGGCCCTCCGGGCTGGCCATTCAGCGATGAACTGGGGCCCGATGCTACCGTGATCAGCTGGAATTTCTTCAAGCATTACCAGCGCTGAGACGCTAGAAAATGGGGCGGGCAGGGACGGCGGCTTGACCGTGCCGCCCTTGCCCTGCAGAATGTCGACGCATCGCGCGGCGACATGGTGTCCCGCCGCATACTGACGAGGAAACCATGGCCGCTACCTTGCGCCGCATCATCCCACTGGCCATCGCCTGCCTGCTGGCCGCCTGTGCCCAGTTGCCCGCCACGCCTGAGGCGGGCATGAGCTTGCGCCTGATCGGCGAACAGCGCATCGCCTGGAAACAGGCTTACCAGGGCACGGCCATCGGCGGCCTGTCCGGCATCGATTACGATGCCAAAACCGATGGCTGGGTCATGACCAGCGACGACCGCTCGGCCATCAATCCGGCGCGCTTCTATACGGCAAAGCTGCGCTATGACGCGCAACACGTTGCCCCCGTGGAAATGACCGGCGTGCATTTCTACAAACAGGCGGACGGCAGCAGCTATCCCAATTTGCCAGCCTGGCGCGCGCAGGGCGGCGAAGTGCCCGACATCGAAAGCATCCGCCTCGACCCGCACGGTGGCAGCATCTGGTACACGAGCGAGGGCGACCGCAAGCTGGGCGCCCAGCCGTTCATCCGCCATGCGCGCGCCGATGGCAGCCTGATCGGCACCTTGCCGCTGCCGCCCATGTTTGCCATGCCGGCGCCGGGCGCAGTTGCGCAAGGAAAACCCTCGGGCGTGCGCGACAATCTGGGTTTCGAAGGATTGAGTTTTGCGGCCGATGGCCAGTCGCTGTGGGTGGCCATCGAGGCGCCGTTGCTGCAGGATGGCCCGGTGGCCGATTTCGTGTCCGGCGCGCATAACCGCATCACGCGCTTCGGCCGCGATGGCCAGGTGCTGGCGCAATATGTGTATCCGCTGGAAAAGGTGGCCTCCATCGCCGGCCCCACGCGCTTCGCTGAAAATGGCATCTCGGAAATTCTCGCCATCGACGAACACCGCTTGCTGGTGATCGAGCGTGCCGGCGTGCAAGACGCGCAAGGCGTGTTCCACGAATTCGTGCGCCTCTTCGAGATGGATGTGCGCGGCGCCACAGACGTCAAGGACGTGGCCGCGCTGGAAGGCGCCAGCTACACGGTCGCCAGCAAGCGCCTGGTGCTGGACATGAATACGCTGAACTTGCCGCGCCTGGACAATATCGAAGGCATCAGCTGGGGACCGACGTTGGCAAACGGCCATGCCAGCCTGGTGATGGTGTCGGACGACAATTTCCACGACAAGATACAGGTGACGCAGTTCCTCGTCTTCGAAGTCCTGCCCAAGTAGTTGCCGTGCCAGATTTACCGTGCCAGCAGGCGCTGCATGAAGACATTGAAAAAACGCGGCTGGTCCGACGCCAGGCACACCTGGGCGTTGGCTTTGCCCGCCACTTCGCGCGTAAAACCGTCGTCCGTGACGGCAATGCGCAGCGGCGTGGTGGGGCAGCTGGCCGGGTCGATCAAATACGTGACGGGCACCACGTCGAACAGCGACGGCATGTTGCTGGACCACGGTTGATACGTATCAATCCACTGGTGATACAGCAATGTGACGGCGTCCGTCAGCGGCGAACCGTGGCCGAAGATGGCGTTGCGCTCGACTTCATCGAGGCGTATCTGCGTCGAGTCGAGCGGCATCATGACGATGGGCACGCCTGAGGCGAACAGCGCCTGCGCACCCTTGATATCGGAGGCGATATTGTATTCCTTGTCGGCCGGGCGCACGGGCACGTACTGCGACTTGCGGTAGCCGGCGCGCACGGCGCCGCCCATCATCACCACCTGTTTGACCGTGCCGAACGTGGCCGCATCGCGCGCGATGACGGCACCGATATTCGTCAGTGGCCCCAATGCCAGGATAGTGATCTGGCCAGGCTGGCGTTTGATCTCGCGCAAGATAAAGTCGATGGCGTCTTGCGGCGCCTGCGCAGGCACGGCGCCACGCTGCGCATAGCGCGCCTGCGTGAAGGGCGTGGGGTTGGGCGTGGCGATGCCTTGCGCGACGGGAATGCCGGCGTGGCCCGTTTCGCGCAGCAGGCGTTCGAGCAGGCGGGTGCGCAGGGCCGTGTCGCCCCAGTCGGTGGTGATGCCGACGATTTCGATCTCGGGGCTTTGCAGCAGCAGCGCCAGGGCAAAGGCGTCGTCGATATCGTCGCCGATATCCATGTCGACGATGATCTTGTGCACGGGCGTGGCACTGGCGAAGCTGGCGGGCAGGGCGGTGAGCAGCAGGATGGACGACAGCGCGGCGCGGCGCAGCAGGGAACGGCAGAGTGACATGGCAGACCTGAAGTAAGTGAGAGGCGCGGCGATTTTAGCAGGCGCACGCGCCGCATCAGTACAATGCCGGCATCGGCCACTTGGGAAAGCCGTCATGTTGGCTTGCGCCTGCTGCAACGGACGGCGTTCGATGCCGCCTTGCTGGCCAAGCGGCAAATGTTGATGGAAGTATTGAATACCATGGCGGGTTCTTACTAAATATCAAGTTGCCGCCAACGTGCGCACCTCCTGACGCCGCGTCCTCCCGCTATTTCCGGGTAACTATATAATCTGCGCTTGGGCGATATCCGCTCTTGAACTGCGATTAAAGGAATGACATGCCAGGATGTTTCGTGCGCCCGGTGGCGCTGTTTGCGGTGGCGGCCGTGTGTCTCTCTGCCGGCGCCGCCGATGGGGGGGCGGTGGATGCGCAGCAGCGCGCGTCCTTGCTGGCATTTTATGCGCAGCAATACCCGGGCGAGGCGGCCGCCCGCACCGTGTTCGACAGCGTGCCGGTGGTGGGTGGCCGTGGCCGCGAGGTGGTGGGCAGCGTGGAAGCGCCGCCGTATCGCGGCCATGGCGCACTGTGCCGCACGCAGCGCACCAAGTTCGTGTTGCAGGGTTCCGGCAAACAGGCGCGCTGGCAGGAAGCGGGCATGGAGTATTTCGCCTGGCTCGACCGTGGCACTTGCCGCCCGGTGGCTGAACCCGTGCGCATGCTGCAGCGCATTCCCGATACGCAGCTGGAAGACGTATTGCTGTACCAGAAGCCGCTGTTGGCCCGGGCGCGGTTATTAATGGCGGGCAATACGGCATGCGCACCGCTGCGCGCGCTCAATTTTGCGCTGGCAGCCGTCGATGTGGGCGCTGCCACGCCCCGCACCGAGGAGCGCTATGCGCTGGTGTTCAAGAGCGACCGCGACAGCTATGCGCGCGTCTGGCTGCGCAAGAGCGGCGCCCAGTATGACGCCTGGAATGTGACTTGCCCGCCAGTGCTGTAAGCTGCGCCCCTCTGTTTTCGATATTTACTTTTTGACTGTTGCAACCATGAACCAAAATTCCACTTCCGCCCGCAGCTGGGGCACCATCGTCACGCATAGCGATGAGATGGCCATCATCTACCGGTATGCCGATGCCTTCCATGATGACTGGGACCTGTCGTCGCAGCCGGACCGCATCATCATCGCCTGGCGCTACGAGGACGAGACGGGCATGCCGGCTCCGGACGAGCGCGAGCATATGGAAGAGCTGGAAGCGGCGCTGGCGCCGATAGTCGAAGAGGCGGGCTTTGCCACCCTGGCGCTGGTCTCCACCGGCGAAAACTTGCGCGAGTGGATTTATTACACGCAGTCGGGCGAAGAGTTTTTCAATCGCCTGAATACGGCCCTGGCGCCGCGCCCGAAATTCCCGATTGAAATTCGCAGCGCAGCCGACCCCGCCTGGTCGACGTACGCCGGTTTCATGGCTGCCTTGCCAAAATAATTACGCCAGTGCGGCCACCACGATGCGCGTGGCGGCGGTGATGATGTCCTGGTTCGTGTCCGCGTTTTTTTGCTCGCGCGTGTAGTACACGGCGATCACCAGCGGCGCGCCAGTGGCCGGGAAGGCGACGCCGATGTCGTTGACGCTGCCATAGGCACCCGAACCGGTCTTGTCGGCCACGCTCCAGCCGGCTGGCACGCCGGCGCGGATGCGCTTGTCGCCCGTCGTGTTGCCGCGCATCCAGGTATCGAGCTGCTGGCGCTGCGGCGCTGGCAAACTATTTTCCAGTAATAATTGTTGCAAGCTGTGCGCCATCGACGCAGGGCTGGCCGTGTCACGCGCCTCGCCCGGGATCGCGCTATTGAGTTCCGTTTCCCAGCGTTCCAGCTGGAACAGCGTATTGCCGATGCTGCGCGCAAACGCCGTCACCGCTTGCGGTCCGCCCAATATTTTCATCAGGAAATTGGCTGCGCTATTGTCGCTGTATTGCAAGGTGGCGGCGCACAGCTCGGCCACGCTCATGCCGTCAGCCACATGTTTTTCCGTCAGCGGCGAATACGTCACCAGTTCTTTTTGCGTGTAGCGCACGCGCTGTTCCAGCAAGCCCGGTTCGCTGGCGCTGCGGGCCAGCACGGCGGCCGCCAGCATGGCCTTGAAGGTGCTGCACAGGGGGAAGCGCTCGTCGGCGCGGTGGCCGATGCGCGCACTGTTGTCGGTGCGCCAGGCGGCAACGCCGAGGCGCCCGCCTGCGGCCTGTTCCAGCGCCGCCAGTTGCGTTGCGGCGCTGCTGATGGAGACGGCAGGCGCGGCGAACAGCAAGGGCGACGGGCACAGCAGGGCGGCGCCGGTAGCGAGCAGGGTGCGGCGGCGGGAGGAATGCGGCATATCAGTCATGGTCGTTGTGCGTAGGGGCGGTGGAAAGGGCGGCCAGCAGTTCGCCGATGGCGTGCAGGTTGGCCGGCTTGGTCAAATGGTGGTCGAAACCGGCCGCGCTCGACTGGCTGCGGTCGTTTTCGGCGCCCCAGCCCGTCAATGCGACGAGCACGACTTTGGCGCCGGCAGGTGTCTGGCGCAGCGCGCGCGCCACCTCGTAGCCGCTCATGCCAGGCAGGCCGATATCGAGGAAGATGACATCAGGCAAGAATTGCGGCGCCATCGCCAGCGCGTGCGCGCCATCGTGCGCCACTTGCGTGGCATGGCCCATCATCTCGAGCACGGCTGCCAGGGTATCGGCCGCATCGACATTGTCATCGACCACCAGCACGCGGAAATGCCGGCTGTTGGTGGGAATGGCCGGCGTAGCCAGCGTGGCCGGGGCCGCTGGCGCCGCCGCCAGCAGCGGCAGGCGCACCGTGAAGGTACTGCCCAGGCCGACGCCAGGGCTGGCTGCCGTGGCGTTGCCACCATGCAACTCCGCCAGGCGCCGCACCAGCGACAGGCCAATGCCCAGTCCGCCCTGCGCGCGGCCCATGTTTTGCCCCACCTGGGTGAACATGTCGAAGACGCTGGCCAGCGATTCGGCGGGAATGCCCACGCCGCTGTCTTGCACTTCGATCAGCGCTTCCTTGCCATCGCGCACAGCGCGCAAGGTAATGTGGCCACCCGCTGGCGTGTACTTGGCAGCATTGTTGAGCAGATTGCCCAGCACTTGCGCCAAGCGCGTGGGGTCGGCGATGAGCGGCAGCGCCTGCTCATCGAGTTCCACCTGCAACTGGTGGCGGCTGGCCTCGATCAGCGGCATGCTCGTTTCCAGCGCCCCGGCGATGATGGTTTTCAAGTCCGCCCGCTCCAGCTTGAGCTCGATCTGCCCGCGCGTGATGCGGGCCACGTCCAGCAAATCATTGACCAGGTGCACCATTTGATTGACTTGCCGTTCCATCACGTCGCGCACGCGCGCCACGGTGGCGGGCTTGTCGGCGGCCAGGCGCATGATTTGCAGGCCATTGCGGATCGGCGCGAGCGGGTTGCGCAGTTCGTGCGCCAGGGTGGCCAGGAATTCCGTCTTGCGCCGGTCCATTTCGGACAGGTTGTCGGCCAGCTGGCGCAACTGGTTTTCTGATCGCTTGCGTTCGCTGATGTCGCTGAACAGCACCGTCAGCAGGCGGCTGCCCGGGCCGCCCAGGCGCGCGGCAAACACTTCGAACCAGCGTTCCATCGCCACCGCTTCGTTTTCATAGCGCACGGGCTCGCCACTTTTCAAGACCTGGTCGTACAGGTCGAACCAGTGCTGGTCGTGGTCGGGCACGATGCTGCGGATGGTCTTGCCGATGGCGTTGTCCAGCCCCGATTGCTTGACGAAGGCAGGGTTGCCTTCCAGATAGCGGAAATCGACGGGCTGGCCCTGCTCGTCGTACAGCATTTCGATGACGCAAAAAGCCTGGTCCATCAAGTCGATCAGGGCGCGGTAGCGCTCCTCGCTGCTGCGCAGCGCGTCTTCCACCTGTTTCTGGCGCGTGATGTCGAGGATGACGCCGGGAAATTGCAAGGGCGTGCCGTCTGCGGCGTATTCCACGCGGCCCCGCGCGATGACCGAGCGGTACTGGCCATCGCTGGCGCAGACGCGGTAGCTGGCTTCGAACGGACTGTGTTCGGCCATTGCCTGCGTGATGTGTGCGTGCACCCGGGCACGGTCATCGGGATGGATGATCTCCAGATAGCGCGCCAGTGGCGCCACCGCGCTGGCGTCGATGGAAAACAGGCGCGCCATGTTGCTGTCGGCCGTGACGCGGTCGGCGACGATGTCCCAGTTCCAGGTGGCCACTTCGCCAGCGGCCAGGGTCTGGCGCAAGCTGACTTCATGGTGCTTGCTGGCCGTCAGATCGAGCGAAATGCCCGACAGCGCGATGACCTTGCCGGCGCCATCGCTGACGCAGGCGCCGCGCATGTGCGCCCAGTGCAACGAGCCGTCGGCCCAGCGCACGCGGATCTCGATTTCAAAGTCGCCGGCGCTGGCAATCGCCGCGTGCACGACCGCTTGCCACTGCTGCAGGTCGCCGTCGAGCATGCGGCCCGTCAGTTGTGTGTAATCGATGTTGGCCGCTGGCGGGAAACCGAGATTGGCCATGAAGGCATCGGAGCACGTCATGCTGCCGCTGCCCAGGTCGATTTCCCAGGTGCCCATGCGGCCGCCCTGCATGGCCAGGCGCAGCCGCTGTTCCGTCTGGCGCTGCTGCGTCACGTCGCAATGCGAACCGAGCCATTCAAGGACGCTGCCGTCGGGCGCACGCACGGCCAGCATGCGCACGATGACGTTGCGGTAGGCGCCGCTGACGTGGCGCAGCCGGTACTGCGTCTCGACTACGCCAGTGAGCTGCGTCGGCATGACGTCGGGCACCTTGCGGTCATCCGGGTGCAGCGCATTGATCCAGCCCCGTCCCATGAGCTCGGTTTCGCTCTGGCCCGTGAAGGCGCGCCAGGAAGGCTGGTCGGCGTCAAACTGGCCAAAGGTTGTCGTGCTCCAGACGATGTCGCAATGCGCGCCCAGCAGCAGATGTGCCGCCTGGGCAGGGGAGGCAGGGGCGGCGTGGCTGTGCTGGCTGGGTTCTGGCATGGGTAGGCTACGTCATGGATAAAGTGGTGCAGTGCCCCGCCGCCGCTGCACCGCAATGTGGCAGCACGGCATGGTCATGTACGGCGATATTACAGTCAATTGCCAGTTCTGACATGTCTTTCAGGGCACGGATGGCGCATTGTCGCCGCTTTGCCAAAACGCTGGCGCCAGCGTCAGAAATGGGGGGAAACAGCGAGATATTGCCCGCAGTGTGGCTGAATAACCACTAGTGCGCCTTTTATGTTGGTGAATGAATATTTTACATAACAATATTCTTGCAGCGCATTAGCCGCGTGAATTAAATTGGCGCCTTACTGAAAAGTTGGTGTTCATCAGACATCCCAGAGATGCGGCCAGAACTGCTGTCAACTTGCATGACAGCCAGGGCAGAGCCAGTGACGCCGAGAGCGGGGAGACATCCGCTCGCGCTGCCGCACCATGATGGTGCGGCGAACGTCCAGCGCCGTAAAAAATTCCGGAGACAGGTTGCAAGAAAGACAGATTTCGCAATTCTTTTTTTAAAACTTCTGGGAAATAACATGATCAAGATGTCCAAGATGCACAAGCGTTTGTGCGCCAAAAGCGCTGCTATGCTGGCACTGTCCGCTGCCCTGCCTATCGGTTCGGCTTATGCAGATGAGGTCGCTGCTGACACGGCACCTGCCGCCAGCCAACTGGAAACCGTGACCGTCACGGCGCAGCGCCGCAAGGAAAATATCCGCGACGTGCCCGTCTCTGTTTCGCTGCTGCGCGACGAGAAGCTCGACGTGCTGGTATCGGGCGGACAAGATATCCGCATGCTGGCCGGCAAGGTGCCGAGCCTGAACGTGGAATCGTCGAACGGCCGCACCTTCCCCCGCTTCTACATCCGCGGCTACGGCAACACCGACTTCAACATCTTTGCATCGCAACCTGTTTCCCTGATTTACGATGACGTGGTGCAGGAAAACCCGATCCTGAAGGGTTATCCGATTTTTGACGTGGCTGGCGTGGAAGTACTGCGCGGCCCGCAAGGCACTTTGTTCGGCCGCAATACGCCGGCTGGCGTGGTGAAGTTCGAATCGGTCAAGCCGAATCTGGACAAGGTCGAAGGCTATTACAACGTTTCCACCGCCACGCATAACACCAGCAACTTTGACGGCGCCGTCAACGTGCCGCTGAGCAAGGAATGGGCGATGCGCGTCTCGACCCTGCGCCAGCACCGCGACGATTACGTCGACAACACCTTCACGGGCAAGAAAGACGCGCTGGACGGCTACAACGAACACGCCGAGCGCGTGCAGCTGCTGTACGCACCGAACACCACGTTCAACGCCCTGTTCAATGTGCACCAGCGCAACACCACCGGCAGCGCGCGCGTTTTCTACGCCAACATGATCAAGCAAGGCACGAACGACATCGTCGACGGCTTCGACCCGACCAAGTCGTTCACCAATGCGCCGAACTTCCAGCAGCTGCGCACCAACGGCGCCAGCGCCCGCCTGAGCTGGGACCTGGACGGCGTCAAGCTGTATTCGATCACCGGCTTCGAACACGTGGGCAGCTATGTCTCGCACGGCGACATCGATGGCGGTACGCCGACGGGTCCTGGCTTCCTTCCTTTCCAGGTTGAAACGGCCGGCGGTATCACCAGCGTGAAACAATACTCGCAGGAATTCCGCGCCGAATCGAAAAATGCCGGCCCGCTGAACTGGCAGGCAGGCGTGTATTACTTCAACGAAGACGCCAACGGTTTCTCCGACACCTATACTACCGACACGCACGTGCTGGCATCGCACCTGGCCAGCCGCCAGAAGAACACGGCCTGGGCCACCTTCGGTTCCGTCAACTACGCCGTCAACGATGACTTCATGCTGCGCGCCGGCTTGCGCTACACCAAGGACAAGAAGGATTTCAATACGGTCGAGGTCTACAACATTAAGCAAGCCGATCCGAGCAGCGCCGATGTCAGCAAGGCCAAGGTCAACTGGGACTTGAGCGGTACCTACAAGTACAATAAGGACGTGAACTTCTACGGCCGTATCGCCACCGGTTTCCGTGCGCCAAGTATCGCCCCGGCCAGCGACAAGGTGCCGGTCACCGTGGCCGATGCGGAAACCATCACCTCGTACGAAGCGGGTATCAAGGCCGACCTGTTCAACCGCCGCGCCCGCGTGGCGTTCAGCGTGTATGACTACCAGGTGAAGAACCAGCAGCTGACGGTCGTTGGCGGCACCTCGAACATCACGCGTTTGATCAATGCAGCCAAGACGAATGGCCGCGGCGCCGAGCTGGAATTGGAAGGTTTTGTTACGCCTAGCCTGAAGATGTCGCTGGGCGGCAGCTACAACTTTACGGAAATCAAGGACCCGAGCCTGTCGATCGCCAGCTGCGCCCCAACGCGCTGCAGCGTGACCGATCCGAAAAATTCTGCCGGCAACGCCATCATCGACGGCAACCCGCTGCCGCAAGCGCCAAAGTGGTCGGTGACCGCCACCGGCCGTTACTCGATCCCGATGGAAAGCGGCGAGTTCTTCGTCTTCACGGACTGGGCATACCGCAGCAAGATCAACTTCTTCTTGTATGAAGCGACCGAATTTACGGGCAAGCCGATGCTCGAAGGCGGCTTGCGCGTGGGCTACATCTGGGATGCCGGCAAGTATGAAGTGGCTGCTTTTGGCCGCAACATCACCGACACCAAGCGTATCACGGGCGCCATCGACTTCAACAACCGCACGGGCTTCATTAATGAGCCACGTCAATTTGGTGTGCAGTTCAAGGGCAACTTCTAATTGCCCGGTTCAGGCGCCGGCCCTTGCGGCCAGCGCCTGCATCAACCCGCCGACGGCTCGCGCTGCGGCGGGTTTTTTCATGCCCGTTCGGGGAGTTGCGCCAGCCGTTGCGCCCAGGCGGGAATGGCTTGCCGCCAGAAGGCCTGCGTGTTGTCCGCGCGCACGTCAAGGCCGAGAAAGCGTGCCGCTGGCAGCAGGGCCGACGCCAGCAGCTCGGCGGCTGGCGTCCCCGTATCGAAGGCGAGCGCACCCGTCTGCTTCGAGAGTTTTTCACCGATGTCATTATTGACGACCGGCACGTGCAGGAAGCCGGGATGCGGCAAGCCGAGCATATCTTGCAGATACAGTTGGCGCGGCGTGGAGTCGAGCAAATCGGCCCCGCGCACCACCCGCGTGACGCCCTGCGCGCCATCGTCGACCACCACGGCCAGCTGATACGCCCAGTAGCCATCGCCGCGCCGCACGATGAAGTCGCCCACGCCGCTGGCCAGGTCCTGCCGCTGTGGCCCATGCCAGCAATCGGCAAAAGCATACGCCGCATCTGCCCCTTGCGGCACGCGCAGCCGCAAGGCCCGCGCCGTCTTGCCCGGCGCCAAGCCGTGACGGCAAGTGCCCGGATACACGGCGGCACCGCCCTTGGGCACGTTCGCCCGCACCACCGAATCGTGGATCTCCTTGCGCGAACAGCCGCAGGCATACACCAGCCCGTCGTCCTGCAACTGTTTCAGCGCCGCCGCATACAGCGGCAACCGCCGGCTCTGCCAAGTCGCCTCGCCGTCCCAGTGCATGCCGCAGCGCTGCAGGCTGGCCAGGATCGCCATATCGGCGCCCTCGACATTGCGCTCATAGTCCAGATCCTCTATGCGCAGCAGCCACGTGCCCAGATGCACCTTCGCATCGAGATAGCTGGCCATGGCGGCAACAAGCGAGCCCATGTGCAGAGGACCGGAGGGGGAGGGGGCGAAGCGGCCGATGTAGGGGGCGGTGGTGATGGGCATGCGAATGAAAATTTTACTGGATCTGATGTACTGGTGCTGCGTTGCTGGATCGCGTGTCCTAAGGCAGTCAAGGGCAAGTATCGTTTAGGTTGAAGGTCAAGTCAAATAGTTAATAATTCTACTAATGCTATCTATGATAATTGGACTTGATAACTTTTCTCATTTTTTTTGAAATGGTATAGGTGACGGACCTTCCTAATGATGTTTTCCCACCGAGAATTTTTTCACCCGGTGCAAAATTCGGAACGAAGGTTACTTCAATCTCTTCGTCGTTATCTTTAATGTATATTTCAAAATCGGAAATATTTTTTTGTTCTTTTTTGAATTCATTGAAGGCTACAGTTAAGATCTCCATGTATTTTCCAGAAATGCTTTTTTCGAAATTATCTGTGTCAGGTATGTATTTTTTCATATTTATATTGAGTTCGGAAAAATCTCTCGGGATACTTTTCGGGCTAATTAATTGTGGAATGGCCGCAAGAAAGTAGACGATGAATTTATTCATATTTTATAGGTTATTCCAGTCTTTGAATCATATCCTTTGAATTCTCCACTTGGAGTACCTACATAGCCTCGATACTCTACTTTTCCTTGGCCACTTGATTTTGCTATATTTTTATCTGCCGGGGAAAAAACGTTGCTATTGAAATAATCATTTTCTTTTATTGTTGGTGTGCCATCTTTTTTTGAGTAATTTCCATGTGTATGCCAATAACCTCTTTCTTCGCAATTTTTCGCAACTCCCTTTCCATTCCAAGGATTTACTCCGTCTGTGTCCCCGCGCATTGCCTTGGTGAAATCATATTTTCCATTTCTTCCTTTATAAATTAATCCGCCATATTCTAGATTATCGCGAATTGACTTTGGATTGTAGCGAGTTAATGCTGCGCGAGCTGCGCTGTCAGCGCTGGAAAAACGCCCGCCGAGACAACAAGTGCCACATTTTTTTTGTAACCCAAGTGGATCAAT
Source organism: Janthinobacterium woesei (assembly GCF_051380875.1). Lineage (NCBI taxonomy): Bacteria > Pseudomonadati > Pseudomonadota > Betaproteobacteria > Burkholderiales > Oxalobacteraceae > Janthinobacterium > Janthinobacterium woesei. The sequence goes on from NZ_JBNYXW010000004.1 coordinate 222,085, forward strand.
CCACATTGTGGGATTTGGTGCATAGCTATATAAATTAATTCCGCCAGATAGCCCGGCAGGATCTTGTGTGAGATATCTCGATGCTTCAGGATCATAATAGCGATACCGATTGTAAAACAGCCCCGTTTCCCCATCCTCATACTGCCCTTGAAACCGCAACGGCTGCGCAATCTCTCCTTCAACGTGCAGCACGCTTCCCCAGGCCCTGTAGCGCCCGCTCCAGACCACATTCCCCTGCGCATCTGTCAGCTCACGCGGCGTACCCAGATGGTCGCAGTGGTAGTGGGCTATGCGGTCTTGCGGGGCGGCGCAGTCGGCCGCCGCTTGAATACCTTGCCATGCCGATACGTGCAGCGCTTCCCTGTTCGCCTGTTCTTGCGCTATGGCGGCCTGCTGTTCGGCGTCGTAGCGGGTGGCGGGCAGAGCCCATTGCGCGACGTACGGCATGGGCACTGCGCTTGCCTGCTGACAACCTTCCGAACGTATCCTGGCCAGCGGCACGAAGCTGTCCGGCTCATACAGATATGTGACCGTCTCTTCATGCCCAAGTTCCTGTGCCAGTGCATCACCGTCCCACACAAAAAAGGTGGTGCTGCTGGCGCAGTGGGCGGGCTGGTCTTTTGCGATGTCTTGCTGCTTGCCCCACCGCGCTTCATCCACACGCTTGGCGATGCGGCGGCTGAAGGCGTCGTAGAAGTAGTGGGCGCGGTGGCGCCACTGGCGCTCCATCCTGCAGGTTTGGCTGAGGCGGTTCTCGGCGTCGTAGTGCAGCGCCAGGTCGCTCCAGGTCGATTCCCTGCCCGGCGGATGGAAGCGCTTGCAGGTGGTGTTGCCTTGCTCGTCGTAGTCATACTCGGTATTGCCATAGCTTTTCAGCAGGTTGCCGGTGATGGCGGGCAGGGCGGTGGGAGCTGGGTCGACAAGGTTGCCGGCAGGATCGAATGCGAAGTGTTCGGCCAGGCCGGGTTGCACGGCGGACAGCAGTTGTCCGACCGGGTCATAGGTGTAGCGCAGCTTGCCGAGCGGCCCGCTAGCGGTGGCGCCTGTCTGCAAGATAGTGTTCAGGTTGCCTAGCGCATCGTATTCGAAGCGGCGTTCGCGTACTGGGGCGGGCGTGCCGGTGCCGCGCGCCAGGGTCAGCTGGGTGAGCCGCGATTGCGGGTCGTACTGGCGCGTGGCGAGCAAGCCGCTGCTGCCCAGTTGCCGCTGCTTTTCGCGATGCAGGCTGTCGCGCTCGACATCGACCACGGGCTTGCCATGCCACAGCACGCCGTGCCAGTGGCCGGAACCGTAGCGCAGGGTGTCGATGCGGCGTCCATTTGGCAAGACGGTCTGGATGCGGTTGCCCAGCTCGTCATAAGCGTGCGTCATGATAAAGCTGGCGTCCGGTGCGCGCCGGGCATTCGGCAATCTTGGCGTTTCGGGCAGGTTTTGCAGGAAGCAGGCGCTGCGCTCTTCTATCAGTTGGCCCAGTGCATCGTGGAAGAAACGCTGTTCGGCTTGCGGAGCGGACACTGCCGTCAGGCGGCCCAGCGCATCGTAGGCGTAGCGCACCACGCCGTCTGACGTGGTCTTGACGCGCAGCAAGCCGAGCGCGTCGCGCAGCAATTCCGTGCGCTGGCTGGCGCACTCGGTGGCGACCAGATTGCCGGCCCGGTCATAACTGTATTGCGTGAGCTTGCCATCGAAGCCCGTTTCCGACCTCAGCCAGCCTTCCGCGTGATACGCCAGCTGGTAGCTTTCACCCTTGGCGTTGATCAATTCCGTCAGTTGCAGTGCAGCATCGTAGCGGTAGCGCAAGGTCTGGCCGATGGCGTCCGTGCGTTCCACCGGCAAGCCCTGGCCGTTGTAGCGGTAGCGCGTTTGCTGGCCGGCGGCATCCACATGCTGCAACAGCTTGCCGTCGGCATCGTAGACGTACTGCTCGTGGGTTTTGTCGGGGGCGGTAAGACGGATCAGCCGGCCCAGTGCGTCGTAGTCGTAGCCGGTGGCATGGCCTTGCGCATCGCGGGTGGCCGCCAGCCGTCCCTGTGCGTCGTAGCTGTATTCGCTGGTGTGGCCGGAGCAATCCGTGTAGGCGGTCAGCCAGCCTTTGCGGTTGTACTGAAAATGTTTGCTGCCGCCCCTGGCGTCGGTCAATTCGGCCAGTTGGCCGCGCTGGTCGTAGCGGTAGCGCGTGACGCGGCCCAGCGCGTCGGTGATGCTGACGGGGCGCCCTGCCGCGTCGTAGGCGCGGTGCGCGGTGTTGCCCAAGGCATCCGTGAAGGCGACGGGCTGGTTGCGGCCATCATATTCGATGCTGCTGCGGTGCCCGGTGGCGTCGATGGTGCTGGTCAGGTTGCCGGACGCATCGTAGGCATAGCGCGTGGCCGCGCCGTTGGCGTCGATGTCGGCCAGCAGCATGCCGTCTCGGTCCCATTCGCGCCGGCCCAGCGAGGCGGCCTTGCCATCGATGACGCGGCGCACTTCGGTGGCCAGCCAGTTGGCGTCGAAGGTGTACTCGAGGACGCCGCCGTTTTCCGTGACGCGGCTGGTATCCATGTCCAGGTAGGCTATGCGTGTGTGCTCGCTGCCGTCGCGCGCACGGGTGGCGATGGCGCGCGCCTGGTAGCTGTTGGCCAGCGTGACTGGGTAGGTTGCCGCCAGTGCCTGCTCGCTCAACGCAGAGCCACCCCAGCGGGCGCGCAGGGCATCAAGGCTGACCCATTCCAGCTCGTAGGCAAAACCCGTGTAGCTGGTGCAAGACGTGAGCAAATGCTGGCGATAGGTGTAATTGCGCGTGTCGCCGAGCGCATTCGACTGGCTGACCAGGTTGCAGCGCGGCGCGAAGGGCGGCTGCGCTTCGCTGGTCTCGGCCGCATACTGGTAGCGCACATGGCAGATGCGGCTGCCGTCCGCCAGCACTTCGTCGACCCTGCCGATGCGGGTGGCATGTTGCACCTCGTCGCGCATGGCTTCGATCACGCTGCCATCATCGCTGCGCAGGCGCAGCAGCACGGCGCCAGGCTTGGCGTCGGGAAAACCTTCGATGCTGATGCCGCGTCCGTCGCGCCCTTCGCTACGCACCAGTGCAAAGCGCTGTGTGGCGAGCGGGGCGGATGGGGTCAGCATGGCGTTGACGCCATCGTAGCCGTGCGGCAGCCAGCCGCCTTGATCGCGTGCAAAGCGGTCGATGCTGCCGTCGCGCCACAGCAAGCTGAAGATGTCAGCGCTGTCGCGCGTGAGGACAAAGCCTTCCTTGCGGCTGTCGTGTTGTTGGCCAATTTCCAGAGTCGGCAGGCGCAAGGCGCGGCCGCTGTCGTCGTGGAGCACGACGCCGGCATCGCACAGCGACACGCTGGTGGTGTAAGGTGTGGCCCAACGCGCGCCCAGCATGCCCCAGTCTTCGCATTCGGCGCCGGAGCGGTAGGTGCGCGTCCAGGCGAGGGGGATGTTGCTTTCCAGTGCGAAATCGGTCTGCGCCAAAATTTCCTGGCCCGTGCCAAAATGCACGGGCTTGCGGCCCTTGACGGGTTTCCTGGCCGGGCCGCTATCCTTCGGACAGCAGTCGGATGGTGCCTCTGATTTCGGTTCCTTCTTGCCACGGCTCTTGCCGTCGTCGCCGCTGTTTTTTGGGGGAGGTTTGTCGCGTTTCGGCGGCTGCTTGTCCGGCTTTTTGCCGACCAGCTTTTCCTTGACCTTGTTGATGGTCGGTGCTGTTTTTTTGCCGAGAAATTTGCTTAGAATTTTCCCGCCAGGAACTTTGCTGAACACTGCCGCTTGCAACACTGTGCCGGCGATGTTCATGCTGATGTCTGCGGCGGTATTGAGAAAATCAGGAGTCTTGCCCGTCAATATATAGTCGGCCGCCTGATCGAGCGCCGTAGCCGACGCCTCCATGGCCGTACCACTGGCAACGGCAGCCGTACCCGCAACAGCACCTGCGGCCGCCGCCGTTTCCATCGCGGCGGCAACCGGGGCGCCCACTCCTGTAGTGGCGACGGCAACACCGGCCACGCCCAGCACCGCGCTGCCAGTCAGTACGCTGCCGCCCACCTCCTCCAGGTCTTGCGCCGCGCCATGCATCTTCCTGGAGCCATGATCCTTGTAGTCTTGCGCCAGCTCGTGCAGCAAGCTGCCTAGCCTGGACAAGGCTGGCTTCGCCATCTCCCCGCCCCGCTCATAAATCTTGCCCACCGTATTGCGCGAATTCATCCACACTTCGCGCCCGTTCTGCACCAGGCCGGCACCGTTGGCGCGGTGGATTGTGCTGGCCACCTTGGTGTCGACTTGCTTGCCGACGGTGCCGCTCTTGATGCCGCCCGCCTTGCCCGCCGCGTCGCCCTTGACGGTGGGGATGATGCTGCGCTGATGCAAAATGACGGCTTCGCTGTGCGATTTGACGTTGGGCGAGGCGTTCTGTGCATCTGCAAATTCGCCGATGATGCTGTAGGGCAGTGGCGGCGTGCTGGAGCCGACGGGCGTCTTGCAAATGTCGGGGCTGAGGCTGATGCAATAGAAGCGCGAGGATTGGGTGACGGTTTCATTCGTCATGGTGTTTCGTCCTGCTTGGCAGCTTTGCTCACTGCTTCCTGGGCCTGCTCCAGCAGTTCGATCCTGGCGATCTGCGCCGGCTCCATCAGGTGCAGCAGGCGCGACGCGACCCGGCCCGCGTCGGCCGGCACGATGGCGCGCCAGACCAGCTCCACGGTGGCCGCCTGCGGATCGATCAGCACGGTATCGATGGCCAGGCGCCAGACCAGCAACTGGTCGTTCTTGTCCGCCAGCAGCAAACACAGCACTTGTTGCGGCAAGGCGAAGCGCAGCACGGTATTGCCGCGCTGGTCGGCGCGGGCCGACGGATGGTCGTGGCGGCACAGGTTGGTCAGCGTGAATTGCTCCAGCCCCGCCAGGTACGGGCATTGCTGGTCGGGCGGCGTGCTGTTCCAGTAGGCAAAGTTGAAGTCTTCCGGCAGGGCAGGGACTTCGTCCGGGTCCCAATTTTCCTTTTCCACGATGCTGCCGGCCAGGGTGCGGCGCGGTAGCCAGCCACGGCCGATAGGCGCCAGGCCGGCCGGCGCCGGCAAGTCCTTGCCGCCCGCGCCTTGCCAGAACTGGGCGGCGGTGCACGGCTGCGCTGGATGCGTGATGCGCGGCGCCGGTAGCTCGCTGATCTGTTTCAACTCCAGGTACCAGTGCCGCGCAAAGCCGCGTCCCAGTGGATTGGCCTGGCAAGAGTCGTGCGCTGCCACGCTGCCGCCCGGGATTCTGACGGCGGGCGGCAATTCCCTGGCGGCGCAGTCATCGGCCTCGATGCGGCATTGCCCGCCATAGGCATAGGCGTAGTACAGCGGCAATTGCAGGAACGGTAGGGGGGCGGACAAGTGCCACGGGTTGGGCCGCAGCAAGCCCAGCGTGGCGATGCGGGCACAGCCTTGGGCCATGCGGGTCAGCGCGGCTTTCTTGCGGAAGGCGCGCTCGCCGCACACCTGCAAGGTCTTGTCGATCAGGGTTTTCTTTGCGGCCTGCACTGTCAGGTTGACGAGGAATTGCGGCATTGCCTGCCCGCGCGGCGCATGCGCCACGCCATTGACGATCACGTCGCAGCGCGGTTTGTAGGGCGCGAAGTCGCTTTCCTGCAAGGTGCCCGCCTGCGTATCGCCGCCCAGGTGCCGGTCCTCGCTGGCCAGGGGCGAGGGCCGCGCCATGGGAAGCAGGCTGGCCATGCCGTCGGCGCCGCAGGGGCCGAGGGTGTAGCCCATGCGCGCCACCACGACATGAAAGGCCTCGCCAAATTGATCAAGCATGTCAAACTGGCTGGCCGCGTGCGGCGTGCGGTTGTCAAAGAGCAGGTTGGGGATATTGAAATGGGCTGTGCCGGCGTCGTTCATCGTCAGCCCGGATTGTTGTCGATGTCGTCCCCATGGATTTGCACCTTGGCTTTACCGCGGATAATGATTTCATCGGCAACGAGTTCAATGCGGCCCGGCGTGATGGTGATGCTGGACGTGCCCACCGTCATCGTGTGCGAATCGGTGGCCACCAATGTACTGCCGGCGCCAACGATGACGCTTTTTGCCAAGCCCACCTGTTCCATCTGCGCCAGCACCACGGTGGTGTTCATGGCGCCGATGACGGTGGTTTGATAGGCGGCGCCGATAGTCAGCACCTTTGCCAGGCCGATGCTTTCTTCCTTGGCCAGGGTCACCCGTTCCGAGCGGTGGCCATCGATCTGCACCTGTTCGTTGCCGCCCACGTGTTCGCGGCGGTTGCCGCCGATATCGATATGCTCGTCGTGGTCCACGCGCTCCTTGCGGTTGTTATGCACGGTAATGTCTTCATCGTGGCCCACCGTTTCCGTGCGGTCATGCTTGACGTGCACGGTTTCGTCGTGGTCGATGGTTTTGCGGCGGTCGTTGCCGACCCAGTGCGACTCGTCATGCTCGACTTCGATGCGCTGGTCTTTCTGCGCATGCAGCCACAGTTCTTCCGCATCCTTGCGGTCTTCGAAGCGCAAGGCGTTGGCGTGTGCTGCGGAACCTTTTTTGGAGGAGCGGCTCAGCATGCCGCTCTGGGTCTTGTTGGCCGGTAAGTCCCACGGCGGCATGTTGCGCGCGTTGTAGACGCAGCCGATGATGATGGGCAGCGCCACGTTGCCGTCCAAAAATTGCACGGCCACCTCCATGCCCACCCTGGGCAGGCTGATGTGGCCGAAATTCGGCCCGGCCCAGTTCGATATCACGCGTATCCAGGGTGAACTCTTGTCGTCGAAGGTGCCCAGGCGGTCCCAGTGGAATTGCACCTTGACGCGGCCGTAGCCGTCCGTGTGGATTTCTTCGCCCGGTGGCCCGACCACGGTGGCCGTCTGCACGCCATGGATCTTCGGTTCGCGGCTGTGGAAGTTGCGCCCCGGGCGCCAGGGAATGGCCCGCGCGATGCAGGTAAACGTGTTGCTGTAGTGGGAACTGGCGTGGCTGCCTTGCTGGTAGTTATTGCTGGCGTAGTGGTGCACGGACAGTATCAGGTATTCGCTGGCGGCCTTGCCCGAAGTTGCGCTATCAAAATGCCCGTCCAAGGTGAACCAGCGTCCCGGCTGGGCCGTGCGGTCGTTGCCTTGCGCTTCGTACAGTTGGCCCACGGCGTCGCGCTCTTCCATGCGGCGCTGGGCCAGCAGCTCCCCATCATCGAGATCCTTGAAGCCATAGCTGCCCGTGTTTTCATATATTTCCAGCGCAGGCACGGCGCCTTGTTTATTCAGGGAGTCGCGGCTGGCGCGGGCGCTGCGCGGGTTCTTGAAATTGAAGCTGGCCACTGTCATCCGGGCGGACGCCATGCGCCGTACCGTGCTCCACTGGCGCACGCCATCGTCTTCCGCAGAGCCTGCCTGGTGCTGGAACGGCATGGCGCTCGAATCACCATCGATGGCCTTGCCGCTGCCACTGTCGTCGGACAGCCACAATGTGTGGCCGTCATGGCGGTGTTCATAGCGGTAGTGCCAGCCCAGTTGTTCCCAGTGGCGGTGCAGCAGGTTATGGTCGCTCTCGTTGTGCTGGCAGGTATAGGTGATGGCAGGATCGATGCCGCCGGCGGCCAGCTTGTAGTCGCGCATCAGGTAGTCGTCGAAAACCTTGTCCGTCAGCGCCGCCACCGTCAAGCCATGAAAGGCGACATTGTTTTGCCGCAGATGCAGGTGAGATAGCCACGGTTCCAGCACCATCTCATAAAACGCGAAGCCGCCATCGGTGCGGATGAAGCGAAATTCGAACACGTAGCCATTGAAGTAGCGCAAGGTGCCGTCTTCGCGCACCAGTGCTATCGTCACCATCTTGCCCATCACCTTGTCCAGGGCAATGCAGGCATCGTCGGACAGCACTTCCACCACGTAGGAAAAGTCGCGCGACAGGCTTTCGCTGGCGTCGAGGCTGTTGGCCAGCAACTGGATGTGGGCGGGGCCATCGCCGTGGGGAAAGTGCAGGCGCAGCAAGCGTTCGCCCTGCATGTCGCCTGCCAGCGCTGTTAATGCTGCCGTCGTCTCCGGGAACAGGCTCATTGCGTATCGCTTCACGGTTGGGATCGTTGGCCGACTGTAGCAATTGCAAACACAAGCGTTTTGCGCGGCCGCAAGGCTCAAGCATTGAGTGACGGCATCAGTTGCATGTCGTAATGCATGTCGTCGCGCGGGCGCGCCGTGGCGTCGCTGCCGAGGAAGCTGTTGCAGCCCAGCGCGCCGTGCGTGGTGGCGGACAGGGACAGGCCGTGCACATCGCTGGCGCGCAGCACCAGCACGATGTTGTAGATCAATAGCGGATGGCCGAACAGCATCAGCATCTGTTGCAGCGCCATGCTGGCAGGGGCACGCGGCAAAAAGCTGGCGTGCTGCTGCGCCGTCAGCGGACCGATGCGCAGGCGCACTGCCAGGTCGGGGCGGCGGCAGCGCTCACCGACGATGGCGCGCTGGCCCAGCACGGCATTGACGCCACCGAGCGCCGTCTGTTCGCGCGGTGCCAATGGCGCCATGGCGCCGCTCGCTTCGCTCACCTGGAACGGCACGCCAGAGTGATCGCCGAGGATGCGCGCCATGACGATGGACGAGACGTTGCGTGGCTGCAGCAAACCGCTGTACACGGCGATGGCCTCATCGCCGCCACCGCTGCCCGGGCGGCAGCCGGCCAGGGCCAGCAGGCTGGGCAGGAAGGCCTGGCGCAGGGGGCCGTGCTCGATCCGGTATTTATTCCACGCCTGGTAGAACAGGGCGATGGCGCGGCTGGAAAACAGGTCGAGAAAGGCGCGCGCACCGTTGTCGCGCTCACTGTTCGGGGCGGCGGCGATGCGCTCCGAGTAGTGGCTGGGCAGAACGCCGTGGCTGCCCAGGAGGCCCATGAAGGTGGGCGTGAAGTGAACCTGTTGGCTGTGTCCGGATAGCAGCGCTTGCAGCAGGGCATCGGCATCGCTGATGCCGTCCGTTGCCAGCGCTTCGATCTGGCTGGCGGGAAAGCTGAGCGAGACACTGTTGTCGAAGCGCACGATATTGGCCAGTGCGGCCTCTTCATCGATGCCGTGTTCGGCCAGCCACGCCAGCAGCAGGCGCAGCGCCTGGACGCACGCGAAGCGCTGCGGCGCATCGAACAGCTGCGCGATTACGCTGGCGTGGTGTCGGCGCTGCGCTCTGGGCATCGTATGAGTTCCTCGCCGCTGCGCCGTGACAGCAGCGTTAGTTGGCTAAAGCAGTTGAGTTGGCTGTTCATGGCGAAATAGCGTTGCAGCACCTGGGCGAAGAGATAGATGCTGCTGCCGACGAAGGCTTGCTCGTCGACACCTAAGCGGATGGCGATACCGGGCATCAGGGTGGGAAACGGCACGGTGGGCATCCAGGCGCGCGTGCTGCCGTGCTCAAGCGTGACGATGCCCTGGATCAGGCGCCGGTTGGTGGGTGAACGGGGCAGGTCGTACAGGCTCAGCATTTTCTGAAATTCGCCCAGGCCCGCTTGCGTCAGGCTTGAATAATTGAGCGACAGGTGCGAGATCAAGCGCCAGTGCGCGCCGTTGTCCGCGTCGAAACGGTGGCTGGGCGAGGGTTTACGCAGGAAGCGCACGGGGATGCCGTCGGGCACGTCTTCGGCCAGCAAGTCGCCGCCCGGCAAGCCGTAGTGCAGCTGCGTGGGCAAGTCGCGGTTGCTGCACAACAGCTGCGTCGAGACGGTGCCGCTGGCCGCGCTGCCAGGCGAGAATTGCGGGTCGATCAGGCTGAGCCGCGTTTCATGGCCGGGACTGAGCGCCGCCATGGCCTCGTCGCGGCGCGCCAGCCAATACTGGCCGCTGCTATCGGCTTGTTCGCCATGCAAGGAAGAGTACAGCGGCAGAAAGGTGCTCAGGCGCTCGCCGGCCTCGTCCTTGCGCACCAGGGTCACCGCCTCGATGCTGTGGATGTCGTAGGCAAATGCATGCGTGGCGTCGGCCACGAGGGCGTAGTCGGGCTCGGTGTGCGTGAGGCGGATTGGCACGCCGGACTTGGCGAACAGGTTGACCACGGGCGTGCAGCCGAGTAGCAGGTTGTCGCGGCTGACGGCGGACAACAGGCGCGCCTCGTGGCTGTCGCTGCGCACGCCCTTGAGCGGCAAGTGCAGGGTGAACTGGCGGCATTGCCGTGGCAGCAGGCAGGCCAGCATGGGCCAGGCGATATCGAGAAACTGGAATTTTTCCGGAAACGCGAAATACTCGGTGAGCAGGCGCAGCGCCGGGTGTGAGCGGGCCGAAAACGGCAGCAGCGCCTCGCCTTCCCCATAGCCGGCCGGCGCCAGGGGCTGGCCGTCGACGGCTTGCCAGGGGCCATAGTCGTCGAGCGCCACATACGCACCGGCGCCGCGCAGGAACAGGGCGTCGAGCAGGGCTGCGTGCACGGACGGTTCGCCATCGGCAAACAGGCGCAACTGGCGCAAGCCGGCTTGGTCCAGGTGGTAATTGTCGCTGCTGCTGGCAAAGCTGATGCTGAGCAGCGCGCTGGCGCCTTCTGGCAGGCGCAGGCCGGGCGGGGCATCGATGAGGGGAGAAAAATGCAGCCGAGCAATCGTCAGCGGGGCCAGGGTCACGTCATAAGTGCTGGTGAATTTGCAGGCCACGCCTTGTACTGGCGGCGAGCGCAGCACGCTACCGCGCGCAATATGCGTAACCTGGGCCAGCTGGACGCCGCCCGGTGCTTCGTCCGCGGCGATGCGCACGATGGAGCACGAGGGAAATGGCCGCAGATAGTGCGGATACAGGGTTTCCAGCAGGGACTCGGTGAATTGCGGGTAGCTGTCGTCGAGGCGCTTGGCGACACGCGCCGTGAGCAGGGCGACGGACTGGATCAGGCGCTCGATGTGCGGGTCTTCGCACGTCTCGCCGGCGATCAGCAGGCGCCCGGCCGCTTTCGGGTAGCGGCTGGAAAACTCCCGCGTGTATTGGCGAAACAGGCCCAGTTCGCGTTCGTAATACGGCAATAATTGTTCCACGGTCGCTCTCTCCGCCAGCTGGAAAGCTTCATGCTGGCATCAGGCGCGAGCGTGGGTGTTGATGCGTAACAATGATTCTTAGAAATGGTACTCGGCGCGTATCATCGGCGTCTTCGCCGTTTGCCCCACGTTGCCCGTGGTGGCGGCCGAGTTGCCGAACTTGTTCTTCCAGTACTGGTATTCCAGGCCCACGCGGAACGTGTTCTTGGCGCTGCCCAGCGCGGCGCCCACGTCGAACATCACTTGCATGTCGATATTTGTTTCCACGGCCGTGTTGTTGCCCACTTCATCCTTGCCCTTGGCATCGATCAGATTGAAGAAACCTTCGAACGAGAACAGCGGCGAGAGCGGAATGCCCCAGGCGCCCGTCAGCATGGCGTGCGTTTTATAAGTGTAGCGGCCCGTCACCAGCGAGATGGGCGGGAAGGCGCCGCTGGGGGCATTGCTTTCGCGCAGCAACAGCAAGCTGGTGTTGAAGAAGCCGGGCACGTCCCACATCAGGGTGGGGCCGGCCACCAGCATGCGCTTGCGCGAGTTGTAGCCGACGTCGTTCTTGGTGTTGACGTCGAAGCCCAGGGTGACGCCCACACCGCGCACGGGGCCGAACTTGATGTCGCTGCCGCGCACCTTGCCGATGTCGATGGTGTTGCGATACACCAGGTAAGCCTCTTGCGCGCCGGAAGTCTTGCCCAGCGCGCCAGGGTCCTTGCTGTCGGACATCAAAAAGTCCAGGTTGACGAAGTTGCTGCCGTATTTGTAGCCGCTGGCGTGCGTGATGGCAAAGATGTTTTTCTTGATGTCGTCTGGATTGTACGGTTCGCGGTAATCATTGCCGGCGCGCCAGCTCAGCGCAGTATCGCTCCAATCGGCAGCCTGGGCAGTTGCGCCCACGCCGAGGGTGGTGGTGAGGCAGAGCAACAGACACGGTAGGGTTTTTGGCAATTTCGGCTCCTGGTGGCAGTGTGGGAAAACGGGAAAAGGGAAGGCTGGGCGCTTGGCGCGCACGATGCGCCGTGACGCCGCAACAGGCGCGCCGTTGAATCCATGATGCGAGAATCGCCGCGCCGGACGATATGTATTATTTGCATACTTACTATCATTTTCTGCATATAATCATCGCACCTTCTCGCGCTTGCGGGGCAAGGCGGTTACTGTAAAGCTGATAATTTTTTTCAAAATTGTATACAGGTGTTGTTTTTTTGTGGAAATGAAAATGCACGCCGCCACGCCACGCCCCCAAGCGCTGCGGATGCCGATACGATAGAGACAGAAGCTTGATTTTTCCCACCGCGAGGCACGAAAAAAATAATGACGGCACGCCTGGAACTACTCGATATCAGCAAGCGCTACCCGGCCGTGGTGGCCAATGATGGCATCCATCTCACCGTCGCGCCCGGGCAAATCCATGCCGTGCTGGGAGAAAATGGCGCCGGCAAATCGACCCTGATGAAAATCATCTATGGCGCCGTGCAGCCCGATGGCGGACGCATCGTGTGGAATGGCCGCGAAGTGGAGATCGCCAACCCGTCGGCCGCGCGCGCGCTGGGCATCGCCATGGTCTTCCAGCACTTTTCCCTGTTCGATACGCTCACCGTGACGGAAAACATCGCCCTCGGCTTGCCGGCCGGCACCGACATGGCGGAGCTGGCGCAGCGCATCGAGGCGACGGCGCGCCAGTATGGCCTGGACCTGGAGCCGCAGCGCCATGTGCATACGCTGTCGGTCGGCGAATGCCAGCGCGTGGAAATCGTGCGCGCGCTGCTGGCCAAGCCGCAACTGTTGATCCTCGATGAGCCAACTTCGGTGCTGACGCCGGGCGCCGTGGAGAAACTGTTTGCCACCTTGCGCCAGCTGGCGGCCGAAGGCTGCAGCATCCTGTATATCAGTCACAAGCTCGACGAGATCCGCGCCCTGTGCCATACCTGCACGGTGGTGCGCGCAGGCAAGAATGCGGGCGTGTGCGACCCCAGCGAGGAATCGGCGGCCAGCCTGTCGCGCATGATGATTGGCGCCGAGCCGCCGGCCGTCACGCGCGTGGCGCGCACGCCCGGTGCGGCCATGCTCAGCGTCAGGCAGTTGCACTTGCCGAAGAGCCACCCTTTCGCCACGCAATTGACGGATATCAATTTTGAGGTGCGCGCGGGCGAGATCGTCGGCATCGCGGGCGTGTCCGGCAATGGCCAGCAGGAATTGCTCGCTGCCTTGTCGGGCGAGGATACGCGCGCTGCTGCCGCCAGCATCGTCTTGAACGGCACGCCGGCGGGCCGCTTGCCGCCCGGCCGGCGCCGCGCGCTGGGTTTTGGCTTCGTGCCGGAAGAGCGGCTGGGACGGGGCGCCGTGCCCGACATGTCGCTGGCCGACAACGTTTTACTCAGCTTGCAGACTCCCGCCACCATCCGCCACGGCTTCGTGCGCCAGAGTGTCATCGTGCAACGGGCCGCCGCCATCATTGCCCGCTTCCAGGTGAAGGCGGGCGGGCCGCAGGCGCTGGCGCGCAGCTTGTCGGGCGGCAACTTGCAGAAATACATCGTCGGGCGCGAAGTCATGCGCCAGCCCAGCGTGCTGGTGGTGGCGCAGCCGACCTGGGGCGTGGACGTGGGCGCCGCCGCGCAAATCCGCGCGGAATTGCTGGCGCTGCGCGACGCGGGCTGCGCCGTGCTGGTGGTGTCGGAGGAACTCGATGAATTGTTTGACATCAGCGACCGCTTGCTGGTGATGGCGAAAGGAAAGATTTCGCCATCGCTGGACGTGTTTGATGCCAGCGTTACGCTGGTGGGGCAATGGATGAGCGGGCTGTGGCCGCAGGAGGCTGTCCATGGCTAAGTTTGCCTTGCGCCTCGAAGCGCGCCCCGCGCCGTCGAGGCTGATGTCGTGGCTGTCGCCCGTGCTGGCCGTGCTGCTCACCGTGCTGTGCGGCGCGCTGCTGTTTATGGCGCTGGGACACGATCCGCTGGCCGGCCTGGCCGTCTTCTTTGTCGAACCATTGCGTGATGCGCATGGCTGGTCCGAGCTGGGCATTAAGGTGGCGCCGCTGCTCTTGATCGCCGTCGGCCTGGCCATCTGCTTTCGCGCCAATATCTACAATATCGGCGCCGAAGGGCAGCTGACGCTGGGCGCCATCTGCGGCGGCGCGGCGGCCCTGTACCTGGACGATGGCGTCGGCAGCGCGGCCATCATCGGCATCTCCTTGCTGGCCGGCATGGCGGGCGGCATGGCGTGGGCGGGACTGGTGGCCTGGCTGCGCGACCGCTACAACGCCAGCGAAATCCTCGTCTCGCTGATGCTGGTGTATATCGCGCAGTTGCTGCTCAGTTATCTCGTGTATGGCGTGCTGCGCGATCCGGAAGGCTTCAATTTTCCCCAGTCGAAACTGCTGTCGGACGGCTTGTTGTTGCCGATGATCATGACGGACACGCGCTTGCACCTGGGCATCGTGTTTGCCTTGCTGGCATCCCTGGGCGGCTGGTTGTATTTGTCGAAAAGCATTTCCGGCTTCCGTTTGCGCGTGGGCGGCATGGCGCCTGCTGCCGCCCGGTATGCGGGCTTTTCCTCGCGCAAGACCTTGTGGTCGTCCTTGCTGATCTGCGGCGCCCTGTCGGGCTTAGCTGGCGCGTGCGAAGTGCTGGGGCCGATGGGGCAGTTGACGCCCACGGTCTCGCCCGGCTACGGCTTTGCCGCCATCATCGTCGCTTTCGTCGGGCGGCTGCATCCAGTGGGCGTGATTTTTTCCAGCTTCGTCATGGCCCTGTTTTATATCGGCGGCGAACTGGCGCAATCGCGCTTGGGCTTGCCGAGCGCCATCACGGGCGTGTTCCAGGGCATCTTGCTGTTTGCCTTGCTCGCCTGCGATGTATTGATCCAATACAAACTGCGCTGGAGAAAACATGGATAACCTGGCCCTCACCATCGCGCCATTGATCGCCGCCAGCATCAATGCGGGCACGCCGCTGATGCTCGCCGCGCTGGGTTTACTGGTCAATGAAAAGGCTGGCGTGGTCAACCTGGGCGCCGAAGGCATGATGCTGGTCTCGGCCATCACGGGCTTTGCCGTGGCCGTCAACACGGGCAGCCCCACCCTGGGTTTTATTGCAGGGGCGGGTGCCAGCATGCTGCTGTCAGGTTTCTTTGCCTGGATGACGGTGTGGCTGGGCACGAACCAGTACGCGACCGGGCTGGCGCTGTCCCTGTTCGGCGCGGGCGCCTCGACCTACATCGGCATCGCCTATGTGGGCAACAGCTTGCATAACGGCAAGTTTGGCATTCCCTTGCTGGAAGATATTCCCGTGCTGGGGCCGGCCCTGTTCCGCCAGCACCCGATGGTGTATCTGTCCTTGCTGCTGTGCGTGGCCATCGCCTGGTTCCTGTACCGCACGCGGGCCGGCCTGGTGCTGCGCGCCGTCGGCGAGTCGCCCGCTTCCGCGCATGCGCTGGGCTACCCCGTGCGCCGCATCCGCCTGGCGGCCGTGCTGTTCGGCGGCGCCTGCTGTGGCCTGGCCGGCGCGTTTTTATCGCTGGTGTATACTCCGCTGTGGGTCGAGGGCATGGTGGCGGGACGCGGCTGGATCGCGCTGGCGCTGACCACCTTTGCCACCTGGCGCCCGGCGCGCGTGGTGGGCGGCGCGTATCTGTTTGGCGGCATCACCATCCTGACCTTCCACGCGCAGGCGCTGGGCGTGCCCATCGCTTCGCAGTTGCTGTCGATGCTGCCCTACCTGGCGGCCATCGTCGTGCTGGTTTTGATCTCCAGCAATGCCAACTACATCAAGCTGAACATGCCCGCGTCGCTGGGCAAGAATTTCAATCCGGGCAGTTAGCCCTTCCGTGCCCAGGCGCGCCGTCATTCCCCCGCGGCGCGCTGTCTGCTTTATTTTCGATGGGGGGCCATCACAAGGAAAACCATGTCCAAGAAACTGTTATGCGCCGCCGTCTGCAGTGCCGTCCTGATGCCCGCCATGGCCGCTGCGCCCGCTGCCGTGCCGGCTGTTACCCCATTGAACATCGGCTTCGTGTATATCAGCCCCATCGGTGACGCGGGCTGGACCACCCAGCATGACCAGGCCCGCAAGGAAATGGAAAAGGCGCTGGGCAACAAGATCACCACCAAGTATGTGGAAAACGTGCCGGAAAGCGCGGACGCGGAACGGGTGATCCGTGACCTGGCGCAAACGGGCAGCAAGCTGGTCATCACGACCTCGTTTGGCTACATGAATCCCACCTTGAAGGTGGCGAAGCAGTTTCCGAATGTGAAGTTCATCCACCTGACGGGCTACAAGACGGCGTCCAACGTGGCCAACACCAACGCGCGTTTCTACGAAGGCCGCTACCTGGCCGGCGTGCTGGCAGGCAAGATGAGCAAGACCCATGTGGCCGGCTATGTGGCGGCCTTTCCCATCCCGGAAGTGTTGCAGGGCGTCAACGCCTTCACGCGCGGCATGCGCAGCGTCGATCCGAAGGCGGAAGTCAAGGTGGTGTGGGTGAACAGCTGGTTCGATCCGGGCAAGGAACGCGACGCGGCCATTACCCTGATCGGCCAGGGCGCCGACGTGGTCACCCATCATACGGACTCGACGGCCGTGGTGCAGGCGGCCGAAGAGAAGGGCAAGTATGCGATTGCCTACCATTCCGACATGAAAAAGTACGGCCCGAAGGCGCAACTGGCCGCCGTCACCCACCATTGGGGCGAGTATTACACCAAGCAGGCGCAGGCCGTGCTGGACGGCACATGGAAGTCCAGCAGCACCTGGGGCGGCATCAAGGATGGCATGGTCAAGCTGGAAGGCATCAACGCGGCCGTGCCGGCGGATGTGAAACAGTTTGTATTGGCGCGCGAGAAAGACTTGGTGGCCGGCAAGCTCAATCCCTTCAGTGCACCGGTCAAGGATAACGACGGCAAAGTGCGCCTGGACAAGGGCGTGCTGGACGATGCGGCGCTGACGAAGATGGATTATTTTGTCGAAGGCGTGGCCGGAAAAGTTTCCGGAAAGTAATAGGTGTGGGTTTGAACTTGCTGTAATATTGCCGGAAACGGGAGCAGGGCCGGGACGCAATGCGCATGCCCGGTTCGTCCTCACAGCAGAGCCTGAACAAGCCCGTACCGGAGATAAACCCATGGAAAGATTGGCAGTATTCAAAATCATCGCGTTGCAGGCCAGCAAGGGCGAGCTGACCTTTCCCGCCAACGTCAAGGCTACCTTGAAGCTGCAGGACGCGCTGGACGACCCCGATTGCCATATCGAAGCGGCCGCCCGCATGGTCATGGCCGAGCCGCTCTTGTCGGCGCGCGTCGTGGCGCTGGCCAACTCGGCCGCCTACAACCGTTCCGGCAATGAAATCGCCAACGTGCGCGCGGCCGTCTCGCGCCTGGGCTTTGCCACCTTGAAGTCGATGGTGGCGTCCGTCATCGTGCGCCAACTGGGCAGCCAGATTACCGACCCGCAATTGCGCGCCAAGGCCGCCAAGCTGTGGGAGCACACGGCCCACGTGGCCGCGCTGAGCCAGGTCATCGCCAAGAAAGTCACGCATGTGGATGCGGAAACGGCCATGTTTGCCGCTATCGTGCATGAAGTGGGTGGATTCTATTTATTGTCGCGCGCCGAGGAATACCCGGGCTTGCTCGATGACAACACGGAAGACTGGATCGAATACGGCGAAAAGCTGATCGGCCGCGGCGTGCTGCGCCAGCTCGAAGTGCCGGACCTGGTGCTGCAGGCCGTGGAAGGCATGTGGCATGGTGGCAGCCCGTTTCCGCCGCGCACCTTGGGCGCGACCCTGGTGCTGGCGAACGACCTGGCGCCCGTCAGTTCGCCGTTGCACCCGCCGGAAAGCGCCGCGCGGCGCCAGGCGGCGGCGAAAATTGACTTCGGCATCGGCGGCAGCACCCTGCACACGATACTCGACGAGTCGGCCGAAGAGATCGAATCACTGGCAGCGGCCTTGCTGGTCTGAGTTTTTTCTGCCGCCTATCCCCGCCATTGCCGCGGGGATTTTTTTCGTCCGCATTTTGATGCATCTTTCCCCATGGCATACAATCGCCGCCTCGGCCATCCGCCGGACGCACCTCTCCTCTTATCCAAAGGATCTCATGCAGAAGCTGTTTTCTACCCTGGCCGCCACGGCGCTCGTTTCCAGCCTGGCGCTGGCTTTTCCTGTCCACGCCGCGAACGGCTTGCCGGTGGTGCAGGAAGCGCCCTTGCGCGCCCACCTGGCTTTCCTCTCGAATGACTTGCTGGAAGGCCGGGGCACGGGCCAGCGCGGCGCCGACCTGACGGTGGCTTACCTGGAAACGCAGGCGCAGATGGCTGGTTTGCAGCCGGTGCGCGGCAACAGCTTTCGCCAGAGCGTGCAGATCGCCGGCGTGAAGTCATTGCCCGCGGACAGCAGCCTGCAGGCGCTGGCGGGCGGCAAGGCCGTGCCGCTGGCGTTCGGCCAGGACTGGGTCTGGGCCACGGGCGACTCCGTTGCCGCCCACACCTTTGACGCACCGCTGGTATTCGTCGGCTATGGCATCACGGCGCCGGAAGAGCTCTGGAACGATTTCAAGGGTAGCGATGTCAAAGGGAAGATCGTCGTCATGATGGTCAACGACCCGCAGCCCACTGCTGCCGAGCCGAGCCGCTTTGCCGGCAAGGCGCTGACCTATTACGGCCGCTGGACGTATAAATTCGAGGAAGCCCAGCGCCAGGGCGCCGCCGGCGTGTTGCTGATCCATACAAAGCCGTCTGCATCGTATGCCTGGAGCGTGGTACAGAACAGCTGGAGTGGCAGCGAGCGTTTCCAGCTGGCCGGCCGCACGGCGGGCACGCCGCTGCAAGGCTGGATCACGGAAGAGGCGGCGCGCCGCCTCTTCACGGCGGGCGGGCAAGACCTGGACGCCTTGCGCGCGCAAGCGGAAAACAAGGACTTCAAGGCCGTCGCGCTGGACGCCAAGCTGAGCGGCGAAATGAAATCGACCGTGCGCAAGGTGGAGCAATTCAATATCGCCGGCATGGTGCCGGGCACCGACCCGGCACTCAAGGATGAGGCCGTCATCTACAGCGGCCACTGGGACCACCTGGGCATGCAAGGCAGGGATGACGAAAAAGCAGGAGACACGATCTACAACGGCGCCGTCGACAATGCCTCCGGCACGGCTGGTTTGCTGGCCATGGCGCAGGCAGCGGTGAAAAAACCGGCGAAGCGCACGCAGATCTTCCTGTGGGTTGCCGCCGAGGAACAAGGCCTGCTGGGCAGCGCCGCCTATGCGGCCGATCCGCTGTGGCCCCTGAACAAGACGGCTGCCGCGCTGAACCTGGACAGCCTGAACTTCGTCGGCGCCACGCACGACATCGGCGCGCAAGGCAGCGAGCGCACGGAACTCGGAGCCATCGCCGCCACCGTGGCGAAATCGATGGGCATGCACATCGCGGCGGCGCGCCCCGACCTGGCGGGCGGTTACTTCCGCAGCGACCATTTCAGCTTTGCCAAGGCGGGCGTGCCCGCGTTTTCCATCAATGGCGGACGCGAGTACATCTTGGACGTGGAAGCGTCGAAAGCCAAGGCCGCCGCGTATGGCCCCCGCTACCATCAAGTCACCGATGAGTACGATGCCAGCTGGGATTTGTCCGGCATGACGCAGCAGGCGCAGTTCACCCTGAACCTGGGTCAGGCGGTGGCGAATGGCGCGAAAATGCCAGCCTGGAAAGCGGGCGACGCCTTTGGCAAGGCGCGCGCGCAAGCGAAGTAAGGCTGTAATGCAAAAAACCGCTCAGTGCTAAAAGCTGAGCGGTTTTTTTTCAGGCCGCCTGTTCCATGCGCCGCTGCGTGTGGCGGTACTTGCTCCACACCAGCAGCATTACCAGCGGCATGGCGCCGCCCACGGCGCATAGGGCCAGCCAGCCGCCTGCCGCGTAGCTGGCGCTGGCCAGCGCCGAGCCTGCCGAGGCGCCGATGAAGCCGCCCGCGATGAACACCGTGGTGACCCTGGCCCGCGCATTCGGCGCCAGCTTGTAGATGACGGACTGGTGCGTCACTTGCAGCCCCATCACGCCCATGTCCAGCAGGACTATGCCGATCAGCAACAACAGCAGCGAATGGGCGCCAAAGCCGATCAATGCCCAGCCCGCGATCGAGGCCACGGCCAGCAGCCAGGTGGCCTGGCGCGCGTAGCCGCGGTCGGCCATGCGGCCCGCCGTGTTGGCGGCAAAGGCGCCCGTGGCGCCCGCCAGGCCGAACAAGCCGATCTGCATTTCCGAATAATGATAGGGCGCGCCGCTGAGCAGGAAGGTCAGCCCCGTCCAGAAGACGCTGAAGGTGCCCAGGCCCAGGCCCGAGAACAGGGCGCGCTGGCGCAGCAGCGGCTCCTGGCGGATGATGTCGGCCAAGGACGCCATCAGCTTGCCGTACTGCAGCTTTCCACGCGGTGCTTCGTCGGGCAGGATGCGGCGCAGCATGATGAGCAGGGCCGCCACGACGATGGCGGCCAGCACGTAGACCGTGCGCCAGCCGCCGCTGATCTGCGACACCGTGCCGGACACGGTGCGGGCCAGCAAGATTCCCAACAACAAGCCCATCATGACGGTGCCCACCATGCGGCCACGGCTGTGGTCGGGCGCATATGAGGCCACCATGGCGGTGACCACCATCAGCGCGCTGGCCGTGATGCCCATCAAGACGCTGGCGATGGCAAAGACGATAATATTCTGACTGCTGGCGGCCAGCAGCAGGGCGCCTATCTTGCCGATCAGCATCCACGTCAGCAGCTTGCGCCGGTTCAACACGTCACTCAGGGGCACTAAAAATACGATGCCCAGCACATAGCCGATCTGCGTAGCCGTGACCAGGTAGCCGGCCTGCGGCACGCCCACGCCAAACGAGGCGGCCAGCATGGACGTGAGCGGCTGCACATAGTACAGGCTGGCGACGAGCACCCCGGCCGAGAGGGCAAACAACAGGATGCGGGTGGCGCTCAGCAGGGTGCTGGCGTCGATGGAATGGGGTGCGGCGGGCGCGACTGGTTTCATGCGATACAACTTTCTTGGAATCATGCTTTTGGATCAGCATGATAGCGGGGCTGCGTATTTCCTGCCGGGCGTGGCCAAAATGGGCCGCGCCCGGCAGCGAGCTCAGGCGTCGCGCAGCACTGTGCGAAAGCCGATATGCGCGGCGCCCAGGTCCGCTTCCTGCGCTTCGCGGGCCGAGGCGCGGTAGCGCACGCAAAAGTCGGGCGAACACAGGAAGGAGCCGCCCTTGATCACCATCGGCTGGTTCGGTGGGCGTGGCGTGTTGCCGCGCGATGCCGCCACCACGGCCGCCGTGTCGCCATTGGCATGGGCCTGATGGGCGCCGCTGTAGGCGTCGCGCGTCCATTCCCAGGCGTTGCCAATCATGTCGTACAAGGCAAAGCCGTTGGCCTGGTAGCAGCCGACGGGCGCCAGCCCCGCGTGGTGATCTTGCTCCGTATTGGTTAATGGAAATGGTCCCTGCCAGTAGTTTGCGGTGGGGCGGCGCTGGCTGTCGACGGGGGCCTTGTCCAGTTCGGCATCGCTACGCCCCGCCTTGGCCGCGTATTCCCATTCCGCTTCTGTGGGCAGGTCGCGCCCCAGCCAGCGCGCGTAGGCCAGCGCGTCGGCTTGCGTGACCAGGGTCACGGGCGTGTTGCCCGGCGGCGCGCTCGACGCGGGGCCGGTGGGATGGCGCCAGTCGGCGCCCTTCACATAATTCCACCATGCATACGGGCGCTGGTGTAGCTCGTCCGCCGTGGGCTGGTGGAAGACGACGGCGCCGCCTTCTTTTTCGGCCTGCGTCACATAGCCGCTCGCTTGCACGAACGTGGCGAACTGGGCGTTGCTCACTTCCGTCTGGTCTATCCAAAAGCCGGCCACCGCCTGTGATGCCGTGGCCGGGCGTTCATCGGGATAACCACGCTGGCTGCCCAGGGTAAAGTTGCCCGGTGGTATCCAGGCCATGCCCGCCTGACGCAGGCGGCCCCAGCCTGCGGGCAAGCCCGTGCCGGCCGCGCACAGCGCTTCGCTGCCCAGCGTTGCCGGCACGGGATGGGCGGCGGCCTGGGCCGACGGCAGCCTGTCGCAGCCAGCCAGGTGCAGGCTGGCCAGCAGCAGCGCCGCCAGGGGAGCTATGTGCTGCCTCATGGGCGGGCCGCCGCCGCTTTTTTGTCCTCCTTGGCGTCCGTCGGGAACTTGATGCCATAGAAGCCAGCGGGACGCAGCGGTTCGACGCCGCCCACTTGCCGCATATAGGTTTTCCACTGTTCCACGAGCTGGGCCGTCAGTTCCTGGTGCTGGCCTGCCACGTCATAGTTTTCGCCGCGGTCCGTGTGCAGGTCGAACAGTTGCCAGGCGCCCGAGACGGGGCCTTGCGGCGGCTCCGCCCAGACGGCCTTCCAGCGGCCATCGGCGCTGAACAAGTAGGCGCGGCCGTACGATTCATCGCCGAACGGCGCCGTATGCACGGGCCCGGCGTGGCGTTCCTGCAGCAGCGGCAGCAGCGACTTGCCCGTGATCGGGTAGACATGGCGCGTGCCATACACGACCTTGCCCAAGTTGCGGTCGCGTCCTGTTGTCGCATCGATGTCGGCCGGCGCGGCTTGCGTTGGCGCGGCGATGCCGGCCAGGTCGAGGAAGGTGGCCGTGTTGTCGGTCACGAACGTGAAGTCGCGCAGGGTGGCGCCCGGCTGCTGCTGGCCCGGCAGGCGCACGATCAGCGGCGTCGAGACGCCCCCTTCGTGGAAGTTGCCCTTGACGTTGCGGAACGGCGCCGCGCTCACCTCGGCCCAGCGCAAGCCGTATTGCAGGCGCTGCGCGCTGGCCTTGCCATTGTCGCGACCCAGCTGGGCATAGGCCTCGGGCTGGGCGTTGGCTTCGTCGGTCACTTTCGGGTCATCGCCGCTATTGATGGGCCAGCCTTCGGCGCCATTGTCGGACTGGAACATGATGAAGGTATTGTCGTACTCGCCGATATCCTTCAGGTGCTGGATCAGCAGGCCGATGTTGTGGTCGAGGTTATCCACCATGCCGGCATAGATTTCCATGTAGCGCGCCTGGGCCTTTTTCTCCAGCGGCGTCAGGCTGCTCCAGCGCTTGTTGACGGTGCCGGGGCCATGGTCGACATAGCCTTGTTTCGCGCCATGGTTGGCGTTCACATAGCGCGCCTGCGGCGTGTCGTTGTTGGCGCTGGCCGGCGTGCGTGCCGTCAGGTCGGGCACGCCGTCGAACGGCGTGAAGTCGGCAGGAATGATGCCCAGCGTCTTCATGCGCGCGATGCGTGCCGCGCGCACCACGTCGTAGCCCTGGTCATAGCGGCCCTTGTACTTGCTCAGGTAGGGTTCCGGCACCTGCAGCGGCCAATGCGGTGCCGTGTAGGCGGCATAGGCAAAGAAGGGCTTGCCGTCGCCGCGCTGCGCATCGATATAGCTGATCAGTTTTTTGGTATAGAAATCGGTCGAATAGAACGCTTCCGGACTGCCGCCCGGCGTGCTCGGCTCGCCGGGGCGCACATAGCGGCCGTCTTCCGTGTAGTTGCGCGAATCGGCAGGCTCGTGGCCGAAGTGATTGCGCGCTGCGCCCGGCAGCAGCGCGTAGCTGCGCTCGAAGCCCCACTGGTCGGGCGTCTTGCCCTGGTCGGCCGGACCGCCGGGAATGCTCGAACCCAGATGCCATTTGCCTGCCATGTAGGTGTGGTAGCCGCCATCCTTGAGCAATTGCGCCACCGACAGGGCACTGTCGTTCAGATAGCCTTCATAGCCGGGCAGGCCGCGCCGCTCGTCGCGCGGCGCGCCCATCGTGCCTTCGCCTACCAGGTGGTGGTCGGTGCCGGAAATGAGCATCGAGCGCGTGATGGCGCAGACGGTGCCCGTGTGGTGGTTCGTTAGCAGGCGCCCGCCGCGCGCCAGCGCATCGAGGTTCGGTGTCTCGATTTCGCCGCCAAAGGCGCCGATGTCGGAGTAACCGAGATCATCGGCCATGATGTAGAGGATGTTCGGCCGCTTGGCCGCCGGCGCGGCCGGCGTGGCCGGCATAGCCAGGATGGTGGCAGTGGGCGTCACGTCCAGCGCACCGTAGGCGCTGAGGGTGGCGGCCAGGCCGCTCAAGGCGAGGATGGCGCCGAGCTTGCGGCCGTGGCGGCGGGGAAGGGGAGTCGTCATGGGAACTTTCATCATTGAGGTGTATCAAATGAGGTGGAATGGAGCACAGGGTCACAGGTCGATGCGGGCGTTCAGCGAGATGGTGCGTGGCGCGCCCGCCTGCAGCGCGTTGGAGCCCGTGGAATTCCAGTAGACGCGGTTGGCCAGGTTGCTGATTTCCAGGCGGTAGCTGACGGCGTTTTCGCCGAGGCGGCTGCGGTAGGCGCCGCCCAGGCTGGCCAGGGTGACGGCTGGCACGCTCCAGGCATTGGCGCTGTTGGCTGCCTGCGCGCCCACATAGCTTGCGTTGGCGTGCAGCGACAGGCCGGGGACGCTGCGCACTTTGGCGTTCACGCCCAGCGCGGCCTGGAAGCGCGGCGTGCTTTCGACGCGGTTGCCGACGATGGCAGGACTGGTGGCCTGATAGCTGGCATCGAGCCAGGTGGCGCCGGCAGTCGCTTCGATGTCCCGCGTGAGATCGGCACGGCCATTGAGTTCCAGGCCCTGGTAGCGCAGTTCACCGCCCTGTATATAGATGCCCTGGCTGTTGCTGCTGTAGTCGGCGTACGCGGCGCCGCGCTTGATGCGGAACAAGGCGGCGCTGGCACCCCATTTGGCGTGGTCGGCTTTCAGGCCGAATTCCACCTGCCGGCTTTTCAGGGGCGCCAGCACTTCATTGGCATTGGCATAGACATTCGATACGGTACCGCCGTCTTCCAGTGCTTCCACATAATTGCCGTACCAGGTCAGGTTGCTTGAGGGCTGGTACAGCAGGGCCACGGTGGGCGTGACGGGTTTCTTGTGATAGCTGGTCGTGCGCGCACCGCTGGCGGCGAAGTTGTTGTTCTTATAGTCCAGATAGCGCAGGCCGGCCAGCAGCGACCAGTGCGGCGCGAATTCGACCGTATCGCTGATGAACACCGATTTCTGCGTGTAGTCGGAAATGGTGTAGAAGGCATGGCGGTTGACGTTCGAGGTATCGACCAGCACGGGCGGTGCCTGGTACAGATTGCCCGTGGTCTTGCTGCTGAAAATGCTCAGCGACGGCGTCACGTTGAGCGTGCGGTCCAGCGTCTGATAATTAAAGCCTGCAGCGATCTTGTGCACGATGGCGCCGGTATGAATGCTGCCTTCGAGCATGCCTTGCAGCGAGTCATACGTCAGCGTGGGCGCGTAGAAGGGGTTCAGGCGGTTGCTGTAGTCGCCCGACTGGCTGGTTAGATACAGCGTTTCATACGCGCTGTCGATGCTTTTTTTCGTGTGGCCATAGCTGAAATTGGCTTGCCAGTCGGCATTGATCTTCCATGCCAGGGCTGTGCTGGCCAGCCACATGGTCGAGTCGTAATAGCTGCTGGCGTAGGCGCCCAGGTCGCGCTTGCCGCTGACGGGCTGGGGCAGGGCACTGCGCACGGGATACACGGCCAGCGACATGGTCGGCACGCCGCCTTGCAAGTCGCGCTCCTGGTACAGCAGCTGCGCGCTCAAGGTCAGGCCCGGCTGCACGCGCGCGTCGACGGCCAGCGCGCCGGCCTTGCGGCGCAGGTAGGCGCCGTTATACGTCTCGCCTTGCTCGTGCGACAGGTTGACGCGGTAGCCATAGCGGCCATCCTCGCCCGTTCGCCCGCCCGCATCGATATGCTGGCTGAACACGCCGCTGTCCGTATAGCCGATGTCGGCGCTGAACAGCGGCTGCTCGACGGGCTTTTTCGAGACATAGTTGATGATGCCGCCCGGCGCGCTGAAACCGTACAAAAAGCCGGTGGCGCCCTTCAGCAACTGCACCGATTCGAACATTTCCAGCGGCAATTCCACGCCGTACATCTGGAAGGGCTGGCCATCGATCTTGTAGCCATTCGTAAAATCGAGGGTCAGGCCGCGCACGCTGACGGCGTAGGCGCTTTGCGTATAAGTGCCGCCTTTCGACGCCACCGAGGCATCGTCTGCAAACAGGGTGCCCAGGCTCTTGATCTGGCGGTCCTCGATCTGCGCGCTGCCGACCAGGGCCGTGGAAAACGGCGTTTCCAGGTCCGAGCGCGCGCCCAGAGCACCCGCCGCCAGCCGTTCCGCCGGGGCGCGGTCGCCATTGACGGTGATGACGGCCACGGGGCCGGCCGCGGCGGCGGCGATAGCCGATTCGGTCGTCGCGTCTGCCGTATCGCTTGCCGCCTGCGCCTGCAGGCCTGTGCCCAGCATCAGGGTGGTGAGGAGGCTCAGTGTCCGGTAGCCTTGCGCTGCCTGTCGTTGCTTCATTGCGTCTGCTTTCGTGTAAAGGATGCGGTTCATGTCATGCGGACAGGCGTGTTGCGGCCTGGCCAGCTTGGCCACTGAAGGGTGGTGAGGGTGATGCTGCGTGGTGCCCTGTGCGGATAGCAGGGCGGGGGAATCAGTGTTCCGCCCGGGCATGCCAGAGCGGTCAAGCCGTGGTAACGGCTGTTTCAACGAGGAACATCATAGAGTTCGGCTTAACCTTATGGAACGACTGTTTTCGTATAAGGTAAGCTGGTAAATGTTGCAGGCAAAAAAATCCCGGCGAGCGTTGCCGACGGCCGGGAAAAGGGTATACGGGTATAAGGGGATATACCTGGGAGAGAAAACTGAACCTTACTGCGCGCGCGCCAGTTCCGCGTGGACTTGCGCCGTGATTTCATACGAGCGCAGGCGGTGCTGGTGCTCGAAGATTTGCGAAGTGATCATCAGCTCGTCGGCACCTGTCTCGGCGATGAAGGCCGCCATCTTCGCCTTGACTGTCGCGGGCGCGCCGATGGCCGTGCACGACAGGACGGAGTCGAGCATGGCGCGTTCCTGCGGCCCCAGCTGTTCCAGGTAGCCGGGCACGGGCGGCTGCAGGCGCGACGGACGGCCCGTGCGCAGGTTGACAAACGCCTGCTGCATCGACGTGGCGCGCAGGTGCGCCTCGGCATCCGTGTCGGCGGCAAACACATTGAAGCCCAGCATCACGTACGGTTTGGCCAGTTGCGCCGATGGCTTGAAATGCTCGCGGTAATACGCCACGGCTTGCAGCATCATTTGCGGCGCGAAATGCGAGGCAAATGCATATGGCAAGCCCAGGTGGGCCGCCAGTTGCGCGCCGAACAGGCTCGAACCCAATATCCACACGGGCACCTTGGCGCCCTTGCCGGGCACGGCCAGCACGCGCTGGCGCGGCTCGTCGGACATATAGTCGATCAATTCGAGCACGTCTTGCGGGAATTGCTCGGCGTCGGACTGCAAATCGCGGCGCAGCGCGCGCGCCGTGGTCTGGTCTGAACCGGGCGCGCGGCCCAGGCCCAGGTCGATGCGGCCCGGATGCAGCGCTTCCAGTGTGCCGAACTGTTCCGCAATGACCAGCGGCGAGTGATTCGGCAGCATCACGCCGCCGGCGCCCACGCGGATGGTCTTGGTGCCAGCCGCCACATGGGCGATCACCACCGCCGTGGCGGCGCTGGCGATGCCGGGCATGCCGTGGTGTTCGGCCAGCCAGTAACGGTTGTAGCCCCAGCGTTCGCCGTGCTGCGCCAGGTCCAGCGTGTTCTTGAACGACTGGCTGGCGTCGCTGCCTTCGGCGATGGGGGCCAGGTCGAGTATGGAAAATGGAATCATAGTAGCGATATCGGGACGTGGTGGGAAATCACAATGGACGATTTGTCTATCCCCTGATAGCAGCAGGGTCAGCCTTGGCGGGGAAGACGGCTTGGACACATCATAAGGCGAATCGGGAATTTGCGTACTGATCGGTAAAAAACTCATGTTGATTGGAAAGCCGGCAAGGCAATGCTAGAGTGTGTCTCCCTATTGCCTGCGTCGTATCATGTCCAAGAAACTTGTCCGCCTGACCCTGCTCAGCTTGCTGATCCCATTCGCTTTTTCCGTTCACGCCGCGCCCGTCAGCGTGCAGGCGCAGGAAACGGCCCGCTACGCGCTGGCCACCTATCCCGAACCGCTGATCGCCAGCCTGGCAAAAATGGTCAGCTACAACACGGTGGCCGACCCGGCCGTGCCGTTTGCCGACAATCCCCAGCATGCGGGTTTCAAGCACTACCTGGGGCAAGAGGCGCAGCGCCTGGGGTTTGACTTTCACGATCATGGCCACGTGCTGGTGATCGGCATGGGCACTGGCAGGGAGCGCGTGGGCGTGATCACGCATGGCGACGTGCAACCGGTCAATCCCGCCAAGTGGGCCCGCTCGCCGTTCGAGCTGGACCGCACCAGCGAACCGGGCAAGCTGCTGGGGCGCGGCACGGAAGATGACAAGGGCCCCATCGCCACGGCCCTGTACGCGATGAAAGCCATCCAGGATAAAAAGGTGCCACTCAGCAAGCGCATCGAGCTTTACGTCTACATGGCCGAGGAGTCGGACTGGGAGCCGTTGAAACAATTTCTCAAGACCCACACGCCGCCGCAGGTAAACATCACCATCGACGCGGAATACCCGGTGGTGACGGCCGAGAAGGGCTACGGTTCGATCAAGCTGGCCTTGCCGCCGCGCACGGCCATGCCGGTGGGGAGTGGCCCCGTGCTGGCGAATTTGACGGGCGGCTTTTTCGCCAGCCAGATCCCGGAAGACGCCAGTGCCGTCATCGAGCACGCGCCGGCAACGCTGGAAGCGGCCATCCGAGCCCGCGCGCAGCAGCATCAGCATAAGGGCATGCGCTACACGTTCACGCGTGACGGTGAGCGCTTGACGGTGACGGCGCTGGGGGTATCGGCCCATTCGTCAAAGCCGGAAGATGGCGTCAACGCCATCAGCATGCTGGCCGATGCCCTGGCCGTGCAGCCATGGCAGGGCACGCAGGCGGCCGACATGCAGTCGTTCCTGAATGAACTGGTGGGCACCGGCATCTACGGCGAGCGCTTTGGCCAGATCGCCTACCGCGACGGCTTCATGGGGCCGATGACGGTGGCGCCGACCGTGCTCAAGCAAAATGGCAGCGCACTGGAACTCAATATCAACCTGCGCCGCCCGCAAGGCAAGACGAGCGAACTCTTGCAGCAGCAAGTGGCGGCCGCAGTGGACGGCTGGAAGGCGCGGCGCCAGATACCGGCGGCGCTGCAGGTGCAGATTGGCGAACCGTGGCTGCAGACGGCGGCGCCGCAGATTCCCACCTTGCTGTCGGTCTTCGAACATTACACGGGCATGGCCGATCCGCAACCGGTGGCCATCGGCGGCGGCACCAATTCGCGCTTGTTCCCGAACGCCGTCAGCTTTGGCCCAGCCATGCCGCACAGCGTCTACACGGGACATTCCGAGCATGAATTCATTACGGAAAAGCAACTGTTGCTGAACTTGCAGATGTACACGGCCGTGTTGATCGAGCTGGCGCAATAGGCGGGCGCACGGCGCGTGCCCTCTCGGCATGGGCAAGCTCAGGCCTCGGGCAGGGGGGCACTCTTGCCCAGGGCGGCAGCGGCCATTTTTGGCCAGAGGAGCGTCAGCAGCAGCGCTACCACCGCCGCGGCCGCCATATCGACCAGCCAGTCGCGCACCGAGCCGTGGCGATACGATAGAAAGCTCTGGATGAATTCGTCCAGTGCGCCCATGGCCGCCACCATCAGCACCGACAGCAGGGCGCGGCGCGCCATGCTGCCGCCGATGCCGCTGAACAGGATCAGCGCCAGCACGCCATAGCCGAAGGAATGCAGCACCCCGCCCGAGGCATATTGGCCCACGTCGGCGCGCATGCCGGGGATGTCGCCGATCAGGATCACCAGCAGGTACAGGACCAGTGCCGTGCGCAAGCGCAGGCGTTCGTAACGGTCGGCAAAACAGAGTTGGAGCAGTGGTGCGGGCATGATGCGTGAGGGGAGATGGAAAGGGAGCAACAATATCATGCGCGTGCTGGACGGCCATGTTTTTGCGCAAGGGCATGCCTTGCAGGCAAAAAAAAGCCCGCGGGGGCGCGGGCCAAAAACCCAAATGAAATGGGTCAAGAGTTGAGCGTTGCTCAGTGCTAACCATGTCGCCCGCCTTGCCGGCGCGCGCCACAGTCCTGAAAGGGAGTGGTGTGCCATGGCGGCACACCTGTCTGTAGTCAGGCATATCGGTTGCCTGTACAGCAGATGAAGCAAGTATAGGGGGCGAAAATGACGGGGCCATGACACGCCGCACTATTTTTTTGCGGCAGGCATAGTGGCCGGGAATGTGTTCTTCATGGCAGGAATGGCCATGCTTTAGGGGCGGGCAGCAAAAAAAAAGCCCGCTGATGAAAGCGGGCTTAAAACTATTTTCTTGGAGGAGAATAGTGGAGACAGGTGCATTATGCTGCGTCGCACGATATATGTCTAATGGTCTTTTCAGATATCCATTATCGTTTTTTGATATAACTGCGCCATCTACCCTTATTCCTTCACGGCCACCGTGTAGTTCAGCGCCATGCGTCCGCCATCGACATAGATGGTCTGGCCCGTCATGTAGGTGGCGTCGTCGCTGGCGAGAAAGGCGGCGATGCCGGCCACTTCTTCCGGTTCGCCGCAGCGGCCCAGCGGCGTGCGCGAGAGGATGGTGTGGCGCGCTTGCGGGCTCGACAACACTGCCTGCTTGGCCAGTTCCGTCAGGATGGTGCCCGGGCCGATGCCGTTCACGCGCACGCCGTGGGGCGCCAGGTTCAGGGCCATGACCTTGGTCAGCTGGTTGATGGCGCCCTTCGACACCACGTACGGCACCTGGTTCGGGATCGCCAGCTTCGCATTGACGCTGGACATGTTGATGATGCAGCCGCTGTTGCGCTTGACCATCTCGCGCGCCACGGCCTGGCCGCACAGGAACATCGATTTCAGGTTGATGCGCATGACGCGGTCGAAATCGTCCTCGCATACATCGAGGAAATCGGCGGCATGCGTGACGCCCGCGTTGTTGACGAGAATGTCGATGTGGCCGAAGTGGGCCAGGGTTTCCTTCAGCATGGCGTCGACATCGGCCTTCTGGCTGACGTCGGCGCAGAAAAAACGCGCCTGGGGACCCAGTGCGGCGGCCGCCTGCGCGCCTTCTTCCTTGATGTCGACCAGCATCACCTGCGCCCCTTCGGCGATCAGGCGGGTGGCGCAGGCCAGGCCGATGCCTTGCGTGGCGCCCGTGACGATGGCGGTTTTATGGGCGAGTTTCATGATGGCTCCCGGGCAGGAATCAAAGGAGGATAGCGTCGTTCGGCAACTGGTTGCCGCGTGTTCCATCGGACGGAAAGTGACTTTGCAGCAAAGTATTTAGCTGCTGTAAGGCTTCCAGGGTGCTGTCGTGGTAATTGCCATCCTTGAAACCCCCGGTCATGGTGCGGCATACGCCTTGCCATTGCTCCGGCGTCACGCGCCGGCCCACGTTGCGGTCGGCCACGATATCGACCTGGTGCTCGGCCAGGTTGATGTAGATCAGCACGCCAACATTGTCTTCCGTATCCCACACGCCATACTGGGCGAACAGTTCACGCGCGCGCTCCCGGTTGCTCACGCCCTGGTACGCCATGCCAGGCGTCAGGGCCGCTTCGACGATCAGGCGCACTTCCGCCTGGTGCATCTTTTCGCCATCGGCGATGGCCGCCTCGATGCCTTTCAGGGTGCGTTCAGGAAACGCATGGCGCGCCGTCGCCGGCGTGCCGCGCAAATGCTTCAATGCCCGTCCGCAACGCTGTCCAAACGATAGTTGTTTCGTCATTACCAATCTCCCGAGGCGCCGCCGCCGTCAAAACCGCCGCCGCCGCCACCGAAACCACCGCCGCCGCCAAATCCGCCGCCGCCGCCGAAGCCGCCACCACCGCGGTTATTCAGCGCCTGGCTCAATATGCTGCCCAGCACCACGCCCGTGGCGCCGCTGGTCCAGTTGCTGCCGCGCTGCAGCCGCGTAGGCCCGCCGCGCGAGCGCAATACTGTCAGCACGATGAGAAAACCGAAGAACAGCAGCGGCAGCCAGAAGGTCAGGCCACCCGCTGCCACCGTCGCTGGCGCTTTTTGCTGCGCCGGGGCGGGGAATTGCTCCTGGTTCAGCAAGGTGGCAATCGCGCCCACGCCGGCCACCAGGCCGCCGTAGTAATCATTTTGCTTGAAATGCGGCGCAATCACGTCTTGCAGGACGCGTTTCGACTGGGCGTCCGTCAGCACGCCCTGCACGCCACGGCCCGCTTCGATGCGCAGCCGGCGCAAGGCCGGCGGATTGTCTTTCGCCACCATCAGCAGCACGCCGTCATCGACGCCCTTGCGGCCCAGCTTCCAGGCATCCGTCACGCGGATGCTGTATTGCTCGATCGCTTCGGGCGCCGTGCTCTTGACCAGCAGCACGGCGATCTGGCTGCCCGTCTTGGCTTCGTAGTCGGCCAGCACGCCTTCCAGCGCCGCCTTTTGCTTGGCGTCGAGCATGCCGGCGTCGTCCGTCACGCGCGCCGCCAGCGGCGGCACTGCCACCAGATCCTGCGCGCTGGCCGGGAGCATCGTCCACAGCAGCAGCGCCGTTGCCAGCGCCGCCAGAGATGACCAGGCTTTCATCTTATTTGCCGAAGTCGACGGTTGGCGCGGTCGAGATGGCTTTTTCATTCTCCACCGTGAATGATGGCTTGACCTTGTAGCCAAAGATCATGGCCGTGATGTTGTTCGGGAAACTGCGCGCATGGACGTTGTAATCTTGCACAGCAGTAATGTAACGCTGGCGCGCCACGGTGATGCGGTTTTCCGTGCCTTCCAGCTGCGACTGCAAGTCGCGGAAGCTGGTATCGGCCTTCAAATCCGGATATTTTTCGACCACTACCATCAAGCGCGACAGGGCCGACGACAATTGCCCCTGCACTTGCTGGAACTTGGCAAACGCGGCCGGATCGTTCAGCACTTCGGGCGTGATCTGGAAGCTGGTGGCGGCAGAGCGCGCCTTGGTCACCGCTTCGAGCGTTTCGCGCTCGTGCGTGGCATAGCCCTTGACGGTGTTTACCAGATTGGGGATCAGGTCGGCGCGGCGCTGGTACTGGTTGACCACTTCGCCCCAGGCGGCCTTGGTCGCCTCGTCCTTGGTCTGGAAGTCGTTGTAGCCGCAGCCCGTCAGGATGCCGGCCAGGACGCTGACGCTCAGCGCCAGGCGCAGCCATTTGGTGATTTGATTGGTAATTTGCATGATAGGTTCCGTGCGTAATGGGAGGTGAGGCAAATATACCTGAAACAGCCCGCGATGTCGGTTTAATAAGCGCGCCAAGCCGCTCTGGCGCCGGGGTTCACTGCAGTGGCAACCCTGCGCCGCGTTACAATACGGGGTTTGCAACTGAATATAGAGAAGGTGTGCCGTGAATTTCATCAATAAATTATCCGCCGCGTGGACGGCCAATAATTCCCTGCTGTGCGTGGGACTGGACCCCGACCTGGCGAAAATGCCGGCGGAACTGCGCGATGCGCCCGATGGAATCACCACCTTTTGCACGCGCATCATCGACGCCACGGCCGACGTGGCCTGCGCCTTCAAGCCGCAAATCGCCTATTTTGGCGCGCTAGGTGCGGAAAAGCAGCTGGAAGACATCTGCCGCTACGTGCGCGAGCAGTATCCGCACATCCCGCTGATCCTCGACGCGAAACGGGGCGATATCGGCGCCACGGCCACGCAATACGCGCGCGAAGCGTTCGAGCGCTACGGCGCTGACGCCGTCACCGTCAACCCCTACATGGGCGAGGATTCGCTCGACCCCTACCTGGCGTGGACCGATCGCGGCGTGATCATCCTGTGCCGCACCTCGAACCCGGGCGGCTCCGACCTGCAATTTCTCGACACGGACGGCGTGCCGCTGTACCAGCGCGTGGCGCGCCTGGTGGCTGAAAAGTGGAACAAGAATGGCCAGTGCGCGCTCGTCGTCGGCGCCACCTTCCCTGAAGAACTGGCGCAAGTGCGCGCCATCGTCGGCGACATGCCGCTGCTGGTGCCCGGCATCGGCGCCCAGGGTGGCGACATTGCCGCCACCGTCGGCGCAGGCCAGACGGCGAACGGCATGGGCATGATGATCAGCTCTTCGCGCGCCATCATCTACGCCAAGCCGCAGGACGGCGAAGATTTCGCCGCCGCCGCGCGCCGCGTGGCCATTGAAACGCGCGATGCGATCAATCAACACCGCGCGGCTTAAGGCTTAAGAGCGCCATCAACAATGCAAAATGCCGGGCTAGCCCGGCATTTTGCATTTAGTCACGCTGCGGCGCGACGATTTCCGCGTAATCGTACAACTCGCCCAAAATTTCTTCTCCCCGCTCATCGACCGATTCCGACAGCACGTCGATCTCCGTAAACAGCATTTCGATGGTGCGGGCGCCGCCGCCGCCGTCGAACAGGCGGGCGGCGCGGTGCTGTTCCCAGCGCAGGCTTTCCGCTTCGCTCAGGGTTTGCGGGAAATTACGGGCGCGGTAGCGGAACAGCAATTCCTGCAGGCGCTCGTCGGCAAACGAGGGGCGGGCGGCGGCCAGCTTGGCCGGCGTCTCGCGGCGCAAGGATTCGAGCAGGCGGCGGTCATCGTTGCTGACAAAGCCGTTGTACAGATCTTCATCCACGTCCACGGCGCCGGCAGTACTTGCGCCCGGGCGCTGGAACACTTCGGCCCAGATGGCGTCCATGTTCGGCGCCGTGGCGGCCAGCCGGGCGTTGGCGCGGGCGGCGTCTACATCGATACCCCATTGCGCCGCCATGGCGGGCGACAGGGTCTTCAAGTTGCTAACCAGCATGGGCGACTTGTTCAGATGCACGCTTTTCACGGGCAGGCGCGTCATGCCTTCGGGCATGGCATCCTTGCGCGTGAACAAGCGCGTGCGGATGGTGTCGGCGTCCAGGGCAAACAGTTCGCGCGGGTCGTACTCACAATCCCAGACGAGAATCTCGTTCTTGTTGCCCGGATGCGTGGCCAGCGGCCAGACGATGCCCAGGCAGCCCCGTTCGGCGGGGAACATGCCCGACACGTGCAGGAAAGGCTGGCGCTCGGCTGCTGCCAGGTGCATGCCCATTTCGCTGGCGACCTTGTCCTTCTTGTGCAGCGCCAGGCAGAATTCGAACAGTTTTGGCTGTTTTTGCTTGATCAGGCGCGCCAGGGCGATGGTGGCGCGCACGTCGGACAAGGCATCATGCGCCGCTTCGTGGGCCAGGCCATTGGCCTTGCTCAAGTGTTCCAGCTTGAAACTGGTCTGGCCATCGTCGCGCTTGGGCCAGGCGATGCCTTCCGGGCGCAGCGCGTGCGTCATGCGCACCACGTCGAGGATGTCCCAGCGGCCGCAATGGTTCTTCCATTCGCGCGCATACGGATCGATCAGGTTGCGCCAGAACAGGAAACGCGTGACTTCATCGTCGAAGCGGATGGTGTTGTAGCCCACGCCGATGGTGCCCGGCTCCGAGAACGCCGCCTCGATGGTGGCGGCGAACTGCTGCTCGGGCACGCCCAGTTGCAGGCATTGCTGCGGCGTGATGCCCGTGATCAGGCACGACTGCGGATCGGGCAGGAAATCATTGGCAGGCTGGCAATACAGCATGATGGGATCGCCGATCTCGTTGAGTTCGGCATCCGTGCGGATAGCGGCGAACTGGGCCGGACGGTCGCGGCGCGGCTGGATGCCAAAGGTTTCGTAGTCGTGCCAAAGAAAGGTCTGGGTAGTCATTGATGGTCGTTGCTTAATGTTGCTAATGGTTATCTGGGCCGCAAAAAAGGCGCCGCTTCAGTTTTCTGAAAACCTGCCGATACTACACGAGAGGGTGGTCATCGTTGCGGTACTCGCATGGTGGCATATATTGCCCGTTCAAGGAGGCTTATCGTGTCAATTCCCATCACCGCAGGCAGCAATTCCGCCGCTTCCCTGAGTTCCGTCAGTAGCAGTGCTGCCGGCAAGGAAGATAAAGTCCAGCAGAAGGACGCCAGCAGCACTGAAATGAGCGTCAATACCCGTGCACGGCTACAATTGAACGCGTCCATCATGCAGGCGTCGCTGAATGTGTCGATCGGCGCGCAGAACGATCCGCTGGCGCTGGTCTACAAATCGGCCATCACCAGCATCAATGAAGCGCTGCAGGGCCAATATGGCGACGATGCCATCGAGAACGCGGCTTCGCAAGACAACAGCGCCGAAGCGACGGCGAGCCGCATTGTAGCGCTGTCGACGGGGTTTTTTGAAGCCTACAAGAAACAGAATCCCGGCCAGGATGAGGATGCCGCCCTGGCGAAATTCATGGACACCATCAGTGGCGGCATGGAAAAAGGCTTCAAGGAAGCGCGCGACATCCTGGACGGCTTGAAAGTACTGGGCGGCGATATCGCCAGCAATATCGACAAGACGTATGCGCTGGTGCAAAAGGGCTATGCGGATTTTGTCGCCGCGCACGGCAGCAAGAAGGATGAGGCCGCCACGCCGGCCGACAGTAAGGCAGCCTGATTTATAGCGCTACTCTATTGCGCCCGCCTGCCTTGGCGCGGTATAAGGCCGCGTCGGCTGCGGCGATCAATGCATGGTCGTCCTGCTCCTGGGCCAGGCTGGCCACGCCGAAGGAGCCCGTGATGTGTGGCAGCGCGCTGCGCATGTCGGCGAAGATGATGGCTTGCTGCATGCGCACACACAGGCGTTCGGCCACGCGCAGGGCCACGTTTTCATTGGTGTCGGGCAAAATCACCATCAATTCCTCGCCGCCATAGCGCACGGCAAAATCCGTGGGCCGCAGGGCGGCGCCCAGCACTTGCGCGGCGATGCGCAGGGCCTGGTCGCCAGCCTGATGGCCATGGGTGTCGTTGAAACGCTTGAAATGGTCGAGGTCGATCATCACCAGCGACAGCGGCGCGCTGCTGCCGTGGGCCGTGACGATCATGTTGGGCAGCAAGTCGGTCAGCCAAGCGCGGTTGTACAGGCCCGTGAGGCTGTCGACCATCGACAACTGGCGGTAGAATTCGCCCAGTTTCTGGCGTCGGCGCAGCAAGGCGTTGGCGGCGCGGATGCGGAAGGACAATAGCCGCAGCAGGTTGCGCGCCAGGCCGTTCGATTGTTCGATCAATTCCCAGACGATGGCGGCGTCGATCACCAGTAAATCAGTTTCTTCGAGTGCGGAAATGGCGGCCAGGTTGCTCGCTTCGTCGAGTACCGATTGTTCACCCACGCTTTCGCCGGGCAAGATCTTGCTGATGGTGCCGTCATCCATGCCCGTGTGGGTGTCGGCGGCCACTGCCAGCGAGCCGCGCAGGACGATGTACAGGCTGGCGCCGCGCGTGTCGGTGATGGCTTCGCCCGCTTCGAGGCGCATGACGGGGCAGGGCGCCAGCATGGCGGTCGTCTGGCTATCCGCGCCATCGCGAAATAGCTGTAAATCGCCGATGTTGCAGCCTGAAGCGCCGAAGTTGCCGATCTGTTCCACAGTCATACTTTCAAAAAGCCCGTGCCGCGCATGCAGCGCGCCGGTCTCTTCATGATAGCGTAAAGCTGACTCGACCGTAACGGCAAAGCCTTGCTGGAAGTCACTTTCTGTGAGAAATACGACAATTATTTCATTGGCGTGTTATTCAGTTGAAATATTTTCTATTTTAATAATAAAGTTGTCGCGCAGGGAATGTGCTGCAGCAGGCGGCCCCGGATGTGCAAAGGCAGCCTTGAACGGCTGCCTTGGTCTCTGGTGACTGCTGTCGATGGAGAAATTATTCGGCGGCTTCTTCCGCTTGCGTCGTATCGAGCACGGCATTCTTGCCGGTGGCGTGGCGCTTGCTGTCTTGCAGGCGGCCCAGGGCGCTATCGATGGCGCGTTTTAACTTGTCGGTGGCGCCGGCAACGGCTTGGTGCACGGTGGCATTCTGTTCGGTGACAGCAATCGGTTGATAGCCGGCAACGCGTGCTTCCATGACGCAGCGGATATCGTCTGCGCCGCCTTTCGGGCCGTTCGTGTCGCTCAGGTGGACTTCGATGCGGGTCAGGTTGTCGCGGAAGCGATTCAGTGCGGCTTCCAGTACGGATTGCACATGTTCGTTCAGTCCGGCGGTGTTGGCGATGGTGCTGTCGGTATGAATATTGATTTGCATATGCTTACTCCTGTCAATTCAAAAAAAACCCATCACAGGCGTGCTACGGCCTGGCTCTTGCCTCATGCACATGACCTCTGTACATGACCTCACTTACGTAAGTCATATTACTCCTCTTTCAGGTATTTCAAGAGGGGGCGCACGATTAAGACGGGCTTAATCCTTCAACCAGGTCAAGTTTCTGCAATGCGCTTTTTTTAGCCTTCAACCATTGATCAGGCCCGCTGCGATATTGATCGACAGCCCCAGCACGACCAGGTTGAAAAAAAAGCTCAGCACGGATTGCCCCAGCACGATTTTGCGCATCACGCGCGTCTGCACGCTGACGTCCGAGGTTTGCACGGCCACGGCAATCGTGAAGGCGAAATAGAGAAAATCCCAGTAATCGGGATTTTGCTGGTCGTCGGGAAATTTCAAGGGGCGCCGCTGTTCGCTGGCCCGGTAATACAGGTGGGCGTAGTGAAAGCAGAACAGCGTGCCAACGAGGAACCAGGAGCCGACCAGGGTGAATATCGTCAGCGCATAGTGCAGGGCCCGCTCATCGGCGGCCATGCCTTTTATGGAGGATAGCTGCGAGCCGATGGTAGCGAGGCTCATCACGGACGCCACGGACAGGGCCAGCAAGACCATCGCCGCCCGCTCATCTTGCCGCGTGGCCATGGCTTTGACCTTGTGGTGGCTGGCGCGCATCATCATCCAAGCCATCGTTGCCAGGTAAAACCAGACGGCCACGTTCCACGCCGTCAGCAGCCGCGTCATTTGCTGCCAGGAGGAGGGCAGCAGCAGGCCGGCCGCCACGCCGATGGCGGTGGCCAGGCTCAGGTGCGGGCGGCTGCGGATGAAGCTGTGAAGCGGAATCCTGATGTTCATGGCGCTCAGTCGTCAGTGGCGATAGCGCATCTTAGCCCTTAAGCTGGCGTCGCGTTCGCCGATTTGGCCGCCGCTTCCTTCTCGTGGTGGGGAAAGCGGTCCATGCGCGACAGCACGGGGAACAGCACGGCCCACACGCCCGTCACGGCCAGGGTGGCGGCGCCGCCGAAGAGGACGGCGCGCACCAGGCCGAACCAGCCGGCCGTCAGGCCCGACTCGAATTCGCCCAGCTCGTTCGAGGCGCCGATGAAGACGGCATTGACGGCGCTGACCCGGCCGCGGATGTCGTCGGGCGTCTCGAACTGCACCAGCAGGTGGCGGATGTAGACGCTGACCATGTCGCCGGCACCCATCAGGAATAGCGCCACCAGTGCTAGCGGGAAATAGGTCGTGCTGCCCAGCACCAGCGTGCCCAGGCCAAACACGGCTACGCCACCGAACATCCAGGCGCCGACCCGGCGCGTGATGGGGAAGCAGGCCAGTGCGATCGAGCACAGGGCCGCCCCCGCGCCGGGCGCCGTGCGCAGCAAGCCCAGGCCGCTGGGGCCGATATGCAGCACATCGTGCGCCAGCGCCGGCAGCAGGGCCGTGGCGCCGCCGAACAGTACGGCGAACAGGTCCAGCGAGATGGCGCCCAGCACGATGGGCTTCGACCAGACGAAACGCAGGCCTTCGAGCAAGGTATGCCAGCTGACGGGCTCCCGCTTGACCACTTGCGGCGCCGGCGTGGTGGCGCGCATCAGCAGCACGGACAGCACCAGCAGGGCCGACGAAAGCAGATACACGACCTTGGGGCCGAAGATGTACAGCAAGCCGCCCAGGGTAGGCCCCAGGATGATGGCCACGTGCGAGCTCGACGAGCTGAGCGCGACGGCGCCGCTGAAGTGCGCGGTCGGCACCATGTTGACCAGTACGGCTTGCGTGGCCGGCATCATGAAGGCGCGCGCGCTGCCGAACAGCACCAGCACGGCAAATACGGGCCAGACGATGGCGAGTCCGCTGAGCGTAAAGGCCAGCAGGGCCAGCGCGCAGGCCAGCTGCGCCGCCAGGCACCAGGCGATGATGTTGCGGCGGTTGTAGCGGTCGGCGACGTGGCCGGCCGGCAAGATCAGCACGAGGAAGGGGGCGAACTGCGCCAGGCCGATCAAGCCCAGGTCGAACAGGCTGCCTGTCATCTGATACACCTGCCAGCCGATGGCCACGCTTTGCATCTGCACCGCCAGCGTGCCCAGCACCCGGGCGGAAAGGTAACAGGCGAAATTGCGGTGGCGCAAGATACTGAAGCCGTTGCCGGCGGAGGCGAGAGACATGATATTTCCAGGGAGCAGCGGGGTGGAGCAATGGCGGCAGCGGGCGCCGCCGCAGCAGTGCCCGCTGTCTGGAGGATAAAACTTACTTTGCCAGGTCGGCTTCGCTGGTGAAGGCGTCGGCGTAGAACTCGTCGTCGGGCAAGCGGCATTGCTGCACGAAGTCGCGCTTGGCCGAATCGACCATCACCGGCGCGCCGCAGGCATACACCTGATAAGCGGACAGGTCAGGCAGGTCGGCCATCACGGCCTGGTGCACGAAGCCCGTGCGGCCGGCCCAGGCGTCTTCCGGCAGCGCGTCCGACACGACGGGCACATAGGTCAATTGTGGCAAGTCGGCAGCCCACTGGCGGCACAGCGCGTCCATGTACAGGTCGTGCGGACGGCGCGCGCCCCAGTACAGGGTGATCGGGCGTGCCGACTTCGCGTGGAGCATCT
Organism: Janthinobacterium woesei; assembly: GCF_051380875.1. Classification (NCBI taxonomy): domain Bacteria; kingdom Pseudomonadati; phylum Pseudomonadota; class Betaproteobacteria; order Burkholderiales; family Oxalobacteraceae; genus Janthinobacterium; species Janthinobacterium woesei. The sequence continues at coordinate 262,757 of NZ_JBNYXW010000004.1, forward strand.
GCTCGACGATGGCTTTCAAGGGGGCAAAGCCGGTGCCCGAGGCCAGCAGTACGACGGGCTTGTCGCTGTCTTCGCGCAGGAAGAAGGTGCCCAGCGGGCCTTCGAAGCGCAGGATGTCGCGCTCTTTCATGCTGCCAAACACCTGGTCGGTGAACAGGCCGCCCGGCATGTGGCGGATGTGCAGGGTGACGGGGCCGCCGTCGGCGGGCGCGCTGGCCATGCTGTAGCTGCGGCGCTTATTGTCGCGCAGCATGATTTCGATATACTGTCCGGCGCGGTACTGCAGGCGCTCGCTGGCTGGCAGTTGCAAGGTCAGCACGACGACGTCGGGGGCGACTTTTTCGATGCTGGTCACGCGCGATGGCATTTTCTTGATCGGGTAGTCGCTGCTGCCTGCCACTTCGCGCGCCTCGATGACGAGGTCGGCGTTCGCGGTGGCGCAGCAGAACAGGGAGAAGCCGGCCGCTTCTTCTTCCGGCGTCAGGGCGCGCTGCTGGTGCGCCTTGTGCTGTACGCTACCGGAAACAAGCTTGCCCTTGCAGGAGCCGCAGGCGCCATTTTTACAGCCATACGGCAAGCCAACGCCGGCGCGTATCGCCGCTGCCAGCACGGTTTCGTCCGCTTCGCAGCTGAATTGGTGGCCGCTGGGCTGAACAGTAACTTGAAAAGTCATACAATCCTTGAGATGAAAAATATGTTAATGCCATCATTGCGCAAGCGCACAGGCTTGCCGCGTCTGCTGATCCTCGGTTGCGGCGATGTCGGCATGCGGCTGCTGCCCTTGCTGCGCGCGCGCTTTCGCGTCTTTGCCGTCACCAGCCAGCCGGCGCGCTGCGCGCAATTGCGCGCGGCCGGCGCCGTGCCCATCGTGGCGAACCTCGACGAGCGTGCCAGCCTGCAACGCCTGGTTGGCCTGGCGCCCAGCATCGTGCACCTGGCGCCGCCCCTGTCGGCAGGCTTGCTAGACCGGCGCACGCGCAATCTGGCCGCCATTTTACCCGAGCATGCGCGCCTGGTGTATGTCAGCACCAGCGGCGTGTATGGCGATTGCGGCGGCGCCACCGTGGCTGAAACGCGGCCCGTGGCACCGGCGAATGCGCGTGCGAAGCGGCGCGTGGATGCCGAGCAGGTCTTGCGCGCCTGGGGCGTGCGCCGCGCTGGCAATGTGGCCATCCTGCGCGTGCCCGGCATTTATGCCGGCGACCGTTTGCCTTTGAGACGCTTGCGCGAAGGCACGCCAGCGCTGGCGGCTGGCGATGACGTGTACACCAACCATATCCATGCCGATGACCTGGCGCGCATCATTGAGCGGGCACTGTGGCGCGGCCGGCCGGGGCGCGTGTACCACGCCAGCGATGACAGCGAATTGAAAATGGCGGACTATTTCGATGCCGTGGCCGATAGCTTCGGCATGCCGCGTCCGCCGCGCCTGCCGCGTGAGGCCTTGCAAAAGGTGGTCACGCCGATGTTGCTGTCGTTCATGTCCGAGTCGCGCCGCATGGACAATACGCGCATCAAGCGCGAGCTGGGCGTGCGCCTGCGCTATCCGCGCGTGGCCGACGCCTTGCAAGCCTTGTCTGCCGACGGGGCTGGCATCGGGTAAAATGGCCGGTTATCGCCGCATTATTCACGGCACGGCATACCGCGCTCCGTGTCTGCGGCGCGCCATTCACTAAAGGACTACAGCATGACCACCCTCACTTACGAAGAATACCTGGACGAGGTCACCACCGTCCTGACCGAATTGTATGACCTTGACGACGAGGCCGCCATCAAGCTGGTCGTGGCGGCCCAGGACGCCGAATTCTTCGTGCCGCACGACGCGCATGAAGCAATGCGCACCGCCGAGCAAGCCAAGAAAGATGCGACGACCTTGTTCGAGCGCAAGCAGAACCGCCAGCAAACGCAGGAAAAGCAGCAGCAGCGGGTGCGCCAACAGAAAAAGTGATGGGTGGGCCCTTGGGCCGCCGCAGGCGTGGAAATGCGTGGGCCCCGGCGCAACACCGGGGCCTTGTCATTGATGTAGCGCAAACGCGTCGTGGCTTGCTGGCGATATGGTGAGCAATGTCGTCACGCGTTTCACTTATTGATGGCGGACTGGATAGCCAGGCATGGCGCGACGATGTGTCCGGCCGGCAGGAGCAAGCGATGTATCCCATCAGTCATCCCAGCAAGGAGCAGGTGCGCGCCTACATGCGCCGCCGCGAACAGGCGCTGCAGCCACCGCCGCCGCCCGATGAAATCCGCCGGCAGCTGGCCTGGTGCATGCTGGACGCCACAGCGGCCAGCATGGCCGCGCAAGGCTGGCATTTGTCGGCGGACATGGCCCGTCTGGGCACCCTCATGGCCATCGCCTGGCTGATGGGCAGCGGCGTTCCTCAACGTAAAAATTGATGACTTGCAGCAAAGTTTTTCAAATTGAGTTATCCTCTAGCACATTCCAAGTGCGTCAATTCTCTTCAATTATCACAATTTTGCTGTAAGTTACGCAAAAATCAACAATAGCGTGTATTATATTGTTTGTGGCCTAAACGCCGCATAAGTGATGGCGCTTTTTAGTGTGTTTACCCTGAATTATTGCAGACGAGACATTCGGTTTCTTTGTGCAGTAATACAACAAGTTCGGATTTTTGATCATGTCTCTCAAACAAATTACCTCTTTGCCTACCTACAACCCGAATCGCGTCCTCGATGCGATCATCGACAAGCTGCAACTGAAAAATGATGCCGCCTTGTCGCGAGCACTGGAAGTGGCTCCACCCGTCATCAGCAAGATTCGCCACAATACCTTGCCGATCGGTGCCACTATCCTGATACGCATGCATGAAATCAGCGATTTCAGCATTCGTGAACTGCGCGAGTTGATGGCTGCCTAAGAGCGCCTGACAGACGGTAAACTGAGAGGTGCCGTCTGCGTTAGTCAAGCTTGCCGCGTGCGGCAGCCAAAGCTGTTTTCCGGTTTTCTATGGCATTTGTGGCATCTGTGGCGTCTCCAGGCTCAGTGCCGGACGATCGCGATAGAAACGCCCCGTTTCCATGCCAGTCGAGGACGCCTCGACCAGCGCTGCGGCGAGTACGCCAGGCGCGCTGGAAAATGCGCCAGCTACGGCACCTGTCGCCCGGCCCGAATAGGCCGTCGCCTGCACCGCTGCACTGGAAAACACAGCTTGTACTGCCCTGCCTGAATACGCCGTCGGCTGCACGGCCCTGCCCGAATAGGCCGCTTGCACGGCGCGCCCCGAATACGCCGCCTGGACTGCCCGTCCCGAATACGCCGTTTCTGCGCGGATATACGCTTCCCCGAATGTTTGCTCGTACAACTGATTCATGCGTTCGCCGATACGCTGGTGCGCCGCTTCGTCGTCTTCGCCGCGCAGGCCGATGTATGGAAAATGGTGCAGGAAGTAGCCGAACACCTGCTCGCAATCGGCCGCATATTTCAGCGTGTCGAGAATATGGTAGTGCCAGAAGGTGTCGACATCCATCAGCGGCGCCGTTTCTTCCTGGGGAAACTGTTTCATCAGGATCAGGAAGCGGCGATACTCGAACTCCACCGCATTGGCCTTCTCCAGGCTCCATCCCTCGCCCGATTCCCGGTGCATCAGTTTGACCTTGATCGCGTCCAAATTCAAATCGGCAATTGCCTTGAAGCTGTCGTTCGTATCCATGAGTGTCCCTTGATAGCGTAAAAGAGTGGCGTGAGGAAAAACGGCGGAAAAATAGCTGGCTGGTGGGTGGACTCCTGGCAAGTGAGAGGGCGCCTGCGCAGCGGCTGGCAGGCCAATTGTGCTTGATCAATATTGCATTGAATTGCAAAATACGCAAGTTCGGCTCGCTTCGCGCCGGCACAGCCATCCGTCAGGCGCTGGCCCGGCCGTCTTCCTCGTAGGGGAAGATGGTTGCGTCGGCGCCCAAAGGCACGCTGACATGCACGCTCATGCCGGCGCCGGGGCTGCTTTCGATGAAGAGCGTGCCGCCCAGCAATTTGATGCGCTCTTCGATGCCCACCAGGCCAAACGAGCCCAGCTTGTTGCGCCCGTCGATGGCCGCTCCCACGCCGTTGTCGCTGATGCTCATCGACACCGTGTCGCTGCCCTTTTTCAGCGTCACCCATACGCGGCTGGCATTGGCATGTTGGGAAATATTGTTGAGCGACTCTTGCAAGATGCGGAACAGGGCCGTTGCGCACTGGTCGCTCATGTAAATGTCGTCATGGCTTTCGCTCACTTCGCAGGCGATGCCCGTGCGCAAGCGGAACTGCGCCACCTGCCATTCGACGGCCGCGTTGACGCCCAGGTCGAGCACGGTAGGGCGCAAGTCGTTGATGATCTGCCGCACGCTCTTGATGGTGGCGTCGATCTGCTCCAGCGTGGAGCGTGCGCGGGCGTTCAGGCGCGGGTGGCGGCGCTGCGTGCGCGAGGCCAGCATGTCGGCGTCGATGCGCAGCACCAGCAGGTTCTGGCCCAGGTCGTCGTGAATTTCGCGCGCGATGCGCTTGCGCTCTTCTTCCTTGATCTGGTCGGCGTGGGCCGCCAGGCGGCGCAATTTCTGGTGCGACAGTTGCAGGCGGATCTGGCTGGCACGCAATTCTTCCGTCATGCCCGTCGCCATCTGGATGGCCCGCCGGCGCGACGACGACAGGGTGTGGAACAGCATATATAACAGCATGGCGCTGCAGAAGCCGACCAGCAGGGCCAGCCACGGGAAAAAAGCGTCGAAGCGCGTATACAGGTCGCTCTTGCGCACGCTGAACAACGCTTGCCAGACGCGGCCATTGTGCTCGATCAACATCGTGCTGCGCAGATACTTGCCCGAGTTGCCTGGTTGCCACCATGGCGCGTGCAAGCCTGCTGCCGTGCTGTCGAAGATGGGGCGCGTGGTGTGCGGCAAGTCCAGCGGTTCGCGTGCCTGCGTGCCGATATCGAACAGGGTCAGGCGCACATTGCGTACCGGCATGTCGGCCAGCGCGCTGCGCGCCATCGTCGCCAGGTCGTAGCCGATGCCGACGTAGCCCTGGTGCGCCGCGCGCCGCTGCGCCACGGTGTCGGTCGGCATGCCGAGGCGGTACACGGGCAGGCGCATGGCCATGCCCGTCTGTTGCGGCCGGTCTTCGATCGGTACGGGAATGCCGGAATTGCTGATGCGGCCCGAATCGCGCGACTGCGCCAGCGCCTCGCCGGTCAGGGGCCGCGCGGCGATGTCATGGCCATATTTTTCAGCCGCGCTGGCGATCGGCTCCAGGTACACCAGCACGCAATATTGCGCGCGCGGCTCAGGCGGATGGATGGCAAAGGCGGGATAGCCATCGCGCCCAGGCGGGTAGTCGCGCTGCATGGCCGCTTCGAACGCCGGGCGCTGCGCTTCGCTCAATTGCTGGGCGTAATTGAGATTCATCACGCCGGGGAAGTTCTGCTGCAATGCCATGTTTTCCACGTAGCGGTGGAATTGCTCGCGGCTGACATGCTCGCTGGTGCGGAACAGGCTGGCCGCGCCGCGCAGCAGGTTGGCATACGACTGGACGCGCGATGCGATGTTTTGCCGGGCGCTGCGTGCCAGATCGTCGAACGTGGCGCTGGCCTCGCTCTCGATCGACAGCGAAGCGGCCACGTAGAACAGCAGGCCCAGCATCAGTGAGAGCATGCCGCCGAGCAGCCAGAGCGGCCTTTTTTCGGGAGATAAACGTTGCTCACCGGCAGTCGAAGACATCGCAATCCGCATCAGGAGGTGGAGTCGGGTGCCGCCTGTGGGGCGGTAACTTTGCTACTTGCCCAAAGGGTATGTCAATTGCAAATTGCTCAATAGCTGGCCAATATACAAAACTATAGCCAATGTAGTCAACCGGCAATTCTCCTTGCGAATCATATTGTTGAAACGAAAAAAAACCGCCGCAGCGGTTTTTCGTCTGTCAGCCAGCCCTTATTTGGCCGGCTGCCAGCTGTCTTTCAGGGTGACGATGCGGTTGAAGACGGGTTTGCCTGGCTGGCTGTCGACCCGGTCGGCCGCAAAATAGCCGTGGCGCTCGAACTGGAAGCGCTGTTCCGGCAAGGCCAGTTCCGCGCCCGGTTCCAGCCACGCTTGCACCACTTCCTTGGCCAGCGGGTTGAGGGCCAGTTTGAAGTCCTTGCCGCCCGCGTCCGGCTGCGGATCGGTAAACAGGCGGTCGTACAGGCGCACTTCGGCGGCAATCGCCGTCGCTGCGCTGACCCAGTGCATATTGCCCTTGACCTTGTAGTTGGCGCTGCCTTCCGTGCCCGACTTGCTGTCAGGGAAGTAGGTGCAATGCACGGCGGTGACCTTGCCGTTTTCATCCTTGTCAAAGCCCGTGCACTCGATCACATAGCCGTAGCGCAAGCGAACCTTGCTGCCCGCCTTGTCGTCGATGGGGGGATACAGGCGGAAATAACCCTTGTTCGGCACTTCCATGAAGTCGTCTTCCTCGATCCACAGCTCGCGCGAGATGGGGAAGGTGCGCAAGCCGCGCTCGGGGAAGTGCGGATGCACGGGCGCCGTGCATTCCACGCTTTCGCCTGCCGGGAAGTTGTCGATAATCAATTTCAAAGGACGCAGCACGGCCACCGAGCGGGGCGCCTTCGGGTCCAGGTCTTCGCGCAGGCAGCCTTCGAGCACGCTGTAGTCGATCCAGCCGTCCGACTTGGTCACGCCCGTGCGTTCGCACATCAGCTGAATCGCTTCCGGCGTGTAGCCGCGGCGGCGCATGCCCACCAGGGTCGGCATGCGCGGGTCGTCCCAGCCGTCGACGATCTGCTCTTCCACCAGTTGGCGCAGCTTGCGCTTGCTGGTGACGATGTAGGTCAGGTTCAGGCGCGAGAATTCATACTGGTGCGGCACCGGTTTGGCGAAGAAGCCGCCGGCCGACAGGGTTTCCAGCAGCCAGTCATAGAACGGGCGGTGATCCTGGAATTCCAGGGTGCAGATCGAATGCGTGATGTTTTCCAGCGCGTCCGAGATCGGGTGCGTGTAGTCGTACATCGGATAGATGCACCAGGCGTCGCCCGTGCGGTGGTGATGCGCGTGGCGGATGCGGTAGATGGCCGGGTCGCGCAAGTTCATGTTCGGCGAACGCATGGCATCGTCGCTCATCTTCGCGCGCAGGATGTGTTCGCCATCCTTGAACTGGCCCGCCTTCATGGCGCGGAACAGGGCCAGCGATTCGTCGCGCGGACGGTCGCGGAACGGCGAATTCTTGCCGGCCTGGCCGAAATTGCCGCGGTTGGCAGCCATCTCTTCGGCGCTCTGGCTGTCCACATAGGCAAAGCCGGCCGTGATCAGGTACTCGGCCATCGCATACAGCTGGTCGAAATAGTCGCTGGCGTAGTGCAAATTGTTTTGCGTGCCATCAAAGCCCTTGGCTTCCCAGTCAAAGCCCAGCCATTTCACGCTGTCCATGATCGTGTCGACGTATTCCTGCTCTTCCTTGGCCGGATTGGTGTCGTCGAAGCGCAGGTTGCACTGGCCGGCGTAATCGCGCGCCAGGCCGAAGTTGACGCAGATCGACTTGGCGTGGCCCACGTGCAGGTAGCCGTTCGGCTCCGGCGGGAAACGCGTGATCACCTGGGGCAGGCCGGGACGCACATGGGTGCCGGCAGCCAGGTCGGCTTCGATGATGTTACGCAAGAAATTGGGCGCCAACGCCGGAGCGGCGGCAGCGGTACTATGTTTATCGTTGCTCATTGATCAATGCGGAAGAGTGACAGTAAAAAGCATTTTACCGTACCGCAAGCGCTTTATAAGCACGTATTTGGTCGCATATCGAGCATGCGGGCGACGCGGGCGCCGTTCTATAGGATAATTCGCCTTTAATTAGTAAACAAAACGTGACCCAAACGTGACCCCGGAGCCTCATATGGAAAATTTATATAACGTCCTCGGTGTCGCGCCCAATGCCAGCGACGATGAAATCAAGAAGGTTTACCGCTCGCTGGCCATGCGCTTTCACCCCGACCGCAACCAGGCCCCCGGCGCCGAGGCGCGCTTCAAGAGCGTCACCAAGGCCTATGAAATCCTGGCCGACCCGGCCAAGCGCGCCGAATACGACCAAAGCGTGAACCACCGCATCATCATCGATACGGAAGCGGAAGCCTACGCCCTGTGGTGCGGCGTGTTCCGCCTGCATGGCACAGCCTTGCCAGCGGACTGAGCCTCCTGGCGGCTGCCAGCCAGCCTGAATAATTTAAAAAACAACAATGGTGCTTTTGCTTATATGTAAAAGCGCCGCGCATCACATTGGAAAGCACAACATGAGAAGAGTACACCCTGAATTCGCGTACCAGTCGCGCGAGCTGGAAGGCCAGATCGAAGGCATCCTGGGCGACCCGCCGAACCGCAAGAACTACAAGAGCATGGTCGACGCGCTGGTGGGCGAGTACGCCAGCGGCGGCGGCATCGAAGACGTGAACATGCTGGCCTTCGCGCTGGTTGACCACATCACCTTCAGCGACCCGCAAGGCTTGCTGGCCGAAAGCGAAGACTACGAGCTGGGCGACCCGGCACGCGTGTTCGCCATGGCCACCTGCGCCGCCCCGGAAGCGGCAAAGATGTATGCTGCCATCGAAGAGAGCTTCCCCGAGCTGGCGCGCCAGGCCATCATCACGGCCTTCCTGCACAAGAATCAGCGCCTGTGGGAAGACGATGATCAGTCGCTCGACCAGCTGGCCGCCAATGACGATGGCGACGACGATCGCGATGAAGACGAAGCCACCGACGATTTCGCCCAGATGTTTGACCAGGATGGAGATGACCATGGCAGATAACGACAAGCTAAATGCTGAACAAAAAAGCAATCTTCCCGCGCTGACCCGGCAAGTCACGGAATTGGTGCTGTCCGGTTCGCTGGGCCACGCCGAGCAGGCGTTTGCCGACGCGGCCGACCAGTACGGCGACCTTGCCGTGGTCGAAGTGCTCAACGCCATCCCGCCGCAAGTGACGGCGCTGCACCTGGCCGGCTTCGACGGCGGCAAGATGTCGCTGGCAACCTTGCTGGTGCCGCCGAAAGCCTGGGCCGACAGCCTGGCCTTCATCGCCGCCACCTGGAGCGACGACCAGATCGAGGATGATCCGGAGCGCATCGCCGAGTCGCTGTTCGCGCACATCCACGGCGTGGTGTTTTCCACCGACGACGCCGAGCGCCGCCGCGAGCTGCTGTTGGAGGCATCCGCCACCGACTGGGGCGCCACGGCGTTCGCCATCCTGTTCTCGATGGCGCCCAAGGAAATCCTCGAAGTGGCGGGCGAGATCGTCATCAAGGGACCGTACGTGACGGGCGTGACATCGTCCGACAACGACGTCGTGCCGCTGGCCATTGAGCTGGCGCAAGCCAATGAAGACGGCTGGGACCGCTCGCTGTTCGAGCTGTTCCCCGACTTCCGCCACAGCGCCGACCTGGCCGATGCCGAATACTCGGACGACCCGGACGCAGAACCCACCATGTTGCAGCGCAGTACCAAGGAATTGCTGTACCGCCTGCGCAAGCAAGTGCCGAGCACGCGCAGCGCGCCACGCGCCAGCACCCGCCGCAGCCTGGGCACGGGTATTTTCTCTTGATGAAAGCAGGGACGCACTGATGTTGCCAGCAATCGTAGTAGAGAATCTTCCGCGCCTGGTGCGCGCCATTAAATTGCTGCCCGGCGACCCGCGCGAGGACGCGGCTTTGAGCCTGGCCGATGAATTGACGGGCATCACCGCCATGGTGGCCGAGAAGTTCACCAATGAACGTACGGCCGACGGCATCCAGAAGGCCCTGTATTTGACGGTGGGCGGCGTCTCGCTGGGGCTGGAGCATGCGCTCTTGCATGAAGGCGACCAGGCCGCGCTCGATTTCCTCGTCGAACACGGCGCCGAACACGCGTTCCAGATAGGCTTTCGCCTGATCAAGGAGTTGTCGCAGCTGCCCGAAGACACCCTCGTCGGTGAATACGACCAGGACCCCGTCTATTTACAGCGCCGCTTGCGCGAGCTGTTCATCGATATTTGCCAGGCCGACCCGAACCAGAACTGGGCCGGCCATGAAAAATATGCGTTGCAGTTGCAGCAGCGCAAGGAAGTGCAAGCCGTAGTGCGCCTGGCCAGCTGGCTGCGCCGTCACCATGACAATGGTCCCGTCAGCGACACCGACTTGAATGCCGAGGGTGTCATTGCCGTGGCCATCATCTTCGCCATCGAAGGTGGCGGACGCATCATGGCGCGCACGGGTCAAAAGGAGTTTGAACGCTTTGTGCGTTCCGTGCGCAAGAACAAGCCCGATTTCGAGGAAGGCTGGGCCGCGCTGCTGGCCAAGGTGCCCGTGCAGCACCACCCGGTGTTGCTCGATCGCATCGAGTCGTACCGCCGCAGCTGCACCGTGGTGCACAAGATCCTCACGCGGGCCAGCATGAAGAGCCTGTTCGAAGACCTGGAAAACTATGCCGGTTCCGAGCTGGACGCCGATTACGCGTAGTGCCTGAGCGTCTGAGCGCCTGGGCCGGCACTCGCCGGCCTGCGCCTACGCTCCCCCTTCCTGCGCCGCCTCTTCGGCCAGCTTGACGAACGCCGCCACCAGCGGCGAGGTCTCTTCTTCCCGTTGTGCCAATAACAAGCTGGTGGTCGCCTGCGGGTCGGCGATCGGGCGGTAGCATACGCCATCCATGCGGATGCGCTCGAACGAGGCGGGCAGCACGGAAATGCCGCAGCCAGCCGCCACCAGGCCGATGATGGTCGACGCTTCTCCCGCTTCCTGCGCCACGTGCGGCACGAAGCCGGCTGCCTTGCACAGGCGGAAGATTTGCGGATAAATTCCCGTGCCCGCATCTTTCGGATACATGACAAAGCCTTCGCCGGCCATGTCGGCAATGCCGATGGCGTCTTTGGCCGCCAGCCGATGGGCGACGGGCAAGACGAGGAACAGCGGGTCCTGGCGCAGTTCGGTGAGCCGGATGTCGGCGGGGTAGGTCGTTTCGGGCGGCCGCACGAAACCCAGGTCCATGGTGCGGCCCGAGATCGCTTCCAGCTGATGCAGGGTCGCCATCTCGTGCAGGGTCAAGGTGACGTGCGGGAATTGCTGGCGGTAGCGGTTGATGACGGTGGCGAAATACGGTGTGAATGGCGTGGAAAACGTGAAACCGATGCGCAGCTCGCCCGCTTCGCCCCGCTGCGCCCGGCGCGCCGTGACGGCGGCCTGTTCGGCCAGGGCCAGGATGCGCCGCGCGTCGACCAGGAAGAGGCTGCCCGCCTGCGTCAGCCGCACGGAGCGCTTGTTGCGCTCGAATAACTGCGCCCCCAGTTCCCCTTCCAGTGCCTGAATTTGCTGGCTCAGCGGCGGCTGGCCGATGTGCAGGCGCTCGGCTGCACGCGTGAAGTGCAGCTCTTCGGCGACGGCGACAAAGTAACGCAGGTGGCGCAATTCCATATTCAGTAATATTTTTAAAGTATGAGTTGGGCCTTAAATATATATTGGACGATATGAGTTGGCAATCCTAAGATGAAGACTCGCTTCTTTCCCGAACACCGCCATGTCTGATTCATCGCTTGCTTTTGTCTCCGCTGCACCTTCCGCCATCCCGGCTTCCCCTGCCGCTCCTGCTGCCCGTTCGGCCATCGCCAAGGGCACGCCGGAATTCAAGCGCAGCAACCGCGCGCTGTTCTTTGGCGGCTTTTCCACCTTCAGCTTGCTGTACTGCATCCAGCCCCTGTTTCCCTTGCTGTCGCACCAGTTTCACCTGACGCCGGCGCAGAGCAGCTGGTCGCTGTCCGTCTCGAGCGGATTGCTGGCCATCTCGCTGGTGCTGCTGAGCGCCGTCTCCGACCGCATCGGGCGCAAGCCCTTGATGGTGGCGTCGATGTTTGGCGCCGCCATCTTGACCATCCTGTCCGCGTTTGCCCAGGATTACGCGCAACTGTTGATGATACGCGCCGCGCTGGGCGTCGCCCTGGGCGGCATGCCTGCCGTGGCCATGGCTTACCTGGGCGAGGAAATCGAAGGCCCGTCGCTGGGCTTGTCGATGGGCTTGTACATTGCCGGCAGCGCCTTTGGCGGCATGTCGGGGCGGCTGGTCGCCTCCATGCTCAGTGATTTCCTGTCGTGGCGCTGGGCCCTGGGCGTGCTGGGCGTGGCGGGCGTGCTGGCCGCTTTTGAATTCTGGCGCAGCCTGCCCGCGTCGAAAAACTTCGTGCCCAGTACGAAGGGCTGGAATGCGCTGCCGCACGCGATCCGCCAGCATTTTTCCGACCGCGGCTTGCCGTGGCTGTTTTGCCTGGCCTTCGTACTGATGGGTTGTTTCGTCAGCCTGTATAACTACATCGGCTACCGCCTGCTGGCCGCGCCGTTCAGCTTGCGCCAGAGCACGGTCGGCCTGCTGGCCTTCTTGTACCTGATCGGCATCTTCAGCGCCGTCTGGGCGGGCCGCCTGGTGGACCGCCTGGGACGCCGGGGCGTGCTGTGGATCATGCTGTCGGTGATGCTTTCGGGCATTTTATTGACCCTGTTCGATTCCTTGCCGCTGATCGTCATCGGCATGGCGCTGGCCACTTTTGGTTTCTTTGCCTCGCACTCGATCGCCAGCAGCTGGGTCAGCCGCCGCGCCCGCGCACCGCAGGCCCTGGCCTCGGCCTTCTATCTGCTGTTCTATTACCTGGGCTCGAGCCTGATCGGTTCCGCCTCGGGCATGATGTGGGGCTTCGATGGCTGGACGGGCGTCATCCTGATGCTGGGCGTGTGCCTGGGCGGCGGCGTGCTGATCGCCTTGCGCCTGCGCCACTTGCAGCCCCTGGGCGCGCGCGAAGCGTCGGCCTGAGCGTGGCTGGCTGCCCCCTACATCTGGCGGAACAGGTGCGCATACAGGGGGCTGACGCGCAATTGCGCCCCATGCTGGCGCAAGGTTAGCGACAGTTTGCCCGCCTCGTCGCGCACGGCGCTGGCAATCGCGCTGGCGTTGACGATGGTGCCCCGGTGGATTTGCCAGAATTGTTCCGGATCAAGCTGGGGCAAGAGTTCCTTCAGGCTGGTGCGTATCAGCGCTTCGCTGTCGCGGCAGACGACGTTGATGTATTTGTCGAGCGCTTCGAAATACACCACGTCGGCCAGGGCGATCATGCGCACGCTGTTGCCGACGGCTGCGCGTAGCATTTGCAGGCGCGGGGCGGGCGGCACCATCGCCTGCAGCTGGGCCAGCAAATGGGCCAGTTTGGCGTCGCTGGCCGGTGTGCTGGCGTTGGCGATGCTGTCGTCGCGCAAGCGCTGTTTCAGGCGTTCCACGGTCTTGCCCAGGCGCGCATCGTTGACGGGTTTTAGCACGTAATCGGCAGCCGCGTGCTCGAAGGCGGCCAGCGCGTATTCGTCGTAGGCGGTGACAAAGACGATGTGCGGGAAGGGGCTACTGTCCGGCCACTGTTCGGCCAGTTCTTCGGCCGCCTCCAAGCCCGTCTTGCCCGGCATCTTGATGTCGAGAAATAATATGTCAGGGCGCAAAGCCAGGCCTTGCTGTATGGCATCGACGCCATTGGGGCTGGTGGCAACGATGTCGAGTTCCGGCCACAAGCGCTGCAAGGCATGTGCGAGGGCGGCGGCGAGGATGGGTTCGTCTTCGGCGATCAGGGCGCGTGGGGTGTGCTTGCTCATGCGGGGTGGCTCGTGATGGTAGGTTGAAGGGGGAATGCCAGGCGGGCGGTTACGCCTGCCGGATGGTTGGCGCTGAGCGACAGGCTGGCGCAATCGCCATACATGCCCAGCAGGCGTTCGCCGATATTTGCCACGCCCAGTTGCGTGCCCTTGCTCTGGCCCGGATGATCGAGTCCCAGGCCATCGTCGCTGACGGTGAGTGTCAGCACGCCATCGTTCGCGCTGGCTTGCACGTGGACGTGGCCGCCTTCGATCTTCGGCTCCAGGCCGTGCTGGATGGCGTTTTCCACCAGCGGCTGCAGCAGCATGGGTGGCACCTTGATCTGGCGCAACGTCTCGGGCAAGTCCAGTGTGTAGGCGAGGCGCGCACCCATGCGGATGGACATCAGGCCCAGGTAGGCTTGCATCAGGGAAAATTCCTGTTCCAGCGTGGTGGCATCGGCGCGCGAGGAACTCAGGGTGGCACGCAAATACTGTATCAGCTGGTCCAGCAGCAATTGGGCGCGTTGCGGCTCAAAGCTGATCAGGCCCTGCAAATTGGCCAGGGTGTTGAACAGCATGTGCGGTTCGATCTGCGCCTGCAGCAATTGCAGCTGCGCCTGCATGGCTTGGCGCGCCACGGATTCGGCGCGGGCCTTTTCCTGGGCCGCCTGCGCCTCCAGGCGATTGATCTTCTCGCGGCTGGCAAAGAACAGGATGGCTGCGCCGGCCGCCGCCAGAGTGAAAACCGTCATGCCGATATTGCGTGGCGACATGGCGGTGGGCGCGGGGACGTCGATATTCGCCAACCAGCCGAATAGCACCGTGCCGGCCGCTTGTGCCACGGCGGCGCTGACGACGACGAGGACGGCGAAAGGCAGCAATTGGGGACGCCGCTGCTCGCCCCACCATGCCAGGCGGATGCCGTCGATCAGCAGGAAAACGATGCCACCTATGCACATGGACGCGAGCAGGTTGAGCCAGAAGCTTTGTCCGCCGCTCAGCACGAAGGTGATGAAGAGGGCGCACAGGACATTGAGCAAGAGCGCATAGCGCGCATCGGCCAGCAGGCGCCGGTAGGGAAAGCCGCTTTTGCATGGATTGATCTCGGTGGTGTTCATGCGGGACAGCTTTCAGGTTGGCGCTCGGGTTGGTGATGCGGCAATTATCGGCGGACCCGCATGCGGGCGCAACGGCTCTGCGACGAAACAGGGCGGACGTGGCGCCAATCGCGTCAACTTGACCTTTACATGGTTGCTGTTGCACGAGATAGTATGGCAAGACTGTCTTGATCGACAAGATAATCGCGAGAGAGGAAAACCATGTGGCCCTATCCACGCATTGTGGCGCACCGCGGCGGCGGCACCCTGGCGCCTGAAAACACCTTGGCCGCCCTGCGCTGCGGCCTGGCCTACGGCTACCGCGCCGTGGAGTTCGACGTCATGCTGGCGGGCGACGGCGTGCCCGTCGTCGTGCACGACCCGGAACTGGGGCGCACCGTGGCCGGCAGCGGCGCCATCAGCGACTACACGGCCGCGCAACTGGAAAAGATGGAGGCGGGCGCCTGGTTCGGCTCCCAGTTCGCGGGCGAGGGCGTGCCTACCTTCGAGGCCGTGGTCGACTATTGCAAGGCGCAGCGCATCTGGATGAATATCGAGATCAAACCAGCCCCGGGCTTCGATGTGCCGACGGGCGAGACGGTGGCCGTGGCCGCGCGCGCATACTTTGCACAAGAAATTGCTGCCGGGGAATTATTGCCGCTGCTGTCGTCCTTCAGCATTGCCGCCTTGCAGGCGGCGCGCCAGGCGGCGCCCGAACTTTCGCGCGGCTGGCTGGTCGAAACCATACCATCCGATTGGGCGCAACGGGCGAAGGAACTGGGCGTGGTGGCGATCCATTGCCACCACGAAGCATTGACGCCGGCGCTGGCGCAGGCCGTCAAGGGGGAGGGGTTGGGACTGTTTTGCTACACCGTCAACAGGCCCCAGCGGGCCAGCGAACTGCTGGCCTGGGGCGTCGACGGCTTTTGTACGGACCGAATCGATTTGATCAAGCCCGTTAATACTTAAAATGTTACCCGCATCCCTACAGTGACATTGCGCCCCGTCAATGGCGCCGCGTTCTTGATGAACGAGGTGTGGCTGTACGCCAGTTCATTCGTCAAATTGTTGGCCTTGATGTAGAACTGGGCCGGTGTCGTGCCGATGCGCGTGTCGTAGTTGGCGGCGAGGTTCAGCATGTTGTAGCCCGGTGTTTCCGTTTCAAACGCGGCCACCTTGTCCTGCTTGCCCACGCGGATGAACTCGGCCACGCCACTCCATGCTTGCCAGTTGGCATCGAATTTCACGCCGATGCGCTGGGCGGGGATGCGCGGAAGGTTATTGTTGTCACCCGCGCCAGCGTCGGCCAGCCTGGCCCGTACATAGTCGCCAAACACGCTGGCGCCGAACAGGGGGTTCAGTTGCTGGCGGATCTGTCCTTCGACGCCCGTAAACGTGGCGTCGCGCTGGGCGTACTGGATCAGCTGGAAGCCTTCGTGGCTGTCCAGCGTGCTGCCAAAGATGTAATTGTCCACCTTGTTGCGGTAGGCGCTGGCCGAGAACGTCGTGGCGCCCGCATATTTGCGCAAGGTCAAGTCGATATTGTTCGACGTTTCCTTGCCCAGGTTTTCATTGCCCAGTTCATACGTGGCCGTGGCCATGTGCACGCCGTGCGCGTACAGCTCTTCGGCGCTGGGCAGGCGGTGCGTGCGCGAGATGGTCGAGCCGAGCGAATACTGGGGCGCAAATTTCCATACGGCACCGAGCGACACGGATGTGCCCTTGGCGCTGCGCTCTTGCAAGGTGGCGCTGTCGACCGTGATGTCTTGCCATTCGTGGCGCAAGCCCGCCTCGAAGCGCCATTGGTCGAGCTTGTATTCCTCGACCAGGAAAGCGGCATGTTTCTTCGTCACCGTCGGTGCCACATAGGCTTCTTCGCCCAGCGCGGAAAAGTCGCGCTGCGACGTTTGCAGGCCTACCACGCCGCGCCAGCCGGCAATCGGGTAGTGTTCCATTTCCAGGCGCGCGTCGTGGCCCTTGTTCTTGAACGTGGTGGCAATTTGCGTGCCTTCGATCTCGTCATGCCTGTAATCGGTCAACGCGGCGCGCAGGCGCAGCCTGGCGAAGCCGGGCACGGGGTCGCGCAATTCGCCGCGCACGTCCCAGCGCTCGCTCTTCAGCTTGACATACGGCACGGCGCCATCGTCGTGGTCATGCTCATCTTCTTCAGCATGCTCGTGATCGTCGTGATCGTCGTGGCCGCCGCAGTGCAGCTGCGTGCCGTGCGGGTGGCAGCTTTCGAATTCATGGTTGTGGCCCGGCAAGCCATATTCGGCGTGCTGGCTGGTGAAGGCCAGGCCTAGGAAGCCCCGCTGGCCCACCCATGACACACCCACGCTGCCCGTATCCGTCTTGTTGTAGCTGCCGGCCACCGTCGAGCCGCCTTCCCAGCCGCTGCCGACCTTGTATTCTTTCGCGTCGCGCTTGACGCCTTCCGCGTGGAAGGCGATGTTGCCGGCGCCGCCCGTCACTTCAAAGGCGCCCGCCTTTTCGCGCGCGTTTGAAGTGGCGCGCACTTCCACGCTGCCTTCAAAGCCCTTGGCCGGCACGCGCGTGGGGATTTTCTTGTCGATCACATTGACCACGCCGCCGACGGCGCCGCCGCCATATGCCAGCGCGGAGGGGCCGCGCAGCACTTCAATCTGTTGCGCCAGCATCGGTTCGGCTGCGACGGCATGGTCGGGGCTGATGGTCGAGGCGTCCTGCACTTCGGCGCCGTCCGACAGGATTTTCACGCGTGGGCCATCCATACCGCGGATGATGGGGCGGCTGGCGCCGGCGCCGAAATGGCTGGAAGTGATGCCAGGCTGGCTTGCCAGGGTCTCGCCCAGGGTCGCTTCGCGGACACGCACCAGCTCTTCGCCTTCGAGCACGGCGACAGGCGTGCTCATGTCGTCGCTGCCCAGCGCCAGGGCGCTGGCGGACACGGTGACGGCTGGCAGGCTTGTCGTCCGCTGCGCCAGGGCGCTGGCGGGGGCGGCGAAGGCCAGCATGATGGCCAGCGCGAGGGGAGTCGGTTGTTGAGGACGGACGGACATGGGCAAGATTTCCTTTATCTGCGATCGGTGTTTGCGTAGGCTGGGCAGGCCATGGCCGGATGGGGTGGCTGCCTAAAAATGATAATGATAACCCATTATCATTAGATGGTGGCAGTTTTTCCAGGCGGTGGCAAAAGGCGGATGGTGTATTGTGTAGGCTATGGAACGCACAACACGTCAAAAAACCGCCATTCAAGCCGCCATCGAGTCGGCCCAGCGCCCGCTGTCGGCGCAGGAAATCCTCGAACAGGCCAGCTTGCAGGTGGCGCAGCTGGGCATTGCCACCGTTTACCGCAATCTGAAGTCGCTGGTGCAGGAAGAAAAGGTGCACGTTGTCACCTTGCCGGGTGAAAACCCGCGCTACGAGTCGAACGCGGCCGCCAATCACCACCACCACCATTTCCAGTGCACTACGTGCCAGCGCGTGTTTGACGTGCATGATTGCCCGGGCGACTTGAAACGCATGGCGCCGCAAGGCTTTGTCGTCGAGCGCCACGAACTGACCCTGTACGGCCGCTGTGCCGACTGCAATGCCTCAGCCGCCGCTGCCGCCCCTGCCGCTGCCGCCACGGCGCCGCACGCCTGTTCCAGCCAGCACGACGTAGCCTGAACGGGCAGGCTGTGCTGTGGGCATGGGCGCAACATTTCAGCGCGCATGCCCTTGCCAGGCCTGATTGCCCGTAGCTATATCACGTATAATCTTCCCTTTAAAGCTGCCGCCACTCTTTGCCAAAAAAACATGAAATCATCTGAAATCCGCGACAAGTTCCTCAAATTTTTCGAGTCCAAGGGCCATTCCATCGTCCGTTCCAGCTCCCTGGTGCCAGGCAATGATCCGACCTTGCTGTTGACGAACAGCGGCATGGTGCAATTCAAGGACGTGTTTACAGGCACGGACAGCCGCCCGTACACGCGTGCCACCTCCGTGCAGCGCTGCGTGCGCGCCGGCGGCAAGCACAACGACCTGGAAAACGTCGGCTACACGGCGCGCCACCATACTTTCTTTGAAATGCTGGGCAACTTCAGCTTCGGCGACTATTTCAAGCGCGATGCCATCCAGTACGCGTGGGAATTGCTGACCAAGGTATATGGCTTGCCGGCCGACAAACTGACGGTCACCGTGTATATCGAAGATGATGAAGCGTACGACATCTGGGCCAAGGAAATCGGCGTACCAACCGAGCGCATCATCCGCATCGGCGACAACAAGGGCGCGCGCTACGCTTCGGATAACTTCTGGCAGATGGCCGATACGGGCCCATGCGGTCCGTGCACGGAAATCTTCTACGACCATGGCGCCGACATTCCTGGCGGCCCGCCGGGTTCGCCGGACGAAGATGGCGACCGCTTCATTGAAATCTGGAACCTGGTGTTCATGCAGTTCAACCGCGACGAAGCGGGCGTCATGCACAAGCTGCCCAAGCCTTGCGTCGATACGGGCATGGGCATGGAACGCCTGGCCGCCGTGCTGCAGCACGTGCATTCGAACTACGAGATCGACCTGTTCCAGCATCTGATCCGCGCCGCCGCGCGCGAAACGGGCG
The DNA here is from genome assembly GCF_051380875.1 of Janthinobacterium woesei. Lineage (NCBI taxonomy): Bacteria > Pseudomonadati > Pseudomonadota > Betaproteobacteria > Burkholderiales > Oxalobacteraceae > Janthinobacterium > Janthinobacterium woesei. Next base: position 282,027 of record NZ_JBNYXW010000004.1, read on the forward strand.
CCACGGACCTGGAAAACAAGTCGCTGCGCGTGATCGCCGACCACATCCGCGCCGCCGCCTTCATGATCGTCGACGGCGTCATTCCTGGCAGCGAAGGGCGCGCGTATGTGTTGCGCCGCATCATCCGCCGCGCCTTGCGCCATGGCCACAAGCTGGGCCAGACCAAGCCATTCTTCTACAAGCTGGTGGCCGACCTGGCCATCGAGATGGGCGGCGCCTATCCTGAGCTGGAAGAAGCCAAGGGTAATGTCGCGAACATGCTCAAGGCCGAGGAAGAGCGTTTCGGCGAAACCCTGGAAACGGGCATGAAAGTGCTGGAAGCGCAGCTGGCCAAGGATGCCACCGGCATCGACGGCGCCACCGCCTTCACCCTGTACGAAACGTATGGCTTCCCGCCTGACCTGACGGCCGACATCTGCCGCGAACGCAATATCATTTTCGACCAGGCCGGCTACGACGCGGCGCTGAAGGAAAGCCAGGAACTGTCGCGCAAGGGCGGCAAGACGCACAAGGATAGCAAGGTCGAGTACGCGGGCGTGAAAAACAAGTTTGTCGGCTACGATCAACTGACTTTCAGCAGCAAGGTTGTCGCGCTGTATGCAGCCGGCACGCCGGTAGTCGAACTCAAGGCGGGCCAGGATGGCATCGTGGTGCTCGACACCACGCCGTTCTACGCCGAGTCGGGCGGCCAGGTGGGCGACCAGGGCGTGATTTCCGCAGGCAGCGGCACTTTTGCCGTCAGCGACACCCTGAAAATCCAGGCTGACGTCTTCGGCCACCATGGCGTGCTCGCATCGGGCGTGCTCAAAGTGGGCGACGCCGTCTCGGCCGAGGTCGATACGGCCAAGCGCGCACGCACCATCCGCAACCACTCGGCCACGCACTTGATGCACAAGGCCTTGCGCGAAGTACTGGGCGGCCACGTGGCGCAAAAGGGCTCGCTGGTCGACCCGGACAAGACCCGTTTCGACTTCAGCCACAATGCACCGATGACTGCCGAGCAAATCGCCGCCGTGGAAACCATTGTCAACAAAGAGATCCTGGAAAACCACGCCACGCAATCCCACCTGATGTCGTTTGACGATGCCGTCAAGCATGGCGCGATGGCATTGTTCGGCGAGAAATACGGCGACGAAGTGCGCGTGCTCGACATCGGCAGCTCGAAAGAGCTGTGCGGCGGCGTCCACGTGCAGCGCACGGGCGACATCGGCCTGTTCAAGATCATCGGCGAAAGCGGCGTGGCCGCCGGTATCCGCCGCGTCGAAGCGGTGACGGGCGAGGGCGCGCTGGCGCTGGTGCAAAGCATCAACCGCCGCCTGGTCGAAGCGGCGCATGCGCTGAAGGCGCCGCCGGAAGAGCTGACGGCCCGTATCGTCCAGGTGCAAGACCATGTGAAGGCGCTGGAGAAGGAATTGGCGGCCTTGAAGTCGAAACTGGCGTCCGGCCAGGGCGATGAGCTGGTCACGCAGGCGGTCGATGTGAACGGCATCAAGGTGCTCGCTGCCGTGCTCGACGGCGCCGACGTGGCGCGCCTGCGCGAAACCATGGACAAGCTGAAGGACAAGCTGAAAACGGCCGCCATCGTGCTGGCCAGCGTTGCCGACGGCAAGGTCAGCCTGATCGCCGGCGTCACTGCCGACGCCACTGCCAGGGTCAAGGCGGGCGAGCTGGTGAACTTCGTTGCACAGCAAGTGGGCGGAAAAGGCGGCGGACGCCCCGATATGGCGCAAGCTGGCGGCACCGATCCTAGCGGTCTGGCCCATGCCTTGGCCGGCGTACCGTCCTGGGTGGGCGAACGCGCGAAATAAGGCGTAAGCTAACAGGCATGCGGGGTTTTCGCCCCACAGCCTCTTGAAAGCGGCCCGCAGACAGTGTTTGCGGGCCGTTATTTCTTTTTGAATGCCGTTGTGACCTCACAACAGCCGATGAACTATTTTGGTGCAGCGCGTCAATACCCCTGATTTAGAGTAGTATGTCGAAAATCAGTACAACAAAAATGGTGGGATATTGATGATGAGCGACACACTACTTGATACCGAGATTATGGAATTTCACAAGGAACTCGACGCACGGGGCTTGAATTGCCCTATGCCGATCCTGAAGGCGAAGAAGGCTTTGTCAGAGCTGCAAAGCGGCGAAGTGCTGCGCATCATGGCAACCGATCCCGGTTCCGTGCGCGACTTCCAGGCCTTTGCCAAGCAAACGGGCAATGCCCTGCTGTCGCATGTGCAGACGGGCACCGAGTTCGTCTTCCTGATGCAGCGCAAATAATTCTGCCAGCCGGGGCCGCCGTGGCGCGGCCTGGTTTCCGTTGCCTCGCCGGCGCCTTTTGCTGCCCTGCAGCGCAATAAATAACTCCCTGAATTTGACTAAGCGTGGCAATTTAGATGATTTGCTCTAACAAAAAATCGCACGATCGTGCTTAAATTCGGTTCAGGACGCAAATTTCTCTTATAATCGAACGCACACTCAGCACTTGATCCGTCATTTTTATAATTTCCCAAAGGCATAGCTATGAAAGTCTTGGTACCCGTCAAACGCGTGGTCGACTATAACGTCAAAGTCCGCGTCAAGAGTGACGGCACTGGCGTCGATACCGCCAACGTCAAAATGTCGATGAACCCTTTCGATGAGATCGCGCTGGAAGAGGCGATGCGCCTGAAAGAAGCCGGCAAGGTCACCGAAGTGGTTGCGATTTCCTGCGGCGTGACGCAGTGCCAGGAAACCCTGCGCACCGCCATGGCCATCGGCGCCGACCGCGGTATCCTGGTGGAAACGACGACTGAACTGGAACCGCTGGCCGTGGCCAAGCTGGTCAAGGCCCTGGCCGAGAAAGAGCAGCCGCAATTGATCATCCTGGGCAAGCAAGCCATCGATGACGACAGCAACCAGACCGGCCAGATGCTGGCAGCCCTGCTGGGTTGGCCACAAGCCACCTTCGCCTCGAAAGTCGTGCTGGAAGACGGCAAAGTCACCGTCACGCGCGAAGTCGACGGCGGCCTGGAAACCCTGGCATTGACCTTGCCAGCGATCATCACCACCGATCTGCGCCTGAACGAGCCGCGCTATGTGACGTTGCCGAACATCATGAAGGCCAAGAAAAAGCCGCTCGAGACCGTCAAGCCGGAAGACTTGGGCGTCGATGTGGCGCCGCGCCTGAAAACCCTGAAAGTCGTCGAGCCAGCCAAGCGCTCGGCCGGCATCAAGGTGCCGGACGTCGCTACCCTGGTCGCCAAGCTGCGCACCGAAGCCAAAGTCATCTAAGCGCGGCCCCGCCGTTTATCCAGAACAATTACAGGACACATCATGGTCGCATTAGTTATTGCTGAACACGACAACGCTACCTTAAAGGGTAGCACCCACCACACCGTGACCGCCGCTGCCCAGTGCGGCGGCGACGTGCACGTGCTCGTCGCAGGTTCGAACGCTGCGGCCGCTGCGGCCGCTGCCGCGCAAATCGCCGGCGTGACGAAAGTCATCGTGGCCGACGCGCCTTACTTTGCCGACGGCCTGGCCGAAAACGTGGCCGAGCAAGTGCTGGCCATCGCCGGCAACTACAGCCACATCCTGGCCCCGGCCACCGCCTACGGCAAGAACATCCTGCCACGCGTTGCCGCCAAGCTTGATGTAGCGCAAATCTCGGAAATCACCAAGGTCGATTCGCCCGACACGTTCGAGCGCCCAATCTACGCCGGTAACGCCATTGCCACCGTGCAATCTGGCGACAAGGTCAAGGTCATCACCGTGCGCACCACCGGTTTCGATGCGGCTGCCGCCAGCGGCGGTTCGGCTGCCACAGAAACCATCGCAGCCGTGGCTGACAACGGCAAGTCGGCCTTCGTGGGCCGCGAACTGGCCAAGTCTGACCGTCCTGAACTGACCGCCGCGAAAATCATCGTGTCGGGCGGGCGTGGCATGGGTTCGGCAGAAAACTTCCATATTCTGGAGCCGCTGGCCGACAAGCTGGGCGCCGCCATGGGTGCTTCGCGCGCCGCCGTCGATGCTGGCTTCGTGCCGAACGACTGGCAAGTGGGCCAGACGGGCAAGATCGTTGCGCCATCGCTGTACATCGCCGTCGGTATCTCGGGCGCGATCCAGCATCTGGCCGGCATGAAAGATTCGAAGACCATCGTTGCCATCAATAAAGATCCGGAAGCGCCGATCTTTGCCGTGGCCGACTACGGCATCGTGGGCGATCTGTTCGAGATCGTGCCGCAACTGGTTAAAGAGTTGGGTTAAGTCGTACCCATCCCGGTTTTGTATATTACGAAGCCACGCCGGCCCGCCCCACACGGCGAGCCGCGCGTGGCTTTTTTCTTGGAGAAAATAAAATGAGCTATCAAGCCCCGCTGAAAGATATGTTGTTCGTCATGAACGAACTGGCCGGCCTGGCCGACATCCACACCCTGCCTGGCTGCGAAGACGCGACGCCGGATACTGCCGAAGCGGTGCTGGAAGAGAACGCCAAGTTCTGCGGTGGCGTGGTGGCCCCTCTGAACGGCCCCAGCGACAAGGAACCGAGTTTCTGGCACGATGGCCAGGTCACCACGTCGAAAGGCTTCAAGGAAGCGTTCAAGGCGTATGGCGAGGCGGGCTGGCAGGGCGTGCAGCATCCAACCGAGTTCGGCGGCCAGGGCTTGCCCAAGCTGCTGGCGACGCCCTGTATTGAAATGCTCAACTCGGCCAGCATCTCGTTCGCCCTGGTGGCCCTGCTGTCGGATGGCGCCATCGAAGCGCTGCTGACGGCCGGCAGCGATGAACAAAAGGCGATTTACCTGGAAAACCTGGTGTCGGGCAAGTGGACCGGCACCATGAATCTGACGGAGCCGCAGGCGGGCTCCGACCTCGCTGCCGTGCGCACGCGCGCCGTGCCGCAGGGCGACGGCACCTACAAAGTGTTTGGCACGAAGATTTTCATCACGTATGGCGAGCACGACATGGCGGAAAACATCGTCCACCTGGTGCTGGCCCGCACGCCGGACGCACCCGCAGGCGTCAAAGGCATTTCGCTGTTCATCGTGCCGAAATTGCTCGTCAATGCGGACGGCAGCCTGGGCGCGCGCAACGACGCCCATTGCGTCTCGATCGAACACAAGCTGGGCATCAAGGCCAGCCCCACGGCCGTGTTGCAGTTCGGCGACCATGGCGGCGCCATCGGCACCCTGGTGGGCGAGGAAAACCGTGGCCTGGAATACATGTTCATCATGATGAACGCGGCCCGCTTCGGCGTGGGCCTGCAGGGCATCGGCCTGGCCGAGCGCGCCTACCAGCAAGCGGTGGCGTTTGCCAAAGACCGCGTGCAGTCGCGCGACCTGGCAGGTTCCCCTGGCCCGGTCTCCATCATCCAGCACCCAGACGTGCGCCGCATGCTGATGTCGATGCGCTCGCAAACGGAGGCGGCGCGCGCGCTGGCCTACGTGGGCGCGGCCATCAGCGACGTGGCGCACCACCATCCGGACGCGGACGTGCGCGCGGAAAGCCTGGCGACCTATGAATACCTGGTGCCCGTCATCAAGGGCTGGTCGACGGAAATGGCGCAGGATGTTGCCCGCGACGGCGTGCAAGTGCATGGCGGCATGGGTTTCATTGAGGAAACAGGTGCCGCCCAGCATTACCGCGACGCCAAGATCCTGACCATCTACGAAGGCACGACGGCGATCCAGGCGAACGACCTGGTGGGGCGCAAGACGGTGCGCGACGGCGGCGCCGTGGCGAAAGCCATCATCGCCCAGGTGCGCGCCACGGAAGCCCAGTTGGGCGAGCTCTCCGGTGCTGATTTCCAGGCCATGCAGCGCCACCTGGCCGAAGGCAGCGCTGCCCTGGAGGCGGTGGTCGAGTACGTCGTGGCCAACATGAAGTCAGATATCAAGGCGGTGTTTGCCGGCAGCGTGCCGTACCTGAAGCTGGCCGGCATCGTACTGGGTGGCTGGCAAATGGCGCGCGCGGCCGTGGCGGCGCAGCAAAAGCTGGGTGAGGGCAGCGGCGACGCCTCGTTCTACAAGGCCAAGATCGCCACCGCGCGCTTCTTTGCCGATCACATCCTGTCGCAAGCGCCCGGCTTGCGCGCCACCATCATCGACGGCAGCGCTGGCGTGATGGCCTTGTCCGAAGAGCAGTTTTAATTTAAAAACCTTGCCGTTGATGGTCGATGGCCGGCTCGGCTGGAAGAAAAAAAGCGCTGGAGAGTGATCTCCAGCGCTTTTTTCATGCGCGGCGGGTGGCTGGCCGAGGCTTATCTGCGGGCAATGCCTGTGCCGGAATTGCGCACCAGGTCGCCTGCGGCGAGGCCAGGGTCCTGGTCAAAGGCGAAGTCGGCTTTGGCGCCCGTTTCATATTGCACCGTGACGGTCCATGTCTTGGCGTTTTTCATGTGGCCTTCGACTTGCTTGCCGGCAAAAGCGCCACCGGCGGCACCGGCCAGTGTGGCCAGGTCCTTGCCGCGTCCGCTACCCACCTGACGCCCCAGCAGGGCGCCGGCCACGCCGCCGCCGATCATGCCCAGGGCGCCGCCTTCACCGGCTTTTTCGCTGACATTGACTGCCAGCACCTTGCCGCAGTCGGCGCAGATTTGCTGCTGTGCAGGCTTGCTGTTCTGGCCGGCATAGGAGTTGCCCGCTTTTTGTGCCGCCTTGGCGTGGATGATGGCCTGGTCGTACTCGCTCTTGGCGTCGCGCAGGCACTGCATGCGGGCTTTCGAACTGGTCTCTTCGGCGCACAATTTCTTATCGTCCGCATGACGCGTGCTGGCCTGCTTCGTATCGTAGGTGTATTGCGCCTTGGGCGAGAGGTTCTGCGCGAAGGCGGAAGTGCTGAACAGGGCCGTGATGGCCACTGCGAGGATGAATGGGCGACGTATCATGAACTTCTCCTGTGTGGGTGTTGAATGTGCCAGTAATGCCAGCATTGTGAATCCAGTATAGAGGAAAATCATGATTGCTTACCAACACTTACATGTGCGCCGGGTGCACATGACTGACGTGATTTTCACGCGAGAATTAACCGTAGGCGCCGCCCGTGTACAGCAAGTCGAACAGGCGCGCCATGGTAGCGATCAGCATGCCTGCGCCTAGCATCAAGGTGGCGACCAGCACCACGGCCAGTGGCCAGCCCGTGTCCGATTGGCGGCCTGTGCCGGCGTTGTAGCGCGCATCCCATTTGTCGTCCGGCATCAAGCCCAGTACCAGTGCTTCCAGGAAGCCGGCCAGCGCAGACAGGGTCAGGGGCAGGATCTGGTAAAACCAGTCGGCCTCGGGATACACCTGGCGCAGCAGCAGCGTGGCGGGCAGGGCGGCCAGGTGCAGCCAGCCCCAGGCATCCCTGATGCCGTGCAAATAAAAACGCTGCGCGCCCAGGCCACCCAGCAGGAAGGCCAGCAGGGTAGTGAACGCCTTGTTCTTGTGCGACTGTTGCAAAATGGTCGTGGTGGTCATGGGACTCCAGAGTTGCTTTTCGGTAAATATGGCCAGTATTGCGCATTGTCCGGCGCAGCGATAGCTCTTTCATGCAGCATTGTGCGATGATGTCGCGTGATCCAGCGGCATATTCATGCCATTGCCGGCACGATAGACGCACGCGCCTATTGCGTCTTCGGCGATGTCTGGTCATAATGTTTGATTAGCCCAAATTACACGCCCGTCATCATAACGCTTGCTGCCTGGCGGTAAAGCGCGCTATAATTTGCGGCTTTTTCCGCCTCAGCACACTTTTTGGAAATATTATGGTCGTTATTCGTTTAGCTCGTGGAGGCGCCAAGAAGCGCCCGTTCTTCAACATCGTCGCTACTGATTCGCGCAATCGCCGCGATGGTCGCTTCATTGAGCGTATCGGTTTTTACAACCCGATGGCGCAAGGTGGCGAAGTCCCACTGCGTATCACCGCAGACCGTCTGGCCTACTGGCAAGGCGTTGGCGCACAATTGTCGCCAACCGTTGCTCGCCTGGTAGCTAGCAACAACAAAGCAGCAGCTTAATTAGATCACTGGTTTGACGGTCAAGACTGCATCCGGGGTGAAAGTCCCCGATGACCTGGTACAGGTAGGCTATGTCTCCGGTGCCTATGGCATTGCTGGCGGGGTCAGGATCACTCCTTTCTCCGACGACGCGGATGCATTATTAAGCGTTAAAACCTGGTGGTTTGATAAACCGACCTTGCATGATGTCGAAGTCAGGCAGGCGAAGTTACACGGCGGCGACGTCGTGGCCCAGCTGGTGGGTGTGGTCGGGCGGGATGCCGCAGAAGCGCTGAAAGGCGTCTCTGTGCAAATTCCGCGTAGCCATTTCCCGACGCTGACGGCCGATGAATTTTATTGGTCCGATCTGATCGGACTGACAGTTGAGAATTTGCAAGGCGAGTGCCTCGGTGTAGTGACTGACATGATGAGCAATGGTCCGCAATCAATCTTGCGCGTTGCTCCGGTCGCCATTGCCGACGATTCCTTCGATAAGGCGCCTGAGCGCCTGATCCCGTTTGTCGGTCAATTTGTCATTAACGTTGACAAGACCGCCAACAAGATCACGGTCGACTGGGGCCTCGATTATTAAACCGCCTGCGCTTTATATTGCGCCGGGCAATGTTTTTGAGATGGCGAGCGATGCAATTTGATGTCGTGACCCTGTTTCCGGAAATGTTTGCCGCGCTGACGCAGTCGGGTGTGACCCGGCGTGCCTTCGAACAGAATAAATGTGGCTTGTCGCTGTGGAATCCCCGTGATTTCACGACCGATAATCACCGTACCGTGGATGACCGCCCATATGGCGGCGGTCCTGGCATGGTGATGATGGCCCGTCCGCTCGAAGCGACAATTAATGCCGCAAAGCAACGCCAAGCCGAACTCGGCCTGGCGGCGCCCCGCGTGGTGTTCATGTCGCCGCAAGGCCGTCCGCTGACGCACGAGCGTGTCACGCAGTTGAAAGCCGAGCCTGGCCTGGTAATCCTGTGTGGCCGCTATGAAGCCGTGGACCAGCGTCTGCTGGACCGTTGTGTCGACGAGGAAATCAGCGTCGGCGACTTCGTCCTGTCGGGCGGTGAATTACCCGCCATGGCGCTGATGGATGCAGTGATCCGCCTGTTGCCAGGTGTCTTGAACACCGAGGCATCGGCCATCGAAGACAGCTTCGTCAATGGCTTGCTCGATTCGCCGCACTATACGCGGCCGGAAACATATGAAGGCATGTTTGTCCCGCCCGTCTTGATGGGTGGCAATCATGCCGAGATAGGCAAGTGGCGCCGCCAGCGCATGCTGGAAGCGACCGTAAAGAAGCGTCCTGACCTGCTGGTCAGCGCGCGCGCCGCCGGCTTGCTCAGCAAGACCGACGAAAAATTCTTGGCCAGCTTGTAAAACCGTCTTCTGATGGCCAGCAGGGTGGTTGATAGTGCCGGGCATGTTGCCCATATGCAATACCCATCCTCTACCGGGCGGATAGTACGCTATCCACAGTGCGCCGGCATGATGGTTTTCGGAGTTATAAAATGGACTTGATTCAACAATTAGAGCAAGAAGAAATTGCTCGTCTGGGTAAAACCATTCCTGAATTCGCACCAGGCGATACCGTTATCGTCAGCGTCAACGTAGTCGAAGGTACGCGCAAGCGCGCCCAGGCATACGAAGGCGTCGTTATCTCCCGTCGTAACCGTGGCCTGAACTCGAACTTCATCGTTCGTAAGATCTCGTCCGGCGAAGGCGTTGAGCGTACGTTCCAACTGTACTCGCCGCTGATCGCTTCGATCGAAGTGAAACGCCGTGGTGATGTTCGCCGCGCCAAGCTGTACTATCTGCGTGAGCGTTCGGGTAAATCGGCGCGTATCAAAGAAAAATTGCCAAATCGCCGCGTTGTGGCGAAAGCAAGCGCGTAATATCAGCGTCTGCGTTGGGAAAAGGGTGCCTTTCGGCGCCCTTTTTTTATTGATGCTGTCTCAATGGAGAATGGCTGCATGGCCACCATCACATTTGATCCACAACAACTTGCCATCGATAGTATCGCAGGCGAAGCGGCGCTGGACGCCGAGCGCCTGACGGCCGGCTGGCTGCGCCAGCGCCTGCGCGAGCAGCCTGACTGGCGCCCCGAGATTACCCAGGATTTTCTGTCTGCCCGCGCCGAACCGGTGCCGGCCGCCGTGCTTATTGCCTTGGTGCAACGCCCGCAGGGCCTGACCATCCTCCTGACCATGCGCACCGATCACCTGAGCAGCCATGCCGGGCAGGTCAGCTTTCCCGGCGGGCGCAGCGAGCCGTTCGATGGCTCGCCGGTCGCCACCGCCCTGCGCGAAACGCAAGAGGAGGTGGGTTTGTCGCGTGCACATATCGAAGTGCTGGGCTGCCTGCCCGACTACCTGACGGGCACCGGCTACCGGGTCACGCCCGTGGTCGGCCTGGTCACGCCGCCGTTCGAGCTGCGCGCCGACCCGTCGGAAGTGGCGGAAATCTTTGAGGTGCCGCTGGCCTTCCTGATGGATGGCGTCAATCATCAGCGCCTGTCGGTGGAATTGCCGGGCGGACGCCGCTCGTTCTATGCCATGCCGTACGAGCGGTTCTATATTTGGGGTGCTACTGCCGGCATGCTGCGCAATCTGTTTCACCTCTTGCGCGCGTAAAATGGCGCCCCGCACGTAATAAGTTTGATTCCAGCACTGCACTGCGCTATCGTAGCGGGCATTGCGGTATTGCTGAAAAAGACAAAAAGGACGTTTGATGACATTTCTCTCCATACTTTGCGCATTGCTGATCGAGCAGCTCAAACCTTTGCGCGCGGACAATCCCATCTACGCCGAGATCAAGAGCCTGGCCATGCGCATGGAGACCTGGTTCAATGCCGGCCATGCCAACCATGGCCGCATGGGCTGGTTCCTCATGATCGGTGTGCTGATGGTGCCGACGGCGGGCGTGTACTGGATCTTGCTCCATTACCAGTTGACCCTGCTGGCCTTTGCCTGGAATGTCCTCATCGTCTATCTGACCCTGGGCTTTCGCCATTACAGTCATTACTTCACCTCGATCCAGCTGGCCTTGAGCGCCGGCGACGAAGCGACCGCGCGCACCTTGCTGGCCGAGTGGACCAAGCTTGACACGGTGGGCATGGAGTCGAGTGAAATTGCCCGCATCGCCGTCGAAAAAGCCCTGATCACCACGCATCGCAATGTATTTGGCGTTTTCTTCTGGTTCCTGTTGCCGCTTGGCCCTGCCTGCGCCGTGATGTACCGCGTGGCCGAATACCTGGCACGCGCCTGGAACGAGCCCGAGCACATGCGCAATGAAGCATTCGGTCAGTTCGCCGCGCGTGCCTTTTACTGGATCGACTGGATTCCCGTGCGCCTGACGGCCGTGGCGTTTGCCGTGGTGGGTAATTTCGAGGACGCCATCTATGCCTGGCGCAATTTCGCTCAGCGCTGGCAGGACGAGGCCATCGGCATCATCCTGACGGCTGGCGGCGGCGCCATGGGCGTACGCCTGGGCACGCCCGCAGAGACGGCGGCGCGCGTGGTCACCACACCGGACATGGCCGTCGATGACAGCGACAGCGAAGGCGATATCTTGCCGGGCGAAGAGCCGGGCGCGCGCGCATTGCAGAGCACGGTGGGCCTGGTATGGCGCGCCTTGCTGCTGTGGATGCTGCTGTTGCTGCTGATGTCGGGCGCCGTTTTCCTCGGCTGATGCCAGCGCCGCTACCGGCGCACAGCGCGCGTGCATGCGCCTTGCGCGTGGAACAGGGTTAAAATAGGGGGCTGACGTGCAATCCGCGTCAGCCCCTGTTTGCATCTGCAGGGCAGATCGAGGTAGAACCCAAGTCTTCTATAAGATATAATACTGACTTACCGCAGTACACGCAGCGCAGTTACACAACTGAACTACCAGCCCGGCTTACCCGCCGGGGCCATTCACGCAATCCAGTCCCGACAAGCCACATGGCCGAGTTATCTCAAAAAACAGGGGAACTCTCAGACGAGTTCTTCATCCTTGGTCTCACCAGCAATGGCAAGCAATTCCGACCCAGCGATTGGGCCGAACGCCTTTGCGGAGTGATGTCCTGTTTCAATCCTGAGGGTGGCGGGCGCAACGCGCACCTCCAGTATTCGCCCTACGTGCGTCCGACCGTCGTCAATGGCGTCAAATCGGTGGTGGTCAATACCAAGCTGCGCGAGATCGAGCCGCTGGCGTTTCACTTCGTGCGCGATTTCGCCAAGGATAACGACCTGCAGATCGTCGAAGCCTGCTTCCTGCCGCCACCCGAAGAAAAGTAAGACCCGTTCAATTGATTTGCCTCAAGCCCGCCACCGTGGGCTGGCGTAGCGTTGACATTCCGGTGGTGAGGGAGTGGCGACATGCGTATCGGCGCTATTGGCACTGTGCAAACGATTCATTGCCAGCGTGATACCCGCGTGATACCAGCGTGCAGCAAGCGGCGCCGCCGATGCGCCAGCACCACGTTGGCGACCAGGCCGTGGCCGGGCAGCCCAACGGCGAGCGCTCTGCCGTCGGCATCCTGGCCGAGCGCGCCATCGTCATCTCCGTCCATCTCCGTCATCGCCATCAGCGCACGCGCAAATGCGCTGGCCATGCAAATCGCTGCGATCGCACGCAAATGGCAGGCACATCGTCTCAGCCTGTTCAGGCGATCTTGGTACCGCGTAGAGCACGCGACAGGAAATGCTGCGTTCTGGTGCGCTGCGCCAATCCAGACCGCGCCAGCGTTTTATCATATTCCCCACGCGGCGACATAATCGCCGCTTTCTCTCACCATTGCCTTGCATATAGCCTGGCGCGATGCGGCAATAATATTGATTGCACTGCAATTGCACTGCAATCAGTGGTTTTGGCTGGTATGGGGAAACTCTACGATTGGTATTAATTGGTACTTAATTCGGCCACGAAGTCATACATATCGCCGCGGAAGTATGAGCGGCAAAATTCCACGGCGCGGCCATCGCGCAAAAAGCCCAGCCTTTCGACCGATAGCCCCGCGTCGCCTTCCTCCGCCTGCAGCAAACTGGCCTGGTCCCCCGTCAGCAATAAGGCGCTCAGGCGTTGCAAGGCCCGCGTGGGGCGGTTGCCTGCCAGTTCCAGCGCGTCGTACATGGAGACGTCGACGGCGTCCAGGCCCGGCAGGCAGCTGGCCACGATGGTGGCGTATTCCAGGCACATCGGCACGTCGTCCGCATAGCGGATGCGGTGGAAACGATAGACGGGCGCGCCCGGCGACAGCCGCAGGCGCAAGGCCTCTTCCGGCGTGACGGTTCCCTCTGAACGCTTGAGCCAGACGCTGCGCGGCGTGCGCCCGCGTGCGCGCATGTCCTCGGAAAACGAGGTCAGCTTGGCGAAGTTCTTTTCAATGCGCGTATTGATGAAGTTGCCCGAGCCGGGGCGCCGCACCAGCAAGCCTTCGTTGACCAGGCCATCGATGGCCTTGCGCACGGTGATGCGCGAAACGGCCAGGTCGCTGGCCAACTGGCGTTCGGCCGGCAAGGCTTCGTCGGGGCCGAGGATGCGTTTGTCGATCGCTTCGCGCAGCGCGCGCTGCAATTGCTGGTACAGGGGCAGGCTACTCGTCTGCCCCAGGCCTTGCATGATGTGAGCCAGGGTTGTCATACGCTTCAATGTCTCCGTTACGGCGCGTTGCAGACGCGCTCTGTCGCTGTTTTGTGTCGCTGGATAATACCAAAAAAGACCGTTATAAAACCAATTTCAATTATCAAGTCAACAATTTTTGTTTTTTCTCGCTGGTATGTCGTCCTGTCATACGGGCTACGCAATGAATGACCCAAAGTGGTCTGTGTGATGCAAACAACGTTATAAAAAAAAAGTTGCAACTGGTAGTGTTCTGGTATTGGATAGTAGTATATTGGCGTTGAATTGGTTTTGTAAGTGGTTGTGCCGAAGGGTCTGCAGTGTGCCAGCGAGAGTGGGCGGGCTGTAAAGAAGATCTACGTTAAAAATGAAAAGGTTCCAATCCTGGAGCTTAAATCAAGGGGGAGTACATGAAACGCAATTTGACAGCTAGCTCTGCAGCACGCAATTTGACGCCTATCGCCGCTGCTGTGGCTATGTTGATGGCAGGCGCGAGTTTTTCGGCGCATGCGCAGGAAGCCGTTGCAAAAGAGACCAAGCCTGCAGCAACGGCCGATGTGGATGCCGGCCAGACCGTCGTCGTGACGGGTATCCGTGCATCGCTGGAACAATCCTTGAACCAAAAACGTAATTCCGACAGCCTGGTTGAAGTGATCACGGCGGAAGACGTGGGCAAGATGCCCGATAAGAACGTTGCTGATTCCCTGCAACGCTTGCCAGGCGTCAGCGTGGCCGCTGCCGGCGGCGGCGAGGGCAGTTTTGGCGAGAACGACCGTGTCGCCCTGCGCGGCACACCGTTCGGCCTGACCCTGACCACCTTCAATGGCCACTCGGTTGGCAGCGGCGACTGGTTTGCCGACAACATCATCGGTGGCGGCCGCAGCGTCAGCTTCTCGCTATTCCCTTCGGAACTGATCGGCCGCGTGACGGTGCATAAAGGTTCGCAAGCCAACCTGCTGGAAGGCGGCGCCGAAGGCGTGGTCGATATCGAGAGCCGCAAGCCGCTCGACTTCAAGAAATCCTTGACGGGTCAGGTCAGCCTGGGCGCCGTCTATTCCTCAAACTCGGGCAAGAAAGATCCTCAGTTCAGCGGCATGATTAACTGGAAGAATGAAGCCAGTACGCTGGGCGTATTGGTGCAGGGTTTCCATCAGAAACGTACGCTGAGCCGCGTCGGCCAGGAAAATCAGATCTGGTATGACAAAGTCGAGCCAGGTTCGGCCATGGCCCAAGGCATCCCTGGTGCAGCTGGCGCCATGACCAACTATCTGGGTGGTACCGCCTGGTTTGAACAGCAGCGTACTCGCGATGGCGGCTTGATCGATATCCAGCTCAAGCCATCGAAGGACCTGATGCTGGACCTGACCCTGTTCCACTCGCAGCTCGACGCGCCGAACATCAACCACAACTTCATGCAATCGCTGGGCCGCGCAATCGGCAACACCTGGGCTTCGCCTGGCTATCCTGGCGCGAATGTCAGCGGTACCGTCAGCAATGGCGTCGTGACCAGCGTCAATACCACGATTCCCGCCAATTGCCCGACTTGCGCCACGATGTCCGGTTCGGTGCAGGAAATCTTTAGCCGTCCTGTCGCCAAGAGCAAGTCCGACTTCATCAATCTGGATGGCAAGTATCGCGTCAATGACCGCCTGATGCTGACCGGTAAGCTCGGCACCACCAAAGGTGTCGGCGAAACCGTGAGCGGCGCGCTCGGTGTCTGGATGCCTTGGACGGGCGGCGGCTACACCATGAACGGTGCAAACAATCCGATCAGATATAACATTCCTGGCGCTGACAAGTTTTCGATCGGCGGCAATAGCGGTGATCCATACACCTACGGCTCGCACGTGAAGGCAGTGGACAAGGAAACGTATGGCCAGGTCGACGCTACGCTGAAACTCGATTTGCCTGCCATTTCGTCCCTGCAGTTTGGCGTGCGCGTCGCGCAGCACGAGCGCAAACTGGATGCGATCGGCATCAATTCGAATGTCGCAGGCAACACCGCTGCTGGCGCCCTGGGCAATCCAGCCAATTTGCCATTCGGAGGCCTGACCTCGTTTCCAAGTGGTTTTAACGACCTGGGCACGAATGGCGCGGGCTATTGGACGTTCTCGCAAGATGCCGTCAATGGCTGGCTGAGCAAGTATGCCAACTACTCCGGCCACCTGCGCCAGAATGAATTCAACATCAAGGAGCCGACCCAATCGGCCTATGCAATGTTGAATTTCGGTGCAGACAGCTTCTCGGGTAATATCGGCGTGCGTTTTGTTCACACCAAGGAAGATGTCGACCGCTACGAATTGAATCCAGCGGCACAGTATGTCATCAAGAACTATACGAATACGTATAACGACTTCTTGCCTAGCGCTAACTTCCGCCTGGATGTGACGAAAGATGTCGTTGGCCGTTTCGGCATCAGCCGCACGATGGCGCGACCTGAACTGGGTATGATGGCTGGCCTGGACTTGCGCGATCAGCAATTGTTCGGCATTGTCGGCAATCCGGATCTGCGTCCGATCCGCGCCAACAATGCTGAAATCGGCGTGGAATGGTATTTCGCTCCGAAGTCGATGCTGTCGGCTGGCGCTTTCTACTCGGCACTGGATGGCTACGTGACGTATGGCAGCGGCAAGGCAACGTTCTTCAATCAGTTGCAAGATAAAAACACCGAGTACGTGATCGGCACCCCGATCAACACGACGGCTGAAGTCAAAGGTGTGGAACTGGCCTACGTGCAAGCCCTGCCAGCTGGTTTTGGTGTCAATGCCAACTACACCTTTACGGATGGCAAGGAAACCGGCAAAGCAGCAGGTTCGGCTTGCGGCGCCTTGGTCAGCCCGGATTGCACGCTGATCGGCACGTCGAAAAATGCGTACAACCTTGGCGGTTTCTTTGAAAACGACAAGTTCAGCGCGCGTTTGACGTACAACTTCCGTTCGGGTTACCTGAACGGCACCAGCCGTAACAGTGCGGCGTTCCAGTCGTCGATCGGTAGCCTGTCGGCATCGATTGCCTATCAGTTGACCGAAAACCTGGCGATCACGCTCGATGGCAAGGACTTGAACAATCCGACTGTGCGTTCCGTCATCCATACTCCGGGTGCCGGCGATATGCCAGGCGCGCTGTACAAGAACGGCCGCCAGATCTACCTGGCACTGCAAGGCAAGATGTAAGACGTTTTACTTAGTTGATGCCCCCCGGCGGACACCCAGGATGGCATGACACATGGCGGAGCGCAGCTGGCTCCGCCATTTTTTATTGCAAGACGGTTTTCCTTAGATTGAGATACATCCAATGACATTACACGCAATGCTGGCGTCTTTTGCCTGCGCGCTGCCGCTGGCCGCTGTTGCTGGCACCGCCGCCCCTGCCACCGCCGCAACCTTCGCGCCGGAAGTGGTGGCTTATTATCCAGGCTGGAAATCGGCCGAGTTCCCCGTCAATGAACGCAACATTCGCGCAGGCAACGTCAGCCTGATCCAATATGCATTCGCCGACATTTGCTGGGATGGCGAGCATGGCAACCCGGCGCCCGATGGCGGCGGCATCCAGGCCTGCCTGGATGGGGAAGGCAAGGCCGCCCGGCCGGCCAATGGCAGCATTGTGCTGCCGGCGCCGCAGGCCGATGCCGAAAACCTGCGCAGGCTCATTGCGCTCAAACAACACAACCCCCGCCTGCGCGTCTTGCTGTCGGTGGGCGGCTGGATCTGGTCGAACCGTTTTTCGGACGTGGCCGCCACGCCGGCCGCGCGTCTGGCCTTTATCGCCTCGGCGCTGGAACTGGTGCGCCGGCATGGCCTCGATGGCATCGATATTGACTGGGAACACCCGGCCACGGGAGGGATTCCCTGTATTGAAGGCAAGATCTGCCACCGCAGTGATGACAAGGAAAACTATGTACGCCTCGCTGCCGAATTGCGCAGCGCATTCGCGCTGGCCGGCAAGCAAGCTGCAGGCCGCCATTACCTGATTACCATCGCCGCCGGCGCGCATGCCAGCCTGAGCGACGACAGCGGCGCGGCGCCCGGCTGGGTGGCCCGCCTGGCGGCGCAGCTGGACTGGATCAACCTGATGACCTACGACTACCGCGGCGTGTGGGATGCCGGGAATGGCCAACTGGCGCCGCTGTATGCCGATCCGGCCGACCCGCTGCGCGATAAAAACCTGCATGCCGACGCCACCGTGACGCGCTTCCTGCGCGCCGGCGTGCCAGCGGCCAAGCTGGTGCTGGGCCTGCCTTTCTATGGCTATGGCTGGAAGCAGTGCGCCGCCGGTCCCCGGGGCGATGGCCTGTACCAGGCTTGCCAGGGCGCGGCCAGCGGCAATGATGGCTCGCCGACATTCACCTACCGGCATCTGATCGAGCAGGGCTACCTGGTCGGCGGCAAGGGCGCGCGCGGCTTCCAGCGCTACTGGAATGCCGAGTCGAAGGTGCCGTATCTGTACAACCGCGACAGTGGCGTCTTCATCAGCTACGAGGATGCGCAATCGGTGGCCGGGAAAGTGCGCTATATCCGTGCCAAAGGCTTGCGCGGTGGCATGTTCTGGGAATTGAGCGGTGATGCGCAACATGTGCTGGGCAAGGCCCTGGCGCCAGTCTTGTCGAAGAAGAAGCCATGACGCAGCGCTATCTTGCACTCGACGTCCTGCGCGGCCTGACCGTCGCGCTGATGATCGTCGTCAATACCCCGGGCGACTGGGGCGCCGTGTATGCGCCGTTTTTGCATGCCGAATGGCATGGCTTTACCCTCACGGACCTGGTGTTTCCCAGCTTTCTGTTTGTCGTCGGCAATGCCCTGGCGTTTGCACTGGAAAAATACGCGCACCTGGGCCATGGCGCCGTGCTGGCCAAGCTGTGCAGGCGCAGCGCCGTGATCTTCGTGCTGGGCTTTTTGCTGTACTGGTTCCCCTTCTTCAAGATCGATGACGCGGGCCTGTTCGCCTGGTCGCCCTTGTCGCAGACGCGCATCCCCGGCGTGCTGCAGCGTATCGCCGTGTGCTACCTGGCCGCCGCGCTGATCCTGCATTACTGGAAGACGCATGGCGCGCTGCTCTTCAGCGCCGGTGCCCTGCTGGGCTACTGGGCCATCCTGGCGCTGTGGGGCGACTACAGCTTGCACGGCAATGCGCCAGCCAGGCTCGATGTATTGCTGCTGGGCGAGGGCCATTTGTACCACGGCGAAGGCGTCGCCTTCGATCCGGAAGGCTTGCTCGGCACCTTGCCTGCCATCGTCAACGTGATCGCCGGCTACCTGGCGGGCAGCTTCCTGCGCCAGACTGCGCCGGGGCAGTTGCGTGCCAGCCTGGTCCGGCTGGCCGTGGCCGGCGCCATCTGCGTGGCGGTGGCCCTGTGCTGGAACGAAGTGTTTCCGATCAACAAGAAGCTGTGGACCAGTTCCTATGCCATGCTGGGCATCGGCCTGGACTTGCTGCTGCTGGCACTGCTGATGTTCATCATTGACGTGCGTCAAATGACGGGCTGGACGTATTTTTTTGAAGTCTTCGGCAAGAACACCCTGTTCATCTATCTGGTATCGCAGCTGCTGGCGACGGTCGCGTTTACGGTGCGCATCGGCGGCGTCGCGCTGTACCAGTGGCTGTACCAGCAGTGGTATGCGGGCTGGGCACCAGCACGGCTTGGGTCCTTGCTGTTTGCCGTCAGCTTCATGCTGCTGTGCTGGCTGATTGCCTGCGTGATGGACAGGCGCAGGATTTACATCAAGGTCTAGCCTTTACGCCGGCGCCACGGCGCGGCAGGCAGGCAGGAAAAATCGAAAAAAAAGCGGCCCCGGCGTCAACCGGGAACCGCTTTGCTCATGCCCGATGGGCAGTAATTACTTTGCCGCTGCTGCCGGCGCTGCCGCTGCCGTGGCAGGACGGTTCAGCCACACGATCCAGTAGCGGGCCAGGTCGCCCACGCCGTCGCCGCCCTTGACCGTTTCCAGGACCTTGATGGCGTCATCTTTCTTGCCGGCCATGGCGTAGGAGTAACCCAGGCGCAGCTTGGCATCTTCAGGACGCTTCAGGCCGCCCTTGGCGATGCCTTTCTGGATCAGGTCGATACCTTTGTCAAACTGGTCCATCGTCACAAAGGCGTAGCCCAGGTTGATCAAGCCCGTGCCGTCCTTGCTCTTCATGGCCGAAGCTTCGCCGCTGACAATGCTTTTCACATCATCGGCGGCGGCCTTGTTGGCCTGGTCGCGCAATCTCTTGTGCTTGGCGGCATTCGCGCCCGTGCCCAGAACGCCTTTGGCAAAGCCCGCGTCGAGGACTTTTTTCGCTTCCGTCGGGAACGCGTTCTGCAGGGCGATTTCAGCCATGTCGCTGTAATCTTGCGGCGACATGGTCCCTACGGCCTGGTTTTGCAGGCGCAGCACGTCGAGCGCGAAGCGGTCGGAATAGCCTGCCTTGCCCTGCAGGCGGCCCAGCAGGTCGCTCCAGTAGTCATCGGACGGGTAATAGCGCACCAGGTTTTCCATGGCGATCAGGTAGGTGGCCGGGTCCTTGCTTTTCGAGCCCGTGTTGGCCAGCAATTGCAATTCTTCGAGGGTCGGTGTCTTGCCCGCTTGCTGCTTGGCCGTCAGGTCGGCCAGCAGTTCCTGCTTGGCGCGCGCGAAATCATTGCTGAAGTAATAGGCGCGGATGATGTAAGGGCGCACGCTGGCCACGTCGCCCGTTTCCGTCTGGTAGCGGGTGAACCACTTGATGGCGTTCGGGTAATCCTTGGCGTTGTAATGATAGTTGGCCAGCGCCTGGATGAAGTCGCCTTGCGATTTCTTGTCGAGCTTGCCCGATTCGATCACCGCTTCGAGCGCCGTCATGGCCATGGGCGCATTGTTGGTAGTCGATGCCAGTGCCACGCGCAAGCGGTTCAGCACGAACAGTTCATAGGGCGTCAGGGCAGGCGTGGCGGCAGCCTGGTCGATGCGGCTTTGCACGTCGGCGTAGTTTTTTGCATCCATCGACGCTTTGACGGCGGTCGGATCGAGCAGCTTGAAAATTTCAGGGCGCACCGTGTCGGCCGGGACAGCGGCAGGCGCGCCGGCGGCAGGCGCTGCCGGTTTGGCATCCTGCGCATGCGACAGGACAGGCAAGACATTCAGGCCGATGGCGGCGAGGAGCAGGCTAAGACGGGCAAGGCGGAATTGGGACATGGTCAATCCTTCAATCAATAACAAAAATACGCACCGGCACTGGCTGCCGCAGCAGCGTGCAGCGGCATTGCCAAGGGGCAAGGAAGCTAAAAAAACAGGTATTCTGCCATTCAGAGCGTATTAGGCCAAGGGTGGCAGCATGGTAAACAGCGGCTATTGTCACATAAACGGCTATGCCGGGGCGGCAAACGTGCGCGCCAGGGCTTGCCCTGCAGCATCAAACAGCAGGCAACGCTGCGGCGGCAAGTGCAGGCGCATGGCGTCGCCCGCCTGGCACAAGCCATCTTCGGCAGGCAATTTGACGGCCAGCATCTCGGCCACGCCCGGCATGCTGGCGTAGACGATGGCCACGTCGCCCAGGTATTCGACATGGCTGACGGCCACATCGACGACGTTGTCGCCCGCATTGGCATCGTCGCGCAGGCTGACATGCTCGGCGCGCACGCCCAGGGTCAGCCCGTCGCCCGGCGCGACCGTCTCGCCATGGGCTTCGACCTCGATCACGGCGCCGCCGGGCAGGCGCACGCTGACTGCACCGGCGCTGCAGGCGACAGCCTGGCAGGCGATGAGATTCATCTTCGGCGCGCCGAGGAAACCGGCGACGAACAGGTTGCCGGGATTGTTATATAGCGCGTGCGGGCTGCCCACCTGCTCGATGCGCCCGCCATTGAAGACGACGATGCGCTCACCCAGGGTCATCGCCTCGACTTGGTCGTGCGTGACGTAGATCATGGTGGTTTTCAGTTCCTGGTGCAGGCGCGAGATTTCCACGCGCATCTGCACGCGCAGGGAAGCGTCCAGGTTCGACAGCGGTTCGTCGAACAGGAATACCTGCGGTTTGCGCACGATGGCGCGGCCGATGGCCACGCGCTGGCGCTGGCCGCCCGACAGATCCTTGGGTTTGCGCTGGAGCAAAGGCGTGATCTGCAAGATCTCGGCGGCGCGCTCGACGGCGGCGCGCACCTCCATCTTCTTGTGGCCCGCCAGACTCAGGGCGAACGCCATGTTCTCGAATACCGTCATGTGCGGATACAGGGCGTAGCTCTGGAAGACCATGGCCAGGCCCCGCTCGGCCGGTGCGATGTCGTTGGCCAGCTTGCCGCCGATATGCAGTTCGCCGTGCGTGATGTCTTCCAGACCGGCGATCATGCGCAGCAAGGTTGATTTACCGCAACCGGACGGCCCCACGAAGACGACGAATTCGCCGTCGCGTATGTCGAGGTCGATGCCGTGGATCACCGGATGCTTGTCGTCGTACAGCTTGACGATATTCTTTAAAACGATATTTGCCATGAGGTGGTTCTATCCTAGCTCGCGCTGGCCGGCGTGGAATTGGCGCCGGCGTCGGGTTGGTCTGCATCTTCCTTGGGCCCGATGCGCATGAAGCGCGACAGGATCAGCACGGGCACGGCCGACACCAGCACCCACAGGAAAAAGGTTTTATAGCCGAGCGCCGTCTGGATATCGCCGCTGATCATCTTGAACAGCACGAAACCGAGCTGCATCACGCCGGTGGCGAACGCATAGTGGGCCGTCTGGTATTTGCCCACCGAGACGACCTGCATCATGAACAGGATCAGGCCGACGAAGCCGAAGCCATAGCCGAACATTTCCACGCTGAGCGCGGCCGTGATCAGGGTCAGGTCGGTCGGCATGCTGTGGCTCAGGTAATAGAACACCAGGTTCGGCAAGTTCATGGCCAGGATCAGGAACAGCATGGCGCGTTTCAGGCCGAGCCAGGAAGTAAAGTAGCCGCCGCCTATGCTGCCCAGCAAGAAGGCCACCGTGCCGGCCGTGCCGTACACGGCGCCCACTTCCGTCGTCGACAACCCCAGGCCGCCCAGTTCGCGCGCTTCGCGCAGGAATAGCGGGCCGATGGTCTGCACTTGCGCCTCGCCGGCGCGGAACAGGATGATGAAGGCGATCATGCCCCAGATGCCGGGTTTTTTCAGGAAATCGACCAGCACGTCCCACAGCGCGCTCTTGACGCCTGCCACGCTCTTGTCGGCGACGGCGGCATTGCGCACCTGCGGCAGCGCCCACAGATGGTAGGCGGCCAGCGACAGCATCATCGCGCCGATGATCAGGAAGATTACCGACCATGCCGGCTTGACGCCGATGTTTTTCTCCAGGTAGCCGGCCAGGATCACCAGGCCGCCCAGCGAGATGAACTTGCCGGCGTTGAAGAAGGCGCCCTGCCAGCCCGCGTAGGCCGCTTGCTGCTTGTCGGACAGGCTGGCGATATACAGGCCGTCGCAAACGATGTCGTGCGTCGATGAGGCCAGCGCGGCGACAAACAGCACGGCGATGCAGGCGGCAAACCACAGCGGCGTTTGCAGCGCCAGCGCGATCAGGCCCAGGCTCAGGCCACCGGCGAACTGGAACAGCACCACCATGGTCTTCTTGCTCGACGCCAGCTCCAGGAAGGGGCTCCACAGTGACTTGAAGACCCAGGCAAAGCCGATCAGGCCCGTCCAGCGGGCGATCTGGTCGTTCGGCACGCCCATGCTCTTGAACATCAGGCCGGCTACCAGGGCCACGGCGTAAAACGGCAGGCCCTGGGCGAAGTACAGCGTGGGCACCCAGGTAATCGGGTTGCGCACATTTTTTTTGTTCATGGAGTCTTTCTTGTCGAGGGACGTTTTCATTTGACGGCGCCGTCCATGCCGCGCATGAAGAAGCGCTGGGTAAACAAAAACGCCAGCAGGGTTGGCACGATGGTGATCAGGGTGCCGGCGGCGATCACGCGCGTGCTGCTGCCGAACGTGCCGCGCAAGTACAGCACGCCCACCGAGAGGGGGAATTCATCGGGTTTGCTCATGACGATGGACGGCCAGATGTATTCATTCCACGATTCGACTGCCGTGAGGATGCCGACGGTGGCCAGCCAGGGCGTGATCAGGGGCAGCATGATGCGGCTGAAGATGACCCACTCTGAGGCGCCATCGACACGCGCCGCATCGATCAGGTCTTGCGGCACTTCCTCGAACGCCTGCTTGAGCAGCAAGATGGCCACCGCCGTCACCACGTTGGGCAGGATCACGCCGGTGTAGGTGTCGACCAGGCTCATTTGCGTGATGGTGATGAAGTTGACCAGGAAATTGACTTCCGACGGCAGCACCAGGGTGGCCAGGATCAGGCCGAACACCAGTTTGCGGCCGCGAAATTTCAGGCGCGCCAGCGGATACGCGGCCAGTGAGCACAGCAGCAGTTTCCAGAAGACGGTGAAGACGGCGATCAGCACCGAGTTCTTGAAAAACGACCAGATCGGGATCGCCCTGAACACTTCGATGAAGTTTTCCAGCGACGGCGCCTTGGGCCAGAAGGTGGGCGGGAAGGCGAAGATATTGCCTTGCGTGGAAATGGCCGTCACCAGGGTCCACCAGAAAGGGAAGACGCAGACGACGGCAATCGCGCACAGCACGGCATAGTGGCCGGCATATTGGCCAATGAGCTGCAAGCGGATTTTCAAGGGGCGGGAACGGGTTTTCATGGTCATCCCCATGTCAGCGGTGCTTGGGTTTGAGATAGCGCAGGCACAGCAGGGCGATGCCGATGCAAAATAGGGAAACGACGAAACTGGCGGCCAGCGCGCGCGGCAGTTTCAAATGTTTCAGACCCTGGTCGTAGGCGTAGTACAGCGCCGTGAAGGTGGAATTCATCGGGCCGCCCTGAGTCAGCACGTCCACTTCCTGGTACGCCTTCAATGCCGCCAGCACGGACAGGATGGAGCACAGCATGATGGTTGGACGCAGCATCGGCACGGTGATTTTCCAGAAACGCTGCCAGCGGTTGGCGCCATCGAGCATGGCCGCTTCCTGCATGTCCGACGGAATCGATTGCAGCGCCGCCAGGTACATCACCATATACCAGCCCAGGCCGCGCCACAGGGTGACGAACATGACGGCGAACAGGGCCAGGCTGTCGTTCGTCAGCCAGCCCACGGGGGCGTTCACCAGCTTCAGCGTCAGCATCACGTAGTTCAGCGCGCCCTGTTCATGGAACATGAAGCCCCACATGATGCCGACCACGGAGACGGTGGTCACCACCGGCACGTAGAAGGCGGCGCGGAACAGGCGGATGCCGGGCAGGCGGTTGTTGACCAGCACGGCGAGAAGGATGGCGCCCACTTGCACGAAGGGCACCATCAGCAGGAACATGAGCGAGTTTTTCAGGCCCGAGACGAACATCTCGTTATTGAAAATGTAGCGGAAATTATCCAGGCCGACAAAGCGCGTCTCGCGTATTAGGCTGTAATCGGTAAACGCCAGCACGGAGCCGTAGCCGACGGGCCAGAACGAAAAGGCGGCCAGCAGCAGCAGGGCCGGGGCGAGGAATAGCCAGGCTTGCAGGGAGTGGCGGTGGGCGAGTTTCATGTTGTCCTTAGTGGCGCGGCAGGGTGGCCAGCTTCCTGTTCCAGATGGCGACCGCCTGGTCCAGCGCCTGCTGCACATTTTGCTTGCCCGTCACGCCCGCCTCGACGGCTTTCACCAGCGAGCGGCGCAATTCGTCGTAGTCGTCGATGCCGGCCACGTACAGGGTGCGCGAATGGCCCATCGACAGGGCCCCCGCTGCCACGGCTTTTTCGGCCGCGCCCGCGTTCTTTGGCGTGGACAGGAAAAACGGATCGGCCGCTGCCTTGACGGTGGTGGGGAAGACGCTGGCCTGGCGCGCGAAGGCCAGCTGGTTTTCGTCGTTCGTCAGGAAGCGTGCGAACTTGCCCACCGAAGGCAGCAACTGCGCCGGCACGCCCTTGGGGATGGCGAAGTGCACCAGCCAGCCGCCGTCGGCGATGCCGGTGGGGCCCAGCGGCGCGGGTGCCACGTCGGTGATGGCGTAGATGTCTTTCGCATCGCTGCCGATGCGCTGCATGGCCGTCGGCGGCGCCAGCAGCATGCCCAGGCGGCCGCCTTTGTAGGCGTCGATTACGGCCGGGAAGTTATCTTCGGCGAACAGGCTTTCCTTGAGCAGGCCGCCCACTTTATAGGTGTCGGCCAGTTTTTGCACCAGCGCCACGTGCTGCGGCGAATTGAAGACGGCCCGCTTGTCAGTGATGACGGCCAGGCCCTGCTGCATGAACAGGCCGTCGATCTTCGACAGGGCCGGGGCGATGCCTGCCTTGCCCGTGCGTTGTGCAATTTGCCGCGCAAACGCCAGCTGTTCATCCAGGCTGGCCGGTGCGCGCGTGAGGCCTGCCTGCTTGAAAATGGCAGTATTGAAGGCGATCACCGCGACATTGCTGTACATCGGGAAGCCATACGTGCGGCCCTTGAAGCGCAAGTCTTCCAGGGCGCTGGGAAGGTAGCTGGCGCGTGCTTCCCTGATCAAGCCATCGACGGGCGTGAGCAGGCCGTCGCGCGCATATTCATCAGCCCAGGGCACGTTCAGGCTGACCAGCGCGGGCGGCGTGCCGGCCACGATGCGCGTGACCAGCTTGGTCTGGATGACATCCCAGGGGAAGTCGATCCATTCGATCTTGACGTTGGGATTTTGCGCCTCATAGCGCGCCACCACGGCATTGAAATACGGCGTGAACTTCGGCTTCATGCTGAAGGTCCAGAATTCTATTTTTTCGACAGCGCATGCGTGTGGCGCGAGCAGGCTCGCGCAGGCAAATGCTGCCAACAGTCTCTTGATCATTATTATTATCCTGGCGACTGACCCCGCAAGTGCTGGGGTCGGACCCTCAGGGGCCGACCCCCGTCTCTGCCTTTGGGGGACGTCAGTTATTACTTGTTGCTTAGTTGGTTTTTGTGACCTTGCTCAAGTGACGCGGTGCATCCGGGTCCATGCCGCGCGCAGCCGACAGTTTTGCCGCCATCACGTAGAAGGACTGGATGGCGAGGATCGGGTCGAGATCCGGCGTCGCCGCCACGGGCAAGGTCAAGTCGCGCTCGGCCACGTCGTTTGGTGCTGCCAGCAAGACCTTGGCGCCGCGGCCGCGCATTTCGCTGGCCAGTTGCAACAGGCCGGCCTGGGTCGGACCACGGGTTGCAAAAATCAGCAGCGGGTAGCCGTCTTCGATCAGCGCCATCGGGCCATGCTTGATTTCGGCGCCGCTGAATGCTTCTGCCTGCAGGGCCGAGGTTTCCTTGAATTTCAGTGCCGCTTCCAGCGCCACGGGGAAGCTGATGCCGCGGCCGACGACCATGATGTTGCGCGCCGGTGCCAGTACGTCAATGGCGGGCGACCAGTCGATGCGGGTCGCTTCGAGCAGTGCTTCGGGCAGCGCTTCCAGGCCAGCCTGCAGTTCCGGGTCATTCTGCCACTGCGCCACCATGCGCGCGCCGGCGACCAGGCTGGTAATGAAGCTTTTCGTCGCGGCGACGCTTTGTTCCTTGCCCGCGCGCAGCGGCATGGCCCACTCTGCGGCGTGCGCCAGCGGCGATTCGATATCGTTGACCAGGGCCACGGTGGTGGCGCCGCCGTCGCGGAAGTAGCGGATCGGTTCGACCACGTCAGGGCTCTGGCCCGATTGTGAAATCGAGATGGCCAGGGTGTCGCGCGTCACCAGCGGCGACTTGTTCAGCGTCACCAGCGACATCGGCAGGGACGCCACGACCCGGCCCAGGCGGGCCATGATCAGGTAGGCGACGTAGTTGCAGGCGTGGTCCGAGCTGCCGCGCGCGATGGTTAGCGCGGTCGAGAACGAGGTGCTCCTCAATTTGCGGCCCAGTTCCGCGTAGCGTTCCGTGTCGCTGGCCAGTTGCAGGGCGACGCATTCGGCGGCGGAAATGGCTTCTTTAAGCATCATTGAGGTCACAGATTTCTCCTTCTATATACACAGCTTTGAGTTTGAGATCGCGATCGAGTACCACCAGATCGGCGTAAGTACCGGGGGCCAGCCGGCCACGTTCTTCCAGGCCCAGGTAATCGGCGGCGTTGGTCGATACGCGCTTGGACGCGTCGGCCAGGTCCAGTCCCAGCCCCACCAGGTTGCGCAGCGCCTGGTCCAGGGTCAGGGTGCTGCCCGCCAGCGTGCCGTCGGGCAGGCGCACGCCGCCCATGCATTTCTGCACGGCGTGGCGGCCCAGCATGTATTCGCCATCCGGCATGCCGGTGGCGGCGGTCGAATCGGTGACGCAGTACAGGCGCGGGATGGCGCGCAGGGCCACCTTGATGGCGCCCGGATGCACGTGCAGCAGGTCGGGAATCAGTTCGGCGTATTCGGCGTGCGCCAGGGCGGCGCCGACCATGCCCGGTTCGCGGTGATGCAGGCCGCTCATGGCGTTGAACAGGTGGGTAAAACCCATCGCGCCGTGTTCCAGCGCGGCCACGCCGTCTTCATATGAGCCCAGGGTGTGGCCGATCTGCACGCGCACGCCGGCGTCGGCCAGGGTACGCACCAGCTCCAGGTGGCCGGCGATTTCCGGCGCCACGGTGATCACGCGCAGCTTGGCCAAGGTTTGCAGGCGTTCGATTTCGGCCAGGGTGGCAGCGCGCGCATAGTTGGGCTGCGCTCCGAGCTTGCCGGAATTGATGTACGGGCCTTCCAGGTGGGCGCCCAGCACGCGCGCCGTGTTCGGGCGGCGGTTTTTTTCCGCTACACCGATGGCCTTCAGGGCCACGTCGATGTCTTCCGGTGGCGCCGTCATGGTCGTGGCCAGCAGGCTGGTGGTGCCGTGGCGCGCATGGATGGCCGCGATGGCGTATACGGCTTCGCCGCCTTCCATGATGTCCTTGCCGCCGCCGCCATGCACGTGCAAGTCGATGAAACCGGGCAGGATGTAGTCGTCGCTGTTGTGCGACGGATGGGTGGAACTGCCGGCAATGCTGTCGACACGCTCGCCGAAGGCGATGGCGCCGTGGATCCAGCCGCCGGGGGTAAGGATATTGCCTTTGATAGTGCTGCTCATCTGCGCGACTCCGCTACGAATTCATAATAATCACTGCGGCAATACGAGTGGGTCAGTTCCACCGCTGCGCCGTTGTCGAGATAACTGACACGGGTGATGTGCAGCATGGCTTCACCCGTTTTGATATTGGCCAGCTTGGCCTGTTCTGCCGTGGCGTTGACGGCGCGGATATGCTGCAGCGCGCGCATCGGGATGGTGCCGCGCGACTCCAGGTAGCCGTACAGCGAATCGGTCACCTGCTGCGGGTCCGGCATGTACAGCGCCGGAATGGTGGTCGTTTCGATCGCCATCACCACTTCGTCGGCCGTGCGCAGGCGGCGCAAGCGCGCCACCGGCATGTGCGGCGACAATCCCAGCGACAGCAGTTCCAGCGGCGCGGCCGAGCCGATGTCGCGCTGCAGCCAGCGCGAGCCGGCCGTGAAACCGCGCTGGCGCAATTCTTCCGAAAAGCTGGTCAGGCGCGACAGCGGCTGTTCCAGCTTGGGCGTGATGTAGGTGCCCGAGCCGCGCTTGCGCGTCAGCATGCCCCGCTCGCACAGCATGTCGATGGCCTTGCGCGCCGTGACGCGCGAGATTTCAAGGATTTCCGACAGCACGCGCTCGGAAGGCAAGGCCTGGTTGGCGCGCCAGTCGCCGTTGGCGATGCCGTCCGAGAGCAAGTTCGCCAGCTGCATGTAGAGCGGCGTGTCGCTGGCCGGATTGGGTTTGAAGGCGGACAGTTTGGCTAGCATGGCGATTGCTCCCGCAAGTGCTGGCGTATCAGGCGCAGGCCGCCTGCTGCCGAGTCGCCCTGTGCCGGCACGACCAGTTGCAACAGTTGCGCCGGCAGGTAGGCCGACAAAGGCGCTGCCAGGCCGCCGCACAGGGCCACCGGCAAGCTGCCGGCCGGGTCGAGCGCCTTGGCGATCAGGGCGACTTGCTGGCCCGCTTCGACCAGGATGGTGCGCGCCAGCGCATTGCTGGCGGCGTGTTCGAGCACCAGCCGCGCCAGTTGCGCATAAGTGGTCTGAGAGGCGCTGGCCAGCCAGGCCTGCATGGCGTTGCGATGGCCGCCGCAGGCGTCGATGATGGCCGTGGCGAAGGCGCTGCCGGGCACGCGGCCATCGACCACTTGCTGCACGTGATTGACGGCGCGCATGCCGATCCAGGCGCCACCGGCTTCGTCGCCGGAAGGGAAGCCCCAGCCGCCCACTTCGTGGCGGCTGCCGTCCGCATGCAGCACTTCGCCCACGCTGCCGGTGCCGATGGCGACAATCGCGCCCGGTTTGCCGGCATGCGCGCCCAGCAGGGTGGTCAACGCATCCGATTCGAGCGCCACATGGGCATAGCCGGGATTGTGTTCGAGGAAGCTGGCGGCCCACTGCTTGTTATGCACGCCGGCCAGGCCCAGGCCAATGGCCATGCGCTGCAGGGGCGGCTGCTCCAGGCCGGCGGCGCGAAAGGCCAGGGTGACGGCATGCGCCACCGCCGTCCAGGCGCTTTCGATGCCGTGCGCCAGGCCGGAAGGCCCGCTTTGACCTTGCGCCAGTTCCTGGCCGTCGAGGCGCGCCAGGCGTACCCGGGTACCACTGCCCCCGCCGTCGACGCCGATTATGTATTCGATCATGGTTATGCAGTCCAGCGTAGGGTTGATTGCGCCTGTCCCGGTTTTTTTATTTGTCGGGCGGCGAAAAAGCTGAAAGCACTATATTGTTGCCCCGATGGCTTGTCAACAGGTATTTAAGTGGTATTGACAAATGTTGTTGCGTATGCCGCGCCATCCCCGAGATTATGATTGCAAGTTATTGTTAATAAAGGTTTTTTTGTTTTTTTGAATGGTATTGAAATTGGCCTTGTTTAATGCCACTTCTTCCGCTGGCTTGTGCCAGGTGTTGCGCTATTGCTTTTACGCATGCTTGGCAAGCGTGGCCATCAAGAGTAGAGTCCGCCTTTTACACCTGAGTTGGAAGAGCATGATGAACGACAAGGCAGCAAAGAGCGCGTATTGGGACGACTGGCAGCAAGAGGCGCTGGCCGCTGGCGTGTCGGCACCGCTGGCCGCGCTGGGCATGGAAATGATGCGCACGCACCGCAAGAACCGCTGGCCAAAAGATTTCCTGGGCCGCGAAAGCGATGGCCCGGTCATGATCGAGATGTGCCTGGAAGACGAGGCGGAAACGGAATTGTTCTTTATCGAGAACCTGTATCCCTACGATGCGGCACTCATCGAGAAGACCCGCCGCCGCCTGTGCCTGCACTAGGCAGACAGGCGCGCATGACCGGAACGGCCGCCTTGTGCGGCCGTTTTCGTTTGGCGCACTGAACGCATGGCAGAATGGCGCGCCAGGGAAATGAGGTGGCATTTTGATGGGGGAGTGTCATAATGGCTGTGGCATTCCCGCCCAAGCATGGAGTAGATAATGAGCAAGGCACAGGACAGCAAGAAAGAAGGCAAGAAAGAACCGGCGAAGAGCATGAAGGAAAAGAAGGAAGCCAAGAAGGTCAAGAAGGAAGAACGCAAACGCTGATCATGCGTGCACGCCGTCCCTTGTTGCGTCCGCTGCGTGCGTGGCGCTCGCCGGCCTTGCTGGCGGCGCTGGGTGTGCTGGCCTTTGGCGTGCCCGTCTCCAGCGCGCTAGCGCAGCAAAAGCCGCCACCGACGACATTCGGCCAGGTGGTGGGCAATGCCGTGCTGTGCATCGACCAGATCGACAACAAGGCCTTTTACCATTACCTGTTGACGGCCTTCGGTCCCGCCTACAAGCATGAAGGCGGCGCCTACTGGTTCCGCACGGACACCAGCCTGTGGGGCGCACCTATTACCGATGTGATTGTCAGTGACGACACCAGTGCCCTGGTCTTCATGGGCGTGGTGGCCGACGCAAGTCCGGAAAAGCTGGCGCCGGCCATCCGCAGCGCCTCGGGCATGCGTTTTAATCCACTCGATCATTCCGCCTTTCCTGTCCGTGCTTCCGTGCCTGGCAGTAAAATCGTCTACTTCCGCAGCAAGGCTAAAGTCTATTGCGCCAAATACAAGCCATTGCCGCCCGCTCACACGCGGTGAGTCGCCTCTTGTCGCGCCGGCTTGCCTAGTCGCATTTTGATCGTTTCATCGCAGGGTCTCCATGTACACGCATTATTTCCAGCTCAAGCAATCGCCGTTTTCGATCGCCCCCGATCCCCGCTATCTGTACATGAGCGAACGCCACCGCGAGGCGCTCGCGCACCTGCTGTATGGCGTGGGCAGCGGCGGCGGTTTTGTGCTGCTGACGGGAGAGATCGGCGCCGGCAAGACCACCGTATGCCGCTGCTTCATGGAGCAGATTCCGGAAAATTGCCAGCTGGCCTATATTTTCAATCCGAAACTGTCGGTCGAGGAATTGCTGCACTCGATCTGCGAGGAATTCGGCATCGCCCTGGCGCCCGGTGTTGCCAGCGTGAAAGGCTATGTCGACGCCATCAACGCCTACCTGCTGGCCAGCCACGCGCAGGGCAAGAACAATGTGCTGATCATTGACGAAGCGCAAAACCTGTCCGCCGCCGTGCTGGAACAATTGCGTTTGCTGACGAATCTGGAAACGAGCGAGCGCAAGCTGCTGCAGATCATCCTCATCGGCCAGCCGGAATTGCGCGCCATGCTGGCCCGCCCCGAACTGGAACAATTGGCGCAGCGCGTGATCGCCCGCTATCACCTCGGTTCGCTGTCGGCCGACGAGACGGCCAGCTACATCCACCACCGCCTGGCCGTGGCCGGCAATACGGCGCAGATGCCGTTCGCGCCGCGCCTGATGGCGCATATCCACACCCTGAGCCACGGCGTGCCGCGCCGCATCAACCTGCTGTGCGACCGCGCGCTGCTGGGCGCTTACGTGGAAAACCAGCCGCAGGTGACGCGCCAGATCTTGCGCCGTGCCGCCGGCGAAGTGTTTGCCGAGGCGGGCAGCAAGGCGCCTGCGGGGGCCTTGCGCTGGCCGCACGTGGCCGGCGGCGTGCTGGCCGGCGCCGTCGTCACGGCCGCGCTGGCCTGGCATTTCATGCCGCACGCACCCGCCGTGGCGTCCGCAGCGAGGGTGCCTGCCGCCTTGGTGGCGCCAGCAGCAGTGGCCGCCTCTGCGCCCGCGGCTGCTGCCCCTGCTGCTGCTCCTGCTGCTGTCGCTGCCAGCGTGCCGGACCGCAACGCCGTGCTGCGCCAACTGGCTGCCTTGTGGGGCGAAAACTTGCCTGATGGCGACGCTTGCCAGGCCGCTGCCCGCGCCGGCTTGCGCTG
The DNA here is from genome assembly GCF_051380875.1 of Janthinobacterium woesei. NCBI lineage: Bacteria > Pseudomonadati > Pseudomonadota > Betaproteobacteria > Burkholderiales > Oxalobacteraceae > Janthinobacterium > Janthinobacterium woesei. The sequence goes on from NZ_JBNYXW010000004.1 coordinate 314,841, forward strand.
CCTGAACAGCCGCGGCGGCATGGCCGAACTGCGCGTGCTGGACCGGCCCGCCATGCTGGCGCTGCGCGACGGGGCTGGTGCGCAGCAACTGGCGCTGTTGACGCAAGTGCAGGGCGCGACGGCGACGGTATTGATTGATGGCAAACAGCAAAGCTTGCCGCTGGCAGAGCTGACACAACAGGCGCAGCGCAGCGATGCCAGCTTCACCACATTCTGGCGCGCCCCGCGCAGCTGGCGCGACGAGGTGCCGGCAGGCGCCCGAGGTGCAGACGTCGACTGGCTGGCGCAGCGCCTGGCGCAACTGCACGGCTTGCCCGCGCCGCAGGCGAATCTGCCGCTCGATGCCGAGATGCAACGTCTGCTGCGCGACTTCCAGCAGAGCCAGAACCTGAAGGCCGATGGCCTGGCGGGGCCGAAAACTTTCATGCGCCTGATGCAGCTGGGCGACAACTCGGAGCCGCGCCTGTCCGGTGCGGCTCCTGCCGTGGCCGCGCCTGCCGCGACGGCGCTGGCGGCAGGGAAATAAGATGTCATACATACTCGAAGCACTGAAAAAATCGCAGGCCGAGCGCCAGCTGGGCGAATTGCCCTCGATCCACGCACCGCAGGTGCAGTTGCAGGGCAGCGCGGCGGCCAGCACTGCGCAGCGCGCACCAGTCTGGCTGGCGCTGGGCGGCATGAGCGTGGCCGTGGCCGCCGCACTGTTGTGGTGGCAGCCCTGGCAGGTGGCAACGCCCACACCTGCACCTGCACCTGCGCCTGCAGTCGCTCCCGCAGCCGTGGTCGCCGTGGCTGCTGCGCCTCTAGCCCTGCCGCCTGCTCCCGTGGCCACTCTCGTTACTGCTCCCGTGGCCGCTCCCGCGCCGCGCGCCGCGTCAGCACCCATGCCTGAACCGAAGCGGGTAGCGCCGCCTGCGCCAGGCGTCGCGGCCGCTCCGGCAGCACCCGTCCCAGCTGTGGATGAGAGCGTGCCTGGCATGCGCGACTTGCCCGAGCCGATACAGCGGCAGATTCCGCCGATTGCCATCGGCGGCTATATTTATTCGAAGAATCCGTCCGACCGGCTATTGCTGATCGATAAGGTCCTGCGCCACGAGGGCGAGGAACTGGCGCCAGGGCTGGTGCTGGAAAAACTGCAGCCGAAGGCAGCCATCTTCAGTTTCAAGGGCTACCGCTACCGCGTGCCGTATTGAGTTGCCTGGCTTGATGTGCATCAAAGCCAGGCCCCGCTAGCCGAACCATGCTGGCGCGATGCTGGTCGAACCAGAGTCGCCGTGCCTGTGCGCGCGGCAGGGGAGTGCCGATGACCGCTGCTCAATCTGTTTCTGTTGCCGATCCGCTGGACAAGCTGGCGCACATCGAGCATATCGTCGTGCTGATGATGGAAAACCGTTCGTTCGACCATATGCTGGGCTATTTGAGCCTGGAAGGTGGGCGCACCGACATCGATGGCTTGCGCGCCAGCCATGCCAACGTGCATGCGGGCGTGGCCTACCCCGTGCACCACCTGCAGCGCACGGCCTTTGGTGCGCAGCAGGACCCGTCGCACACGGGCGCGTCGGTGGCGCAGCAGTTGCACAACAATAACGCTGGCTTCGTCGACGATTATGCGCAAACGCATCCGGGCGACCCCGATATCGACCTGGTGATGGGCTACTACAATGGTGCCGATGTGCCCATGTACGACTTCATGGCGCAGCAATTCTGTGTCTGCGACCGCTGCTACAGCTCGGTGCCGGGCGCGACCTGGCCAAACCGCCTGTATGCCATCAGCGGCATGGCGGCCGGCAGCAAGGACAGCAAGCGCGTGCCCCTGTATGCGAATAAATCGTTCGTGCGCCAGCTGGAGCGTGCCCAGGTCAGCTGGAAGTTTTATTCCGCCTGGAAACCATGGAGCCTGGCATTGAGCGACGACCACTACCGCTCGTCCGAGTTTTACGAGCCGTTCGGTTCCAGCCAGCGCCGCTATGGTTTTATCGGCGATGCGCTGGCGGGCAGCCTGCCCTCGGTCAGCTGGATCGATCCGCATTTCTTTGCCAATGACGACCATCCGCCTTCCGATATCCGTGCCGGGCAGGCGCTGGTGGCCCAGGTGTACCAGGCGCTGGCGCGCGGACCGGCCTGGCAGCGCACCTTGTTCATCCTCAGTTATGACGAGCATGGCGGCTTTTTCGACCATGTGCCACCGCCCGCCGCCGCCGACGACGACCCCGCGTTTCGCCAGTATGGCGTGCGCGTGCCCATGCTGCTGGTGTCGCCGCTGATTGCGCTAGGCAGCGTCAGTCACCAGGTCTACGATCACACCTCCATCATCAAGACCATCTTGCAGCGTTTTTGCCGCGCCGGCGATGGCAGCCTGCCCGACATGGGCGCGCGCGTGGCCGCCGCCAACGGCCTGGGCGAAGTGCTCAGCCTGACCCGGCCCCGCGCCGCGCCCGCCGTGCCCGCCAGCGTGCAGGCGCAGCGCGCGCAGTGGGAGTTTGAAGTGCGCAGCATGGACTTCGCCACGCCGCCCGAAAGCCTGCCCGGTGGCAATGCGGCCTACGCAGGCGGTGCCGGCGTGCCGGTCATGTCCGATGCCGAGGCGGGGGCGATTGCCGCGCACCGGCAACTGGCGCGCAGGGCCGGGAATGCCCTGGCGGGAAATGGCAAGATGGCAAATGGCAAGATGGCGCCGCAGTCGATGGGACGGCGCCGGCGTGGCAAGGGCGATGCGGCTGGCGCGCCAACCGAAGTGGCCGCTGGCCAGGCAGAGGGCAGGCGCGGCGGCAAGGCGGCGCGCCGCACTTGATCGGGAAATGCTTGATATGGGCTAGCTTGGACAAAGCTGGGCGCTGGCGTCGTGCCGTTGCCAAGGGGGGCTGCGTATAATGGCTTATTCTCAATGAAGGAATAAGCCATGCACGATGCAATGCCCGCGCACCCGGTACTGGGCGTGATCGGCCGCTCCGGTAGCGGCAAGACGACCCTGCTGGAATTTGTAGTCAAGGAAATGGCGACGCGCGGCTTGCGGGTCAACCTGGTCAAGCACAGCCACCATGACCTGGCGCTGGAGCCGCCGCAAAAAGACAGCGCCCGGCTGCGCCTGGCCGGTGCGGCGGAAGTGCTGGTGGCGTCGCCGTATCGCTACGCTATCGTGCATGAGTTGCGCGGTGCGCCCGAACCGAGCCTGGCGCAGCAATTGTCCCGCATGGGGCCGGCAGACCTGACCCTGGTGGAAGGCTTCAAGACCGACCCGATAGCGAAACTGGAAGTGTTTCGCCACGCAGTGGGGCAGGCGCCGCTGTATCCGCACGACCAGCATGTGATCGCCGTGGCTTCCGACAGCCCTGCACCGGCCGATTTGCGCGACGGCGTGCAGTGGCTGGACTTGAATGCGCGCGAGCAAGTACTGGCCTGGCTGCTGCAAAGACTGGAAAAATAAGGCTAAAGGTTTGCCTGCGTCATCCGTTAACAGGGGTAGAACCTCATTGGAGAACCGTATGGACGTCGGAAGCATTGCTCAACTGTCAACTACGATGGCGGAGACCGGTACGCGCCAGGCCGTCGGCCTGACTGTCCTGAAAAAAGCCCAGGATATTCAAAGCTCGACCGCCACTGCCTTGCTGCAAGCCTTGCCGCCCGTACAATCGGCAGCGAACCTGCCGGCGCACCTGGGCAGCCGCATCAACACGACTGCCTGAGCGGCGTTCCACTGCGCGCTCCTGGCGCCTGATATGCCTATTATGCCTATTATGCCTGTCTTGCCGGCACCACCGTTACCGACGGTGGCGAGTGAGTCTTGTTTTGTGTTTTGACGTCGTTCGCGCCCTTCCTCTGCGTTTTCCTTTTTACCAAGCTTCCGCCTGAGCATCGTGCCACGGCGCGCTCCTGGCGCCTATTATGCCTATCATGCCTGTCTTGCCGGCAGCACCGTTACCGGCGGTGGCGAGCGAGTCTTGTTTTGTGTTTTGACGTCGTTCGCTCCCTTCCTCTGTGTTTTCCTTTTCGCCAGACTTGCCCTTGTGCGGTCATTCCCATGTATTCCACGTCGGGACTTCTATTGGGTATTATTCGCCACGGCGCAGCCGATTCAGTAGAATGATGTGCATTGCGGCCTGACCGCCAGCAGCGCCGCCTGGGCTGCCATTCCCCCTGATTACCATGACCATGCAAGAGGATTACCCATGAATAAACGTCAAGCTCTCGTTGCGGCCGCCCTCGCCAGCATCTGCGCCAGTACCGCCGTCAGCGCGGCCGCGCATGATGGCCCCGCTTCCGGTGACAAGGAAAAATGTTACGGCGTGGCAAAAGCAGGGCAAAACGATTGCGCCTCGTCCGACGGCGCACATTCCTGCGCAGGCCAGGCCGCCACCGACAATCTGCCCACCGAATGGGCCTATGTTGCCAAGGGCACGTGCACCCAGGCGGGCGGTTCCTTGAAGCCGATGAAGGCCGCTAAGGCCGCCAAGGCTGCCAAGGGCGACAAGCCGGCCATGCAGCCATAAGCATTCCACGCAGCATTGCACCCAGCATAACCATGCCGCAGCCCGCCCATGCGCTATCCGGCGTGGGGGTGGGCTTGCGGGCCGCGCATTACCGCGACTTCCTCGAGCGCCGGCCCCGTGCAGGCTGGCTGGAAGTGCATACGGAAAATTATCTGCAGCCGTCGGGCTGGGACTGGCATGTGTTGCGCACCTTGCGCCAGGATTACGCCATCAGCCTGCATGGCGTGGGCCTGGGCCTGGGCTCGGCGCGGGGCTTTTCCCAGTCGCACCTGCAGCGCGTAAGCGCGCTGGTGCAGCGCATCGAGCCGGCCCTGGTCTCGGAACACTTGTGCTGGGGTGCCGTGGCGCAGCAGCAACTCAATGATCTGTTGCCGCTGGCCTTGAATGGCGCAGCCCTGGACTTGCTGTGCGCGCGCATCGGCAGGGTGCAGGATGCCTTGCAAAGGCCAATCTTGCTGGAGAATGTCTCGACTTACCTGCGTTTTCGCGATGATGCCATGAGCGAAGCGCAATTTTTGGCCGAGCTGGCGCGCCGCAGCGGCTGCGGGCTGCTGCTCGACATCAACAACCTGTATGTGAACCAGTGCAACCACGGCGAAGATGCCCTGGCTGCCTTGCAAGCCATCGCGCCAGGCAGCGTGGGCGAACTGCACCTGGCTGGCCACCTGGTCACGCCGCATGCCGTGATCGACCACCATGGCACCACTGTCGCCGCGCCGGTCTGGGATCTGTATGCGGCGGCTTTGCTGCGCTTTGGCGCCATTCCCACCCTGATCGAATGGGATACGGACTTGCCCCCGCTCGCTGTCTTGCTGGGCGAGGCGGACAAGGCGGATGCCATGCTGGGCCGCCATGCGCCGCACTCCCCGTGGCAAGGCCAATGCATGGCGCTGCTGGCCGCGCCGCCACCGCCAGTGTCCGAGCAGGCATTGGCCATCAGCCAGCAAGCATTCGCCACGGCCTTGCTCGATCCCGCGCAAAGCACGGCAGTGCTGCAGCAATCCCAGGGGCCAGCGTCGGCCGAGCGCCTCGGCCTGTACCGTGGCAATCTGGCTGCAACCTGGCGCCGCACCCTGGCGCACGCCTATCCCGTCGTGCTGGCGCTGGTGGGCGACGAGTTCTTTGGTGGCATGGCGCGCGCGTATGGCCGGCAGACTGCGTCAGATAACCCTGATTTGAATGAATTTGGCGCCCGTTTCGCCGATTTTATCGTGACATTTCCGCCTGTGGCCGAATTGCCCTACCTGCCCGACATGGCGCGCCTGGAATGGGCCTTGCACCGGGCCCATTACGCGCCAGATGCGCCGCGCGTGGCGCCTGAGGCGCTGGCCGCCTTGAGTCCGCAGCAGCTGGAAGAGAGCCGATGGACGCTGCATCCCGCTTGTTCCCTGCTGGCGTCAAACTGGCAAGTGCCGGCCCTGTGGCAGGCGCATCAGGCGGGCGAAGGGCAGGGGGTATTCCCGCAAGCAATGCAGGTGGCTAGCCAGGCGCTGGTGTGCCGGCCGCTTTGGCATGCGCAAGTGCTGGCGTTGGATGGGGCCGCGCATGCGGCGTTGGCGGCATTGCAGCAGGGGCAGACGTTTGGCGCCGCGCTCGATGCAGCGTTCGCGCTGGACGAGCAATTTGACCTGGGCGGGCAGCTGCGCCTGTGGCTGGCGCATGCGGTGCTGGTGGCAATGTTGCCTGGCCCGGTAACTGATCGAAAGTTAATCGACAGCTAATCGAAAGCGCGCAGCAGGCGCGCTTCGCCCGTATGATCGCGGTGCAAGGCGTTGGCGGCCACGGTGGCGTCCATCATGCGCACCACTTGCTCTTCTTCGAAACGGGCGAGCTCGGCCGTGGCCGCGACGAGGGCCACTTCCAGCCTGGCGCGCGCGCTCTGGTACAGGCTGCTAGTGTATTTGTCTGTGTTGCGGAGCAATTCTTCCGCATTTTCGATGACCTGGCGCAAGTCGCCGATCAGGCGCTCCTGGCTGCGCGTACCTTGTTCGGGCGTGTCCATGGCGCTTCCCTTCTGCAATCGATAAAGATGTGGCGAGCGTATCGTGGCAGCTTGAGTCAGGCATCCGGGCGGGCTGGAAGCATGGGCCGCTCGCGCGCCCCATGCCGGGATCAGGCGGGAGCGACGACCGTGATACGGATATCGCCCACGCTGACGAGCTGGCCGGCGCGGATCTTGGCAGTCTTGCGCAATTCCTTCTTGCCATCGACCTTCACTACGCCGCTATCGACCATGACCTTGCCTGCGCCCCCGCTGTCGCACAGGCCGACCAGCTTCAATAGCTGGTTCAGCTCGACGAACTCGGATGTTAGTTCAAAGCTTACTTTTTGCATTGTATCCCTTATTGCAATGATGTGTTTTAAACACTTGATGGCGAACTAAACTAATCCATAGTTTACCTGAAGCCGCCAGCAATGCAGGGTGCATTCAGCTTTTGTTGGGGCGCGTCATCTCCAACGGCACGATCCACGCGCCAAATTGCTCCTCCGTCAGGAAGCCCAGCGCCAGCGCCGCTTCTTTCAAGGTCGTGCCTTCGTGCTGGGCCTGCTTGGCAATTTGCGCGGCCTTGTCGTAGCCGATGTGCGGCGCCAGGGCCGTGACCAGCATCAGGGAACGTTCCATCAGTTCGGCGATGCGCTCGCGGTTCGGCGCGATGCCATGCGCGCAATGCTCGTCGAAGCTGCGCATGCCATCGCCCAGGAGGCGCGCGCTTTGCAGGAAATTGTGCGCGATCAAGGGCTTGAAGACATTCAGCTCGAAATTGCCCGAGGCGCCGCCCACCGTGATGGCGACGTCGTTGCCAAACACCTGGCAGCACAGCATGGTCAGCGCTTCGCACTGGGTCGGATTGACCTTGCCCGGCATGATGGAGCTGCCCGGCTCGTTTTCGGGTATCGTGATTTCACCGAGGCCCGAGCGGGGGCCTGAGGCCATCCAGCGCACATCGTTGGCGATTTTCATCAGCGCCGTGGCCAGGGTTTTCAGGGCGCCGTGGGCGGCGACGAGCGCATCGTGGGCGGCCAGGGCGGCAAACTTGTTGCTCGCCGTCTCGAACGGCTGGCCCGTCAGGCGCGCCAGCTCAAAGGCGATGCGGCTGGCAAATTCCACGTGGGCATTCAAGCCCGTGCCCACGGCCGTGCCGCCGGCGGCCAGTTGCAGCAGCGGCGGCAGGGACGCGGTGATAATGTGCTCGGCAAAGTCCAGCTGCGCCACGTAGCCGGAAAATTCCTGGCCCAGGGTCAGCGGCGTCGCATCTTGCAGGTGGGTGCGGCCGATCTTGACGATGTCGGCAAATTGCGTGGCCTTCGCGTCCAGCGTGGCGCGCAGCTGGCGCAGCGGTGGCAAGACGCTGTTGGCGACGGCCAAGGCAGCCGCCACGTGGATGGCGGTGGGGAAGATGTCGTTCGAGGACTGGCCCAGGTTGACGTCGTCGTTCGGGTGCAGCAAGCGCTCGGCGCCGCGCAAGCCGCCGATCAGTTCGGAACCACGGTTGGCCAGTACTTCATTCATGTTCATATTGCTTTGCGTGCCAGAGCCCGTCTGCCACACGGCCAGGGGGAACTCGGCGTCATGCTTGCCGGCCAGCACTTCATCGGCCGCCTGCGTGATGGCCACAGCCTTCTTGCCATCCAATAAGCCCAGGTCCAGGTTGACGTGGGCGGCCGCGCGCTTGACGGTGGCCAGGGCGGCGATCAGTTCGGGTGGCATCTTTTCCGTGGAGATATGGAAGTGCTCAAGCGAGCGCTGCGTTTGCGCTCCCCAAAGCCGCTCGGCGGCTACGTCGATCGGGCCAAAACTGTCGCGTTCGATTCTGCTGCTCATGGCATCTCTTTCATCGATGGTGGGTGGATCGAGTGTACTCCAGGCGCCAAAAAGGCACAGGATGATGCTGTATTGCATCATTTTTTCCTGGCCTGGCTACATTTCTGCGATTTCCTGCCGTTAAAGACAGGCGAGTTCCCATTATTTATTATCAAAGCGATCAGTCCATGCCAAGTAACGTCTTTAACCGTTGGACCCTGATCGCGTGCACCGCCGCCAGCCTGGCGTTGCCGCCTGCCATGGCGGCCGAACTGGGTGAGGTGACGGTGCTGTCGCATGTGGGCCAGCCTCTGCTGGCCGAGATCGAATTGACGGCCCTGGCGCCCGGGGAAGTGAACGGCGTGGCCGTGCGCCTCGCCTCGCCCGATGTGTACCGGGGCGGCGGCATCAGCATGGATACGGCCCTGCAGGCATTGACTGTCACGCCGGTCGAGCGCGATGGGCGCCGCTATGTGCGCGTGAGTACCCAGCAGGCGATCCGGGCTGGCCACGTGCATATGTACTTGTTGCTGGGCAATGGCGGCAGCGCCATCGTGCGCCTGGCAACGTTGTGGCTGACGCCTGCGCCAGCGGCGGCCATCGCACCGCTCAAGCCTGCGCCAGCGCCAATATTGCCAGTATCGCCAATAGTGCCAGAATCTCCCGCAGCGCCCGATGCCGCCGCGCTGGCGGCGCGCGCGCGTGCCGCAGGACTGCTGCGCCCTGCCAGCGTGTTTGTTGCGCCGCCCGCCATGCCGCGTAGCGCGGTTCAGGCAGTCCGCCCGCCCATGGCCGTGCGTGCGCCAGCGCTGCGCCGTCCTGCCGCGCCGGTGGCGGCATGCGCGCCGCAGGCCAATGCAGCGCAGGGACTGGGACAGGGGCAGGGGCAGGCTGTAGCTTGCCTGGTGCTGGACCAGAAAAACGCGGCCCTCAACGACAAGCTGGGCGAACTGGAAGGCAAGATCGGCGTCCTGCAGCAAGCGTTGGCGCTGCCTGCCACGGCTGTAGCGCGCGCCGCCGTGCCGGGTGATGCTGCGCCAGCGCATGCCAAGCCCAGGCCTTTGCCGCCACCAGTTGCCGAGCAGAAAGCGGGCGGCAATGGTTTGCTGTGGCTGGGGGGTGGCACAGTGGCATTTTTGTTGCTGACGGCGTTCATCGTGTATGTCTTGCGCAAGCGTAAGGAGGCGGGTGAGCCAGCGGCGCCGTCGAAATACTGGGTCTTGCTGCGCAAGCCGTTCCGACGCAAGAAGCAGGTGCCCGTCCTGACGGAGGCGGTGGCGATGGAAGTGAATGAGGCGGAAGCGGCGGGCGGCGAGTCCGTGGCAGCACCGTTTTCGCGCTAGCCATGCGGTCAAGTCGCGAAAAAATTTGATCTAAAAAAAGATATTGAGAAAAATGCATGAAAAACGCTGCAGCGGTGTTGCTAATTTTTTAAAGATGGCGATATAATTAATTCAGTGGACTTGCTCTACGACAAAACAGTCCCAGCCTGGCGCAGCCACCAACGATAGTGTGGCGCGGAAAACAGGTGTAGCGTTGCATAAACGCCTGGGTCTGGAAGCGGTCTGCGATGCCAACGATGTGCTCGCGGACGCCGGATGCAACCGGCAGCGAGGCGACGCCAGGAGATACCTGGGGTTCGCCTTCCAAATTCCCCCCCCCCTCTTGTAAATAATGTATTGCGCGTAGCGCGCCGCAGCGTGCCACGGCAGCGCACCTTGCCATGGCGGCAGACGTAAAAAAAGCACCCGCGGGTGCTTTTCTTGTATGCGCCGTGGCCGTCCCGTCTTACATGCAGGCGCGCGATGCCGGCATCACGCTGGCCAGTTGCGCCATCCATGGTTCCGTGATGGTGCGGATTTCGCGGTCATTCGCCAGGATTTGCTTCAATAAATCGATCTTGCGCAGGCGTGCGGCGCCAGCGAGGGCAGGCACGCTGCCTGGCAGGGCGGCGCTGGCGGCACTGGCGCACTGGTTTTCCAGGGTATTCAAGCCATTCCAGTCGTTCGTACGTGCGGCCGCAACCATGTTATTGGTCAGTCCTGCAATATTTTCGTACATCGAGAGAACGTCGTTGGAGGTCATGAGCACACCCGTGAAAGTGAATGGATTACCGCTTGTCTAGATTAACGGCAGCCGCATTCGGAACTTGAGGGTTTTTTTGAAAAAAAGTGTCAATAATTTCAAAAGAGTGTCCTGGCTTGCCAGAATCGCCTGACAACCTGCATGGATGCTCGCTTGGCTATGCCGGCCGAGCGCAGCAGCACCTGCGCAACAAGCGCGCGCCAACACCGTAAAATGCTGCTATCTATGAGGAGCGCCATGAAGCCGAACCCACCGCAAGACCCCATCCACGCCATCACCAGCCGCACGCTGGCCCATTACGACGCCAGCGCCGAGCAGTTTTTTGAAGGCACGCGCGACCACGATGTCAGCCAGAATATCGATGCGCTGCTGCATGCCATCAATAAGCCCGCTCCGCTGGAGCTTCTTGACCTGGGCTGCGGCCCGGGCCGTGACTTGAAGGCGTTCACCGCCATGGGCCACCATGCGACGGGCGTCGATGGCTGCCCGCGTTTCGTCGAGATGGCGCGCGCCTACAGCGGCTGCAGCGTATGGCAGCAGGATTTTGTCAACCTCGACCTGCCCGCCGCGCAGTTCGACGGCGTCTTCGCCAATGCCGTGCTGTTCCACGTGCCCAGCGCCGCCTTGCCGGGCGTGCTGCGCGCGCTGCATGCGTGCCTGAAACCGGGCGGCGTGCTGTTCAGCTCGAATCCGCGCGGCCACAACCAGGAGGGTTGGAACGGCGCGCGCTATGGCAGCTACCATGACGAGGAACGTTGGGCCGCGTATGTGCAGGCGGCCGGTTTTAGCCTGATCGAGCAATATTACCGGCCGCCAGGCTTGCCGCGCGAGCAACAGCCGTGGCTGGCGACGGTGTGGCGCAAGGCGCTGTAAGCGTTGGAGTAGGGCTGGAGTACCTGCAGTGAGCATGTGTTAGGAAGCGTACATAGTCTTTGCGACATCGGGCGTAGTATGGACTCATCGACACGCAGCAAGCAGTTTTGAACTGGCGTGTGAGCCGCAGTGCCGGCCCCTGAGGCCGGACCACAGAGGTACCAACTACAGTGAGGATGTCATCATGAACAAAGATCAAGTCGAAGGTAAGCTGAAGGAAGTCGGCGGTAAAATCCAGGAACAAGCTGGCAAACTGGTCGGCAGCGAAGAACAGCAAGCCAAGGGCCTGTCAAACCAGGTCGAAGGCAAGGTACAAAAGAAAGTTGGCGATGTGAAAGATGCCGTAGAAACGGTCACGCGCAAGCCGTAATTCTGGCGCAAGCATAAAAAAACCGCCGCCTGTCGCGAGACAGGCGGCGGTTTTTATTTGATTTCTACTGGATGCAGGTCAAACTTACTTCGCCACACCCAGGTTTTGCTTGAAGAACGTTTCGATTTTCTTGTACACGTGGCGCTGGCCCGCGCGCGACGAGATGCCGTGCTTGGCGCCCGGATACGTCATCAGGTCGAACTGCACGCCACGGTTGACCAGCGCGTCGATCAAGCGCGTGCTGTTGGTAAACAGCACGTTATCGTCGGCCATGCCGTGCACCAGCAGCAGCGGCGAAGTCAAGCCGTCGAGGTGGGCGAACACGGTGCTCTTCTGGTAGCCATCCACGTTTTCCTTCGGCATGCCGAGAAACTGCTCAGTGTAATGGGTGTCATACAGCGACCAGTCGGTCACGGGCGCTACCGAGACGCCCATGGCGATCTTGTCTGATGCGGCGGACAGCAGGCGCAGGGTCATGAAGCCGCCGTAGCTCCAACCAAACACGCCGATGCGTTTCGGGTCGACGAAGCCTTGCTTGCCCAGCCAGTCGATGCCGACCAGTTGATCGGCCACTTCCGCTTTGCCCAGGTTGCGATAAATCGCGTCCGTGAAGGCGCGCTCGCGGCGCGAGGAACCACGGTTATCCAGGCGGAAGACGACAAAACCCTGCTGCGCCATGTACTGGTCGAAGTTGTTGCCCCAGCGGCGCGCCACGTGCTGCGAGTGCGGGCCGCCATAGGTCGACAGGAAGACTGGGTAGCGCTTGCCCGCGTCGAAGTTCGACGGTTTCAGCAGCGAGTAATACAGGGTCTGGCCATCGTTCGATTTCAGCGTGCCATATTCCGTCGGCAAATGATCGGCCTTGTATTTCGCGTATGGGTGGCTGGCGTTGAGCGCATTTTCTTCCAGCCAGCCCACCATCGTGCCGTCTTGGCGGTGGATGCTCACTTGCGGCGGCGTGGCCGGGTCGGAATACGTATCGACGAAGACGGCGCCGTTGCTGGCAAAGGTCGTGTCGTGCCAGCCATCGGCGCGGGTCACGCGCTGCGGCTTGTCGGCCGTGCTGCCATCGAGCGCCAGGGCGTAGGTCTGCTTGTCGATCACGGCGTCGCGGTTCGAGGCAACGAACACCTTGCCGGTTTTCTGGTTCACCGCCAGCACGCTGTCGATGCCCCATGCGCCGGAGGTCACCGGGTGCAGCAGCTTGCCGCTCATGTCGTACAGGTACAGATGGTTGTGGCCCGTGCGCTCGGACGACCACAGGAACTGGCCGTTGGCTAGGAAGCGCAGGTCGTCATGGATGCTGACCCAGGTTGTCGATGTCTCTGTCAGCAAGGTACGCTGCGCCAGGGTGGCAGCATTGACGGCGATCAAGTCGAGCGTCTTCTGGTCGCGCGACTGGCGCTGGTAAACCAGCGACTGGCTGTCCGCGCTCCAGTCGGCGCGCACCAGGTAAATGTCCGGGTTCGTGCCCAGGTCCACCTGGCGCTGCACGCCCGTTTCAGGCGATACGATCAGCAGTTGCACCAGCACGTTTGGGTCGCCGGCGGCCGGGTAGCGCTGCTCGACGACGTCGGTGCGGTCGGCGAAGATTTCGAAGCGGCGCACCACGGGCACGGGCGCTTCGTCATAGCGTTTATACGCGATGGCGCTATCGTCCGGGGCCCAGTAATAGCCGGTGCGCTGGGCCATTTCTTCTTGCGCCACGAATTCAGCTTCGCCGTTGTGGATGGTGCCCTTGCCGTCGGTCGTCAGCTGGCGTTCCTTGTCCGTCTTGAGGTCGATCACATAGATGTTTTGATCGCGCACAAACGACACGTAGCGGCCTTTCGGCGAGATTTTCGGATCGAGAACATTGCCCTTGGCGACCAGGCGCGCCTTGTCCGGGTGGGCCGCATCGACCAGGTACAGATTGCCGGCCAGCGGCACCAGCAGCTGCTTGCCATCGGGCGACCAGCTGTAGCTGAGAATGCCGTTCAGGCTGGCCGTGCGCTCGCGTTCGCGGCGCGCCTGCTCTTCGGGCGAAATCGTTTCATTCGGCACCAGCGCCTTGGAATCGACCAGGCGGTGCGTGCTCTTGTCCTTCAGCTTGAATTCCCACAGGTCGAGCTGGAACTGGTTGTCGGTGCGGCCGCGCAGGAACGTGACGCGCTCGCCGTCGGGCGAGACCTTCAGATTGCGCACGCCGGGGCCGGCCAGCGCAGGATCGGCGTGGATGCGTTCCAGGGTCAGCTTTTCAGCCGATGCGGGAACACTGGCCATCGCGGCCAGAAAACAAAGAATAAAACGCATGGATGTCTCGGTGATGGTAAAAGATTGGTCAAGAACAATTCTTGACGGCAAACGATACCAGAGCACGGCGTTTAATGCGATAGGGCAGGCCACGGAATAAGCCGGGGATTGCCTACTTTACTTTGGCGGAAACTGAAGGATGCTGATGCTTTGTATGGTCAAGCAGGGCAGGCGGCGCGCATTCATTGCGCGCCGCCTGTTCATTCAATGGCCTTCGTGCAGCCGGCGCAGCGACAGCCGGTTCAGATACCAGGTCAGCAGCACGGCGGCCACCGTCAATCCCGTGACCAGGCCGATCCAGAAACCGGCGGCGGCCATCGGCTCGGCCGGCGACCAGATGAAGCCGGCCGGCGCCAGTCCCAGCACATAGCCGATGGGCAGCGAGAAGCCCCAGAAGGCCAGCAGCTGGATCAGCATCGGCTGGCGCGTCACCTTGTAGCCGCGAATCGCGCACGAGGTGGCCACCTGCGTCGCGTCGGACAGTTGGAACAGGGCGGCGAATAGCAGCAGCTGCGCGCACAGCGCCTGTACCTGCGGGTCGGAGGTATACGCTTGCGCGATCTGGTGGCGGAAGACGGTGATGATGGTGGCCGAGACGATGGCCGCCGTCAGCGACATGGCCACGCCCACCCACGAGATGAAGCGGGCGCGGCGCAAATTGGCTTCGCCCACGGCATGGCCCACGCGCGTCACCAGCGCGATGCCGAAGGTGAGCGGCACCATGAAGACGACGGACGAGAAATTGAGGGCAATCTGGTGCGCCGATACCTGGATCACGCCGAAGCGCGCTACCAGCAGGCTGATGACGCCAAACGCGCTCACTTCGGCAAAATAAGTCACGCCGATGGGCAGGCCCAGGCGCAGCATGGGGCCGATGGACGCCACTTGCGGCCATTCCCAGTGCGTGAACGGGTAGGTGGGACGGTAGGCGGGCGCGTATTTGATCCAGGCCAGCATGGCCACGAGCATCATCCACACGCAGCAGGTGGTGGCCACGGCGCAGCCGATGCCGCCCAGCTTGGGCAAGCCCCAGTGGCCGTAGATCAGCAGATAGTTGATCAGGATGTTCAGGCCCAGCGCGGCCAGTGCGATGAGCATCACGGGCTTGGTCTGGTTGATGCTGGTGCTGTAGCCGTACAGCGCGCGGTAGGCGGCGAACGGCGGCAGGGCGCAGCTGATGATGTGCACGAACAGCTTGGCCTTGGCCGCGACGGCAGGATCGAGCATCAGGTGGTCGAACACCAGCGCCGCCATGTTCGTCAGCAAACACGCCACCAGGCCCACGGCCAGCGCCTTCCACAGCGACTGGCGCACGATGTGCGGCACCTTGTCGTGGCGCGCCGCGCCGATTTCATGCGCCACCAGCGTATTGATCGCCATCATGATGCCGCTCACGGTGATGAGCACGATGGACCAGATGGCCGCGCCCAGCGACACGGCCGCCAGCTCCTCGGGATTGGTGTGCCCCGTCATGGCCACGTCGGCCGCCCCCATGCCGACGGTGGCCAGCTGGCCGATCAGGATGGGCCAGGCCAGCTTCCACAGCGAGGAAACTTCTGTGCGGATGGCGGGCAGGGTGAACGAGGTAGTGTGGGGCATGGGCAGCGACGGTGACTAAACACGCGATTCTACTGATATTGTGCCAACTTGTCCCCCCGTGCAGCCGCATGCCGGCGCGGGTGGCATTTTCTTTTGGTAACAAATTATTGTGTATTTCCCCACATTTGTTACACCGTTTTTCCATCAGGCGGCTACACTGGCAAGAGTAGCAAGACATTAATTAACGGAGACCTTCCCCATGAACCGCCCGCTTAGCCAAGCCCTGCTGTGTGCAGCCACTTTCCTCATCCATCTCGGCGCCCATGCAGGCGAAATCACCCTGTTCGAGGATGATAATTTCCGTGGCCGCGCGGTGACCGTGCGCGAAACAACGGACGATCTGTCGCGCCTGGGCTTCAACGACAAGGCCTCCAGCATCCTGGTGCGTTCGGGCAGCTGGGATGTGTGCACCGATTCCGGTTTTCGCGGCAATTGCAAGACGTTGGGGCCGGGCGAATACCGCTCGCTGCCGGGCATGAATGACGCCATCACCTCGGTGCGCGAAACGGGGCGCGGCAATGATTACGGGCGCCCGGGACGCGATCCCGATCGTGGCTATGGCGGTAATGGCGGCTATGGCCGCGGCTCGACCCTGGAAGTGTATTCGGGCGCGGGCCAGAATGGCGGCTCGGCGCGCCTGAACCGCGACGCGGACGATTTCATCAGTATCGGCTTCAACGACCGCACCACCAGCATCGCCATCTCGAATGGCTACTGGCAATTGTGCAGCGATTCGAATTTCCAGGGCACCTGCCGCGTGTTTGGCCCTGGCCGCCACGACGACCTGGGACGCGGCCTCGATGGACGCGTCTCGTCGGCGCGCATGGTCGACGAACGCGCAGCGCGGCGCCAGCAGCAATATGAGCAGCAATATGAGCAGCAGAACCTGCAGCCACAATACCAGCAGCGCGGCGCCATCCTGCTGTTCCCCGATGCGGGCATGCGCGGCGAACCGCTGGCGCTGGACAGCAACGCGGAAGACCTGGTGCGCCTCAACTTTAACGACCGTGCTTCGTCCATCGTCGTCAACGAGGGCGAGTGGCAAGTGTGCAGCGACTCGCACTTCCGCGGCCGCTGCGAAGTGATCGGGCCGGGCCAGTATGGCAGCCTGAACGGCCTGGAAAACCAGATTTCCTCGCTGCGCCGCGTGCGCTGATTTTCCCATGGCGTCATGCTGACAGGCCGTCTGCCGGGTATATCCCGCCAGGCGGTTTTTACATTCCCTGGCGTGTGCTGACATCGTTACACTCGCCGCCTGCCGCCTGGTCTACACTGGCGTAAATATCATTCATTTCTTGGAGGTCCCATGTTTCGATCTTTCCGGCCTGTCCTGTTCTGCGCCGCCGCTTTTCTTGCCCCTGTGGCCGCCTTTGCCGGTGAGATTATCTTGTTCCAGGATGCCAATTTTCACGGCCGCAGCCTGAGCGTGCGTTCCGATGCGAGCGATTTGTCGCGCCAGGGTTTCAATGACAAAACATCGAGCGTGATCGTGCGCTCGGGCACCTGGGAAGTGTGCAAGGATGCCAGATATCGTGGCGGCTGCCGCGTGCTGCAACCGGGCCGCTACAAGACCGTGCCGATGAACGATGCGATTTCCTCGGTACGCGAAGTGCGCCGTGGCGGTAATGGCAGGCACGAACCAAACCAACCTCCACGCCGCCATTGATGTCGCTGCGCCAGGTGCGCTAAGCGTTCCCCATGCCCCTTTCAGGCGCCCGTGCGACCCGTGTCCCGCGGGCGCTGTTGTATTGTGCGCCCGCTGTCTTTCGGCCAATTCGTGTACTCTTCCCACAGGCGGTTCAACCATGGGGAGCAGGCACGGTGGATTACAAGGACTAACTAGAGGATCGGCAGAAAGCTAGGAAACATGCGGATTTCCAGGCATCAAGACCTTTTGTGCAAATTCTGCACGAAATTTGTGAAATTTTTCCGCGTCGTATTTCACAATTTCCACGATCACGTAATTCACTTCTTCACCACTTGAACAACTCGCCGCCATCGACTAATGGCATTGATGCGACTGCTTTACTCATCTGGCTTTTCGATCTAACTGTGCAATGCGCTACAGGCGAGCGCTTCTCAGCCAATACCCCAATCGAAGCTATCTTGATAGGTTTCTTTCTGTGTCTTGTAATCCCATTGCTTACTTCGGATAACTCGTGTGGTTAAATGCGCCGTTTTGTGCGGTTGATGCTGGTACTTCAATCATGTTCTGTAATAGCTTTAACAGTTAGGTCTTGTTTGTGCGGAGCTGAAATTTACTAGCATCTACTACTAGCTGGTATTTTACTGGACAAAGGGGCTTCGGTACCTCGATCTGCTGCATAAGCATCGGCGGAAAGTCTGGCAAGTTTGACTCAATACAAGCAATCAACATCGTCTCAGCGAAGATCAAAAGATTATTAAGCATTATAGGTAATTCATCAACTATCGATGTTGGCTGTTCATCCTCCAGATTCCAGATAGGGACATGCACTTCATTTGTGGGGAGCAGGAAAAAATTCCTTATAACGAGCGGAGTGCCTTTAGTCGTGCTGACATGTTCCTGGCCGTTTCTAAAATTGACGATTCTTGAGATATCAGGAACTATCGACGTAAAAAAATCTACCATACGATGATCTCTTCCGAGAAGTGGTATCAGCTCCTTAGTGATTAGATTATCAAGCGTACTATGCTGCCTCTTTAGATCCCAGAAAAAACCCGGAACTTGAAGTACGTCAGTTACTACGCGTCGTGCGGGAGTTAAGAAATTAGTTATTTTTTCGTCTATGGCTGGCACAACTGGAAAATTTTTATAGGCCTTTTCATTCGCTGGCTGATCCGTACTACTGAATAGATCACCAGCTTTGTGTTCCGACTCTAGATAGATGTCTTGCGCCAGTTCACACTGAAGAAGACTATTCTTTATCTTGTGCATCAACTTGTGGACAGCTATGCGAGCATCGTCTTTTAATACCATGCGGTCTCGCAAAATGTCGTGTGCTTGGATTATTGTTCGCGCTACTATGGGCGATGCTGAGCCTACGTCTGCAACTTTCGCAACCACCCACATGGCGTTTGCGTTCGTGCGAGCTGGGTCAACCGACTCCGGGGTTTGTACCTTGAAGCTTTCCTCGGGGGTGTAGACTTCCATAAAATCACCTAGATGCACCATACGCTGGATTGCGCCTTCCTTTGTAGACGGAAGCTTGAAAGATCCACCTCCGTCTCTAGGGTACATCGGTACTCGTTGATTGGTCATCGAATGATCTCGTATGCTGTCGAAGGGAGAATGACTTGTCTAGAATCCGGCTAGCCGGACAATCGCCTGCGCCGAGTGTAGCACCGGACAAGTTGACTACCCTAGATTCCGCATTAAGTCCCAGGGCGATTGCATGAAGGATAAGTGGTCGGTTAGGCCATAGGGCAAAAATATTGCTTGTAAACCTGCCAAGAAAGGCGTTTACTTTCGATATTTGGACGCGCAAATGGCAAACGA